>NZ_JAFEMR010000023.1:0-77613 GCF_016892495.1 Bacillus sp. RIT 809 | reverse complement strand
AGTTCAGGAGTTCCAATGCCCTCCCGTTCTGAACGAGCCGCTTGCGCTTTTCATTGTCTAGCTCCAGCGGCTAGAACAGTCGGTCATTTCACGCCTTCACTTGAGGCAAAAGGCGCCTCTAGTTCAGGAGTTCCAATGCTCTCCTGTTCTGAGCGAGCCGCTTGCGCTTTTCGTTGTCTAGCTCCAGCGGCTAGAACAGTCGATCATTTCACGCCTTCACTTGAGGCAAAAGGCGCTTCTAGTTCAGGAGTTCCAATGCTCTCCTGTTCTGAGCGAGCCGCTTGCGCTTTTCTTTTGCAAAAATAAACAGGAAACAACATGAAAATAACGAATATACTATATACTAAGTTAAAGGTTGTATAGTATATGGTGATCGGGTGATGACATATGATTTATGTGGAAAAAGTCATTATTGTAGAAGGTAAATCGGATAGAAGAAAGATTGAATCTATTATTCGTGAACCAGTGGAAATTGTTTGTACAAATGGTACAATTGGTTTGTCGAAAATGGATGAGCTCATTGATCAACTTTTTGATAAGGACGTATATGTGCTAGTGGATGCTGATGATGCAGGAGAAAAGTTAAGGAAACAATTCCGAAAAGAATTTCCGCAAGCAGAGCATATTTATATTGATCGCTCGTATCGCGAGGTGGCGACTGCACCTTCTTCACATTTAGCAAATGTATTATGGGGAGCTGACATTGACGTTTATACAGAATATTTACGGTAAGGAATGATAGAAGTGATTGATTGGACAGGTGCCGAAGCTACAGACCTAATAGGAAATGAAGAAAAAACAGTGTTATATGTGTATACACCAATGTGTGGAACATGCCAGTTAGCAAAGAAGATGTTAACGGTCGTCGAGCTGACGATTGAAGATTTGAAAATTGGGATGTTAGATTTAAATTATGCCCCGCATTTAGCGAAAGAGTATGGGATAGAAAGTGTACCGTGTTTACTTGTTTTTGAAAATGGGACACTGATGAAGAAAATATATGCATTTCATTCGGTTGAATATTTATATACGGAATTAAAGTAGGCGGCAAAGTTTTTGCCGCCTCGACATATTTCTTGGGAAATATGTCGACATGCGTGATAGATACAGTATTTGTCGAGCGAAAGTAACAGGATTGCTCTTTAATAAGGGGGAATGGTATGTAATAGAAAGTGATATGAGGGATGTGATTTAGGATGAAATTATATTCTTTGCTTCAATCATTTGTAAATTACGCTAATGGTCAATATCATTTAGAACCGCTTTTAAGGCAAGGAGAAAGAACTGTTAATTTTCGTTTTGGAGATGAATGCTGTTCGTTGCAAATTTCAAGAGATTATATAGAACTTTTGAAAGAGGCGAGAGGAACGGAACAAATCGTTTGTTTAGAGGAAGAGGATGTACAAAAATTAGTGACTGGAAATATGAGGTTGCAAACGTTAATGAGTGATGGACGGGTACAATATTCTGGAACGTATCGAACGATGTTATTAGTTGAATCGATGTTTCATATATGTAAACCGATGTCAGTCGGGGCTTAAAATTCTGAAGTTTCTTTTTTTGCGAAAATTTCTGTTGACACGGCGTGTGGATATTGATACAATTCAATTCATAAAATATAGACAATTTCATAAATTTTAAATCAGACGAAAATTTAATCTGATTTCTCTTATTAAGAGAGGTGGAGGGACTGTGCCCTGTGAAGCCCGGCAACCGTCAACTTATGTTGAAATGGTGCCAATTCCTGCAAAGCAAATGCTTTGAGAGATGAGAGAGAGGGATAATGTTGTTATATACGCATATAAACCTTTCTGCTTCTCTAGAAGCGGAAAGGTTTTTTGTCGTTTGAATGCGGAGGACATTCAAATAATAAGAGGAGCTATAACGATGGACTACACGCATCAAAAATAAAAAAATGCGGAGTCTATCCAAAGTTTTTATGAAATCTAGCTCCAGCGGCTAGAATGTTCGATGGCTTCGCTTCTTCCTATGAGGCAAAAAGCGCCTCTACGTCAGAAGCTCCATCCACTTTACATTCTAAACGAGCCGCTTACGCTTTTTAAACAAAAAAGGGGTGATACACCATGATTCTATTAGAGAATGTAAAGAAAATATATAAGGCAAAAAGCGGTGATGTCACTGCTGTAGATAACGCCAACTTACAAATAGAGAAAGGCGAAATATTTGGTGTTATCGGATATAGTGGTGCTGGGAAAAGTTCGTTAATCAGATTATTTAATCAGTTAGAGAAACCAACTTCTGGCCAAATTACAATTGCGAATCGTGTGATTTCAGCGATTACTGGAAATGAACTGCGTAAGGCAAGACAAGAAATCGGAATGATTTTTCAGCATTTCAACTTACTTTGGTCACGAACTGTGCGTGAAAATATCGCATTCCCACTTGAAATTGCAGGTGTCGATAAGGCAGAGAGAAGAAAACGTGTTGATGAGTTAATTCATCTTGTTGGATTAGAAGGAAGAGGCGATGCGTACCCATCTCAGCTAAGTGGTGGACAAAAGCAGCGCGTCGGGATTGCAAGAGCGTTAGCTAATAATCCACAAGTACTTTTATGTGATGAAGCAACGTCAGCTCTTGATCCGGAAACGACAGATCAAATTTTAGATTTATTATTAGATATTAATAAGCGTCTCGGCTTAACAATTGTATTGATTACGCATGAGATGCACGTTATTCGCAAAATTTGTAATCGTGTTGCGGTAATGGAGAGAGGAAAGATTGTAGAAAGTGGCCCTGTACTTGATGTGTTCCGTAATCCACAGCAAGATATTACGAAACGATTTGTACAGCAGTTAACTGATTCTGAAGATACAAATGAAACGATTGAAAGCTTAATTGAAAAATATCCAGATGGAAAAGTAATTCGTTTGCAGTTTGTCGGTGAAGCGGTAGAAAGGCCGGTACTTCAAAGGTTAATGCAGCGCGGTGATATAGAAGTTAGCATTTTGCAAGGAAATATCGCACAAACGAATAACGGCTCTTACGGAAGTCTAGTCGTTCATTTAAATGGTGAAGAAACAGCGATCCAGCAAGCAATAGAAGGAATTCATCAAGATCAAGTAGAGCTGGAGGTGATTGCACATGGATAAGTTAATCGCAAATGTTGATTGGAATCAAATGTTAGAAGCAACTGGTGAAACGTTATATATGACGGCAATCGCAGCGCTTGCCACATTTGTTTTAGGACTTATTTTAGGACTATTACTCTTTATGACAGCGAAAGATAATTTATGGGAAAATAAAGCGATTAATACGGTGATTGGAGCGTTCGTAAACATTTTCCGTTCTATACCGTTCATCATTTTAATTATTTTATTAATCCCATTCACAAAGATTCTTCTTGGAACAATTCTCGGAGCGAGTGCAGCGCTGCCAGCTTTAATTATTGGAGCGGCACCATTTTACGCGAGAATGGTTGAAATCGCACTTCGTGAAATTGATAAAGGTGTAATTGAAGCTTCAAAAGCAATGGGAGCAAAAACAAGCACAATCATTTTGAAAGTATTAATTCCAGAAGCGTTACCGGCATTAGTATCTGGTATTACGGTAACGACAATTGCTTTAGTAGGCTATACGGCAATGGCAGGTGTTGTTGGTGCTGGTGGCCTTGGAACACTTGCTTATTTAGAAGGGTTCCAGCGAGGAAATAACGATGTAACAATCGTTGCGACAATTTGTGTATTACTAGTTGTATTTCTCATTCAGTGGATTGGTGATAGTTTAACGACTCGAATAGATAAAAGATAATGAAAAACAGGAGGATATTTCAAATGAAAAAATTATTACTTACAGCACTTATTACAACTTCAATTTTTGGTCTAGCTGCTTGTGGTGGGAAAGATAAAGATGAAAAGAAACTAGTTGTTGGTGCTTCTAACGTACCTCATGCGGTTATTTTAGAAAAGGCAAAGCCATTACTTGAGAAAAAAGGAATTGAGTTAGAAATTAAAAAATTCCAAGATTACGTGTTGCCGAATAAATCATTGGCGGATAAGGATTTAGATGCAAACTACTTCCAGCACATTCCGTATTTAGAAAAAGAAATTAAAGATAAAAAATATGATTTTGAAATAGCGGGGAAAATTCATTTAGAACCAATTGGCGTGTACTCTCAAAAATATAAAAGCTTAAAAGAACTTCCAGACGGGGCGACAATTATTATGAGTAATTCTGTTGCTGATCATGGACGTGGTTTAGCAATTTTACAAAAAGAAGGCGTTTTAAAAATTAAAGATGGAGTAGATCCGGTTAAAGCGACTCCGAAAGATATTGCAGATAATCCGAAAAATTTAAAGTTCAAAACGGATATTGAGCCTGGTTTATTACCACAAGTGTATAACAATAAAGAAGGCGATGCAGTTCTAATTAATTCTAACTATGCAATTGATGCGAAATTAAACCCAGAAAAGGATGCAATTGCAATTGAAGGTAGTGATTCTCCATATGCTAACATCGTAGCAGTTCGTAAAGGCGATAAAGATAAAAAAGAGATTAAAGCTCTTGTAGAAGTGCTGCATTCTAAAGAAATTGAAGATTTTATTAATAAAGAATATAAAGGGGCAGTTGTTCCTGTAAAAGAATAATCGTTTGAAGAAGGGCTGGTGTATGCCGGCTCTTTTTTTTAACTACATAACTATAGGGGAGAAGGGGATATCATATGAAAAAGATTATACTGTCAGTTGTTACAGCACTGTCTGTATTTACATTAGCCGCCTGCGGGGGGAAAGAGGAGAATAAGCTTGTTGTCGGAGCTTCTAACGTGCCGCACGCTGTTATTTTAGAGAAAGCACAACCGATATTAGAGAAAAAAGGTATTAAATTAGAGATTAAAAAATTCCAGGACTATGTGTTACCGAATAAAGCGTTAGCGGATAAAGAAATTGATGCGAACTACTTCCAACACATTCCGTATTTAGATAAAGAAATTCAAGAAAAAGGATATAAAATTGTAAACGCAGGAAAAATTCATTTAGAGCCAATGGGCATTTATTCTAAGAAATATAAAAGCTTAAAAGAGCTTCCAGATGGAGGAACGGTTATTATGAGTAATAACGTAGCTGAGCGTGGTCGTATGTTAGCGTTGTTACAAAAAGGCGGCGTTATTAAATTAAAAGACGGTGTAGATGTTGTTAAAGCGACAGTAAAAGATGTTGTAGAAAACCCGAAAAATTTAAAGTTTAAAACAGATGTAGAACCTGGACTTTCACCGAAGCTGTACGAAAACAATGAAGGTGATGCTTTATTTATTAATTCAAACTACGCAATTGATGCAAAATTAAATCCAACAAAGGATGCAATTGCAATTGAAGGATCAGACTCTCCTTATGCAAATATTATCGCAGTTCGTAAAGGTGACGAGAAGAAAAAAGAAATTAAAGAGCTAGTAGAAGTGCTACATTCAAAAGAAATTCAAGATTTTATTAACAAAGAATATAAAGGTGCTGTACTTCCTGTGAACGAATAGGTGCTGGAAAGGGCTGGGAATAACCCAGTCCTTTTTTCTTTATATATATAAGAAGAAAGGTGTATCATAAGAGGATGTAAAGGAAATACTTATATACATTTGTGAAAAAATTGTTACATTTTCTTAGTGTTTGCGATATCATTTTATTTGCTATAAGATTAGAATGAGAATAAAATGAGAATATGAACGTTTTAGTAATTTTTAAAATGTATATAGAGGATTAATGGAGGTATTGAGATGGCTGGTTCTACATTAACGGTTAAAGACTTACACGTATCAATCGACGGTAAAGAAATTTTAAAAGGTGTAAACCTTGAAGTAAAAGGTGGAGAAATCCACGCAATTATGGGACCTAACGGAACAGGTAAATCAACTTTATCTTCTGCGATTATGGGTCACCCAAAGTATGAAGTAACAGAAGGTAGCATCATCATCGACGGTGAAGATGTATTAGAAATGGAAGTAGACGAGCGCGCACAAGCAGGTCTATTCTTAGCAATGCAATATCCAAGTGAAATTAGCGGAGTAACAAACGCGGACTTCTTACGTTCTGCAATTAATGCACGTCGTGAAGAAGGCGATGAAATTTCTCTTATGAAATTTATCCGTACTTTAGATAAAAACATGGAATTCCTAGAAATGGATCCAGAAATGGCACAACGTTACTTAAACGAAGGTTTCTCTGGTGGAGAGAAAAAACGTAACGAAATTCTTCAATTAATGATGATTGAGCCAAAAATCGCAATCTTAGATGAAATCGACTCAGGTCTTGATATCGATGCATTAAAAGTTGTATCTAAAGGTATTAACCAAATGCGCGGCGAAGAGTTCGGCTGCCTAATGATTACGCATTACCAACGTTTATTAAACTACATCACTCCAGACTTCGTTCACGTTATGATGAACGGTCGTATCGTTAAATCTGGTGGCCCTGAGCTTGCACAACGTCTAGAAGCTGAAGGTTACGACTGGATTAAAAAAGAATTAGGTATTGAAGACGAAACAGCAGAGCAAGAAGCGTAAGAGAGGAGCATAAACATGACAATCGGTACATTACCTTTCGATCAAGAAACAATCCGTCAGCGCGCAAGCGAAGTAAACGAAGCTGCTTGGTTGACTGAGTTCCGCTTACAAGCTCTTGCACAAGCAACTGAACTTCCAATGCCAACGCCTGATAAAACGAAAATTGAAAAATGGGACTTTATCGGAAAAGGCGACGCTGCTAAGCAAGAGCCTGTAAGTTCTTTAACAGAGCTTCCAGAAGCAGTGAAAAACTTAATCGATGAAAATAACAGCGTATTAGTACAACGTACTGGTACAACTGCTTTCGTTTCTTTAGCAGACGAAGCAAAAGAAAAAGGTGTTATTTTTACAGACATCGTAACAGCTGCAACAGAGCATGCTGAATTAGTACAAAAGTACTTAATGAAAGACGGCGTGAAAGTAGACGAGCATCGTCTAACTGCACTTCATGCTGCATTAATCAACGGCGGTGCATTCGTATATGTTCCGAAAAACGTTGTTCTTGAAACTCCACTTCAAGCTGTATTCTTAGTAGACGGCGAAGAAGCTAACGTATATAACCACGTATTATTCGTAGCTGATGCGAACAGTACTGTAACATATGTAGAAAACTACGTTGCAAATGAAAATGCTAAAGGTATTGCAAATATCGTAGCAGAAGTAATCGTGGAACAAGGCGCACAAGTGAAATTCGGTGCGGTTGATCTATTAGCAAAAGACGTAACAACTTACGTTAACCGCCGCGGAATTGTTGGACGCGATGGCCGCATTGATTGGGCTCTAGGCCTTATGAATGACGGAAATACAATCTCAGAGAACGTTACGAACTTAATGGGCGACGGATCATATGCTGATACAAAAACAGTAACAATTGGTCGTGGTAACCAAACACAAAACTTTACAACTAAAGTTGTTCACTTCGGTAAACACTCTGAAGGTTGGATTTTAAAACACGGTGTACAAAAAGATAGTGCAACATCTATCTTTAACGGAATTGGTAAGATTGAACACGGTGCATCTAAATCAAATGCACAACAATCTTCTCGCGTTCTTATGTTAGATGAGAAAGCTCGCGGTGATGCAAACCCAATTCTTTTAATCGACGAAGATGATGTAATGGCAGGTCACGCAGCTTCAGTAGGCCGCGTAGATCCATACCAATTATACTACTTGATGAGCCGTGGGATTCCAAAACGCGAAGCAGAACGTTTAGTCATCCATGGATTCTTAGCACCTGTAGTAAATGAGCTTCCAATTGAAGGAGTAAAGGCACAGCTTGTTGAGGTAATTGAAAGGAAAGTTCGCTAATGAATATTCATGAAATACGCAAACAGTTTCCAATTCTTGATCAAAAAGTGAACGGCAAACAACTTGTTTATTTCGATAGTGCAGCAACTTCTCAAAAACCAATTCAAGTCATTGAAACGTTAGAACGTTATTATAAAGAATATAATTCTAACGTGCATCGCGGTGTTCATACGCTCGGTACGAAAGCTACCGATGCGTATGAAGGTGCACGTGAGAAAGTTCGCAAGTTTATTAATGCGAAATCAATGGAAGAGATTATTTTCACGCGCGGAACGACAACTGCATTAAATACAGTAGCAGCTAGCTATGGTCTTGATAATGTAAAAGAAGGCGATGAAATCGTCATCTCTTACATGGAGCACCATAGTAACATCATTCCGTGGCAACAAGTTGCGAAGAAAACTGGTGCAACTTTAAAATACCTTCCGCTTCAACTAGACGGTACAATTTCTTTAGAAGATGTTCGTCAAACAGTTACACCGAATACAAAAATCGTTTCTATCATGCACGTTTCTAACGTACTTGGAACGATTAACCCTGTAAAAGAAATCGGAGCAATCGCACATGAAAACGGTGCAATCATGATCGTTGATGGAGCACAAAGTGCACCTCATATGAAAGTGGATGTACAAGATTTAAACTGTGATTTCTACGCATTATCTGCTCATAAGATGTGCGGACCAACAGGTGTCGGCGTATTATATGGTAAGAAAGAATTGCTAAACAATATGGAGCCAATTGAATTTGGTGGTGAAATGATTGATTTCGTAGATTTACAAGAGTCTACTTGGAAAGAGCTTCCGTGGAAGTTCGAAGCAGGTACACCGATTATCGGTAATGCAATCGGACTTGGCGCGGCAATTGATTTCCTAGAAGAAATCGGTCTTCATAATATTGAAAAGCATGAACATGAATTAGCGCAATATGCTTTAGAGAGACTATCAGAAGTAGATGGCGTTACAATTTATGGTCCAAAGCATCGCGCTGGTCTAGTTACATTTAATATTGATGACGTACATCCTCACGATGTAGCAACTGTATTAGATGTAGAAGGCATTGCGGTTCGCGCAGGACATCACTGTGCACAACCACTTATGAAGTGGCTGAAAGCTTCTTCTACAGCACGTGCGAGCTTCTATTTATATAATACAAAAGAAGAAATTGATACATTTGTTGAATCGCTAATCAAGACAAAGGAGTATTTCACAAATGTCATTTAATAATTTAGATACGTTATATCGTCAAGTTATTATGGATCATTACAAAAATCCTCGTAACCATGGCGTGTTAGAAGATAGTGTTACCGTTAACTTGAACAATCCAACTTGCGGCGATCGTATTCAACTTACGATGAAAGTAGAAGAGGGTATTGTACAAGAAGCGAAGTTTGAAGGCGAAGGATGTTCAATTTCAATGTCTTCAGCTTCAATGATGACACAAGCAGTAAAAGGAAAGAAAATTGAAGAGGCTCTTAAGCTTTCTAAAATTTTCTCTGACATGATGCTAGGAAAAGAGTATGATGACAGCATTGATTTAGGAGATATTGAAGCATTACAAGGCGTATGCAAGTTCCCGGCACGTATTAAATGTGCAACATTAGCGTGGAAAGCGTTAGAAAAGGGCTTAAACGAGGATAAGTAATGTTAAAGGTTCCTAAAAACGAGGTTATATAAGGAGGGACACACCAACATGGCGAAGCAACTGCCAGATATCGGCGATTATAAATATGGTTTCAAGGATAAAGACGTTTCGATTTTCCGTGCTGGACGCGGTTTAACAAAAGAGATCGTTGAAGAGATCTCACGTATGAAAGAAGAACCACAGTGGATGTTAGACTTCCGTTTAAAATCACTGGATAAGTTCTATGAAATGCCAATGCCACAATGGGGCGGCGACTTAAACGACTTAGATTTCGATGAAATTACGTACTACGTAAAACCATCTGAGAAATCTGAGAAGTCTTGGGATGAAGTACCTGAGGAAATTAAAGCAACATTTGATAAATTAGGTATTCCTGAAGCTGAGCAAAAATATTTAGCTGGTGTATCTGCACAGTACGAATCTGAAGTTGTATACCACAACATGAAAGAAGACCTAGAAGATCTAGGAGTCGTCTTCAAAGATACAGATAGCGCATTAAAAGAGAACGAAGATATTTTCCGTGAGCATTTCGGAAAAGTAATCCCACCAACAGACAACAAATTCTCTGCATTAAACTCTGCAGTTTGGTCTGGTGGATCATTCATCTACGTTCCAAAAGGTATTAAAGTTGATACACCACTTCAAGCGTATTTCCGTATTAACTCTGAAAATATGGGACAATTCGAGCGTACGCTTATCATCGTAGACGAAGGCGCACACGTACACTACGTAGAAGGTTGTACAGCACCTGTTTACACGACTAACTCACTTCATAGTGCGGTAGTAGAAATCATCATTAAGAAAGATGCATATTGCCGTTATACAACAATCCAAAACTGGGCGAACAACGTATACAACCTAGTTACAAAACGTGCGGTTTGTGAAGAAAACGCAACGATGGAATGGATTGACGGTAACATCGGATCTAAATTAACGATGAAATACCCAGCAGTTATCTTAAAAGGCGAAGGCGCTCGTGGTTTAACATTATCTATCGCGATTGCTGGTAAAGGCCAACACCAAGATGCTGGTGCGAAAATGATTCACTTAGCACCAAACACATCTTCAACAATCGTTTCTAAATCGATTGCGAAGCATGGTGGTAAAGTAACTTACCGTGGTATCGTACAATTCGGACCAAAAGCGAAAAACTCTCGTTCTAACATCGAGTGTGACACGTTAATCATGGATAACCAATCTACATCTGATACAATTCCTTATAACGAAATCAAAAACGATTACGTTTCACTTGAGCACGAAGCGAAAGTATCTAAAGTATCAGAAGAACAATTATTCTACCTAATGAGCCGCGGTATTTCTGAGCAAGAAGCTACAGAAATGATCGTAATGGGCTTCATCGAGCCATTCACTCGCGAACTTCCAATGGAATACGCAGTTGAAATGAACCGCCTAATCAAGTTTGAGATGGAAGGTTCTATTGGTTAATATTTAAAAGTGGAAGCGGCTCGTTCAGAATGTGAGGGGGATGGAGCTTCTGACGTAGAGGCGCTTTTTGCCTCATAGGAAGAAGTGAAGCCACCGAACATTCTAGCCGCTGGAACTGGATAATATATGTATGAAGAAAGCGCCCTGCATGCAGGGCGCTTTTTTGTGTTGGGTAAGCTGGTCTGGTTGGGAAGGGATACCCAGGTGGGTGTTCGGTAAAATATATCAGCGATTTTTCCAATATATCGACGTTTCGACAAAATGAGACAAAAGAAATCTCTCATATACCCCTCAACATTCAAATACGAGAGGAGCACCTATATGGAAGTAAGGCAAAGATACTGACAAATCCCCGCTCCACCAGCTAAAATCATTTCACACACTAGAAAATATAAAGTTTTCCATAATAAAAGGGCAATCTTTTGCTTTTTCTTATAATGCGAGTACAATGTAGAATAGCAAGAAAAGACGAAAAGTATTTACAGGATTATTGCGTACGTGTAGCGTAAATGGCAGTAAGGAACTGAGAGGAGGTTTTTTCTCTGAATATAAATAAAGAAACGATCATCCACCTTTATCATACAAACGATATACATAGTCATTTTGAAAATTGGCCGCAAATTTCTCGGTTTGTACTAGGGGAGAAAAAGCGAAGACAGGAAGCGGGAGAGACTGTTTTAACTGTGGATATTGGCGATCATGTGGATCGTTTTCATAGTATTTCGGAAGCGACAAATGGACTTGGGAATACGAAGCTTTTAAATGAGGCGTTATATGATTATGTAACGATCGGAAATAATGAAGGAATTACATTGGCGAAAGAGCATTTGAATCGTCTATATGATGATGCTGGGTTTGAGGTGCTCGTAGCAAATTTATTTGAAAAAGAAGGTGTACGTCCGGCGTGGGCGCGGCCTTATAAATTACATACAACGACAGATGGGATTACGATTGCTTTTATTGGATTAACGGTAGCTTATCCAGAGTTTTATGAAATGCTCGATTGGCATATCGAAGATCCAATCATCCATTTAGAATCTATTTTAGAAGAAGTTAAGGATACAGCTCATATTACGGTTGTACTTTCTCATCTTGGAAAAAGTATGGACGAGTATATGGCTGAGCATTATGATATAGATGTTATTTTAGGGGCACATACGCATCATTTATTTGAGCGCGGTGTTCTTGTGGATAATACTTTGCTTTGCTGTTGTGAAAAGTGGGGACATTACGTTGGACATGTTCAGCTGACTGTGGATAAAGAGACGAAGAGACTGGTGAAAAAAGACGGTAGAGCGATTAAGACAGAACGGTTAGGTGCTTATAGCGAGCCGTTATCCACAATTGAAATGCTAAAGGAAGAAAGTAAACAGATAATGGCTGAGCCTGTCGTTCATTTAAAAGAGTCATTGCCGGTTGATTGGTTTAAGGAGACGACGTTTTCTCATATGTTGGCAAGTGCGCTTAAAGAGTGGTGTAATGCGGATGTTGGGATGGTGAACGCTGGTGTACTTCTTGAGGGATTAAATGAAGGTGTTGTGACGCGCGGAGATATTCATCGAATTTGTCCACATCCAATTAATCCATGTCTGTTAAAAGTACCAGGGAAAACGTTAAGAGAAGTTATTTTGAAAGCGCGCCGCCCGAATATGGAGAATCTTGAGGTGAAAGGATTCGGATTTCGCGGAAAAGTAATGGGGAAAATGATTTACGATGGGCTGGAAGTGATTCCAGATACGATTCCAGGGAATAAAATTTTACTAGAAGATGTATTGATTAACGGCGAATCGCTGGAATTAGACCGTATATATACGGTAGGAACGATTGATATGTTTACATTCGGATACTTATACCCAGAGCTATCCACACTTTCTGACAAACAATATTATATGCCAGAATTACTTAGAGATGTACTAACAGACATGTTGATAACTTATACATCTTCAGTCAAACTATAGGCTAGTTAACTTGTAACACTCATTTTTCTCTTGTCATAAAGATAAGAAAGAGAGGAGTGTGAACTATGGTTAATGTAGAGCCAATTATAATTGATAACTATACGTTCATTGCTGTTAGCGTAAAACTTCCGAAGACAAATTTGCTAGCTGTAATGAGCGATAAAGGATATATTATGTGCGGTGCTCTAGATGTAGGTCTTTTAAATGAGAAGTTAGGCGATCGAGGAATTATTGCTGGCCGTGCGGTTGGTGTAAGAACGATTGAACAACTTCTTGAAGCACCGCTGGAATCAGTAACGATTGAAGCCGAAGCTTTAGGCATTCCGGTAGGCACAATCGGAAAAGATGCACTATTAAAAATGAGATAAGCATATATCGTCCCTCCTTCTTGCATAGAAATAATATAAGAAGGAGGGTTTTCTTATGAGCATATTTCGTTCGAAAAATTCGCGGTTTCGAAGGGGACCGATTTCCTTTCGGTATATACTGCTTATTTCGTTTATTATTTTTATCGTAATGGTAGTTCAAGGTTTATGGATTGTAAATAAAAGTATTCAGCCAACGTTAATTAAGTATGGGGAAACAGAGACGCATAAAATGGCAACAGCAGTTATGACGAAAGCGGTAAAAGACCGAATTAATGAAGGGTTTGATGTAGATTCATTAATGAAAGTACAAACGGATAAGAACGGGAAAGTATCTACAATTGATTTAAATACAAAACAAGTAAACGAAATATTAACATCGACTACTGCATACATAGAGAAATATTTACAACAAGTAGAAAAAGGGGATACGAAAGCACTTGGTATTTTCGAAGAGAATGGGGTATCTATGTCAGTTCCTTTTGGGCGCATAACCGATAATGCGCTTCTTGGTAATATAGGACCGGATATTCCGATTAATTTTACGCCAATTGGTCATGTGAATACGGATATTAAACAGTTAGTTGAGCCACAAGGAATTAATAATACAGCGATCAAAATTATTATGGAAGTGGAAGTGACGTTACAAGTTATGATTCCGTTACGCACGAAAGAAATTAAGGTGAAGCAAAACATTCCGATTGCGACGCGCATCGTTCAAGGTGAAGTACCTACTTATTACGGAAGTGGCGGAGTTGTTGTACCAGATAAAAAGAAAACGGATAGTTAGTGAATATAAAGTGAAACTTTAATCAGTGGGGGGCTTCGTCCTCCACTGATTATTAGCCTTCACAAATCGGGCTTTTACGGGCAGTAAGGCCCCCACCGAACTTCTTTGCTTTCGCTGAATTTTGAGGTAGGGGTCTTACTGCCCACAAATAGCGGGATAAAAGATAACCGTAGCAATTCGCTACGGTTATCGTTTTGTATTTGCTCGTTCTTTTCGTTCCCAAAGGCTTAAATGCATGTATGGATCGAAAGCCCATTCGGTATAGCCATTGTCTTTATACATGCCGAAATGTAAGTGAGGCGGGAACTTTCCAGCTGTGCCAGGAGGACCATAACCAGTACTACCGACAAATCCGATTACTTTTCCTGGTTCGACAATTTGTCCGAGCTGTATTTCTTTAGAGAACCCGCCTAAATGAGCGTAATAATGGTAATTATTACGAAGGTCACGAATGCCGATGCGCCATCCGCCAAGACGGTTCCAGCCTTTTGTTTCAATAATGCCATAGCAAGTAGACCTTACTGGTACGCCATAGCCTGCAAAAATATCGGTTCCTTCATGAACTCTCCTGCCGCCAAAACTTCTACCAGCACCAAAAGTACTACGATAGCTATGGTCACTGCGAATCGGGAGGGGGAAAGCATTTCCTTCTAAATTAATGCGTCCATAATGTTTATAAATTCGGGCGTATTCTGTAATTAATTCAACTGTTTTTGCACGTCTATAATATTCCCAAAGCATAATGTTAATACGGTCTTCCGACGTTCCTTGTTTCTTTAAAATAGTTGCTGCTGTATGCAGAAGATCACGGTCGTTATTTGCATTTGCAAATCCATCTTTGTCACCATCTAAACCCATTCCGCCAAATAGAGAAATTGTATGGGGGAGAGTATCATTACTATTAACAGGTCCAGCCCATATTTCAGGTTTGAAATAAAGGGAAATGATGGCATCTGGTTTTTTCGGTATATCTTTTCTTACGCTCCGTATGTTTCTTTCGTATTGATCCATTGCGGCTAAGTAATACCACGGAATACCGGAAGATTGCTCAGTTTCTTTATATAGTGCCATGCGCTTTTCATATATGCTTTGCTGATTATCTTCACCGTAAGCGATGTTTTGGTGGAGAAGAAAGCAAATCGAAAGCAAAAGAGAAATTTTTCGAAGCATGAAATAGACTCCTTTCACAACATCACTCTTTTTAGTGTGGGATATACGGAGTATTTCATTATAGGGAACGATTGGAAAAAATCTTAGAATCTTCATTTGAGCAAATCGCTTTCATACGTTAGAATAGATATGTTACATTGAAAGAAGCGAACACGGTAAACTATTTCATATTGTGCGGAGTTGATAACCATGACAAAACAAACAGAGTATAAGCGCAAGCCCGAATGGTTGAAAATTAAGTTAAACACGAATGAAAACTATACAGGCTTAAAGAAAATGATGCGTTCTAAGAATCTTCATACCGTTTGTGAAGAAGCGAAATGTCCGAATATTCATGAATGCTGGGCTGTAAGGAAAACAGCAACATTTATGATCTTAGGTGCGGTTTGTACACGTGCTTGTCGTTTTTGTGCAGTTAAAACAGGCTTGCCAACTGAGCTTGATTTACAAGAGCCAGAACGCGTAGCGGATTCTGTAGTACAAATGGGCTTAAAGCACGTTGTTATAACAGCGGTTGCACGTGATGATTTAAAGGACGGCGGAGCAGCTGTTTTTGCTGAAACAGTACGTGCTGTACGTCGTAAAAACCCATTCACATCTATCGAAGTATTACCATCTGATATGGCTGGGGTAGAAGAAAACTTAAAAATGTTAATGGATGCAAAACCAGATATTTTGAACCATAACATTGAAACAGTACGTCGATTATCTAACCGAGTTCGCGCTAGAGCAAAGTATGACCGTTCATTAGAGTTTTTACGTCGAGCAAAAGAAATGCAGCCTGATATTCCAACTAAATCGAGCATTATGGTGGGCTTAGGTGAAACAAGAGAAGATTTAATTGAAGCAATGGATGACTTACGTGCAAACAATGTGGATATTTTAACTCTTGGACAATACCTGCAACCATCTAAGAAGCATTTACCAGTTCTTAAATATTACCCACCAGCAGAATTTGCAGAGCTTAAAGAAATTGCACTTAGCAAAGGATTTAGCCACTGTGAAGCTGGTCCACTTGTACGTTCTTCTTATCATGCGGATGAGCAAGTACGTTCTGCGAAAGAAAAAGTAGCAGAAGCGAAATAATGAAAAAGGAGAGCTAATATTAGCTCTCCTTTTTCTTATACTCTAAAACAGTATTTTGACACGTTGATAAAATTCTTTTTAGTTCCTCTGTGGATAATTCAATTGTAAATTCGGGTACACCAGGTGTGATTAAAACTTTCTTGTAAGTATAAATCGAACTGTCCACAATAATCGTTACATCTTGTGAATAACCGAAAGGAGCTACACATCCTGGCATGCAACCAGTCTCTTCTCTTAACTCATCAGGAGAACAGAGAGATAAGCTTTCTCCTGTTATTTCTTTCATCTCTCCTCGGTTGAGGCGAGTTCCCTCTAACGTAAAGAATACGTAATACGCCCCGGCTTTTGATTTTAAAAATAGGCTTTTACTTGGCGTACCTTGTAAGCCGAGTCTTTCACGAACGATGCGATCAGTCTCATAGTCAAGTACTGGCTCATGTTCAAACTTTTCATAAGAAGCATTTGTTTTATGTAGTAAAGAAAGTACGTCTTCGTACATATTGAATGATACCCCTCTCTATGTTTTACTGCAGCCCTAGCATATCTTCTCGCAGTGTCAACTGAATGTATTGGAAAGGGATATTACTTGGATGGCGCTTCCCATAATCGTTGTATGATAGATTGTTCATCAAGTGTAATTTCATAAATATCAGGATTCGTTAAAGTTTTCCATTCGTCAAAGCCAATAGTAGGATCAAAGTGCTTTAAAATTAATGTGAGTAAGTTGCCGTGTGTAACGAGTAATGTTGTTTCATGCTCTAGTTTTAAAACTTCCTGAATAAGTGAGATGGCACGGTCTGTTGCTTGTTTTGTTGACTCTCCGCCCGAAAAGGCAATATCTATATTGGTAAAAGTGTATTCTAGTTTTTGAAGCCAATCATCCATTGAAACAGTGCTTAATATGCGTTCTGCTAACCGTTCATCTTCTTGAATAGATAAATTAGCTTGGAGGGCATATGGCCGAATAGAATCGATAGCTCGGACAAATGGGCTTGAAATAATATGATCTATTTGTAGATGATTTTCCATGAGGAATGTAGCAACGGTGTTTGATTGGTCTCTTCCTATGTTTGTTAATTCGGCATTACGCTCTTGTCCAGTTGCTGAACAATGCCTGATTACAATAATTTTCTTCATATTTCATCCCCATCTTTCAAGTTGACGATATATACTTCGACAAATGTGGAAAAAATTCCTTTTTCTTGGAAAGGGCATAGTGATCTAAGTCTGTGGAAAAGTAATGTGGATAAATCAAAATTTGAGGTGCAATTATGAAAAAAATGATATGCATTGTATTCAGTGTTTGTTTTCTCATACAATTGTCCACAGCATATGCACAATCCAATCAAAACTTAGAATATCCGGGCAATCAAAATAAATCGTTTGTGAATGAAGATCTATTTTATGAACAGTTAGATAAGAAGGTTTATAAGGAATACAAAAATGCGGCGTATAGCGTTCGAAAGAAAATTTTATGGAAAGAAGTACAAGATGCAGAATTTACCTTCCGACAAAAAACAGCTGTCGGCTGTCGAAGTAGAGTGGTGCTTCAAGATTCGTTTATTCATCCTGATCGCCAAGTTTATTTTTTTGGTTCCTTTTCTCAAGATGAAGCAGATGAGTTGCATAAATATATTGTTATAGATGCAGAAACAAAGAAGGAACTTCGAGGTGGCCGAAGTTATCACTGTTACGATAATCCACATAAAAAATAAACCACCAATTTTGGTGGTTTATTTTTTACTCTGCTGTACTCACTAATTTCTCTTTCATTTTACGAATAAGAATGAAACCACCAATCGCGAAGAGAAGAGTAATTCCTTCTGCGACAAAGATGTTAATCATTTTTGTTTGGTAAAGTGCTGCGAAAAAGTCTACAAGTGCGTGGAATAGTATAGCGTATACGAGGAAAATGTATTTCTTTTGTTTTACCGCGTATACGACAAGCATTGTGAAGGCAATTTGCAGTACTAATGCCATAATTCTTTCTAGGCTACCAAGTAAGTAAAAATAGGCAGGTTGCTCTATTAACAAGTCCTTGATATGGCTCAACTGTGGGTATTGTTCAACCATTTGAGCGAAGCTACCATTGTTAATAGATGTTGCAAAGGTAAGAGTTTGAAGCCCAGCGAATCCACCGACTAAAATCGATTCAATACCGCCGTGTCCAATTCCGTACGCAAGACCGTCTTTATAATCTCGATATTTTTTCAGTAAGTAGTAAAAGGCAACGAAACGACCTAGTTCTTCAAAAATACCAGCAGTCAACCCACCATATATTGCGAAAATAAATGGGTTTTCTAAAATTGGACCTATTGTTGGATTTCCGCGCATGAATAATTGGAATGGTGTTTCGAGAATTTGGGTAAACCCGATAAAGATAAGGATACCAATGCCAACTATTTTCCAATTAATATTATATTTCTTACGGAAATAAACGAGTACAATAATTGGGACCAGAACCGAAACAACGAGTTGAATTATGATACTGGCAATTACAGTATTTGAAACCATACTTTCACCGCTTTCTAATATATGTACATATCTATTATGCATGAAATATAGGCGAGATGAAACTTTTAGCAATAAAATGAATTTACTTATTGACTCTAACGTTGCGTCATACTTTATCGTATGTATTAAGGGGGAGATATGCATGACAATGAGGGTAAAAGAAGTAGCTAATTTAGTTGGAATTAGTGTGCGCACACTGCATCATTACGATGAAATTGGGTTGCTAACCCCAGACGAGACGACAGAATCTGGATATCGTCTGTATTCCAATGAAAATTTAGAAACGTTGCAGCAAATTTTATTTTTTAAAGAGCTTGGCTTCCCTTTAAAGAAGATTAAGGAGATTATCATGAGTCCTTCATTCGACCGTGAAGAGGCATTACAGCTTCATAAGAAAATGCTTCTTGAAAAGCGGGCTAGATTGGATAAAGTGATAGCGACGATTAATAAAACAATTCAGCATACAAAAGGAGAGATTGAGATGACGAATAAAGAGAAATTTGAAGGATTTGATTTTAGTCATAATCCGTATGAAGAAGAGGCACGTGAACGATGGGGAGATGAGGCTGTAGATAAAGCGAATAAAACAGCGAAGGGTATGTCTACAGAGAAACAGGAGGAGTTTAATAATATTTACAGAAAGCTAGCAACACTTCGAAATGGAGCACCGGATTCTAAAGAGGCGCAAGAAGCAATCGGGGTATGGTACGATTACTTGCAAAACTTCGGTGAATATTCATTAGAGGCCTTTAAGGGACTCGGTCAAATGTATGTTGCTGATGAGCGCTTTACGAAAAATATTGATAAGTTTGGCGGGGGATTAGCGCAGTTTATGTGTGATGCGATGGAGGTTTATGCGGATCGTAAGAAATAGTAAAAAGGTGGATGTTTTCTCCACCTTTTTATTTTTTTATCATATTATTTAAAGTTTGATCCCCCGTATTATTCAAATGAGGATTTTTGCTCATTTCACGTTTTAACATATCAAGACTTTGTTCATATTCTTTATCGTTTAAGCTACCAGATTGGAGACCTTGAATTTGAGAAATCAACTTTTGGTTTGTTGATACATATGCTTTATAATAGCGAGGGACGATGGACAAAGCTGTTTTATATACTTGATCTGTTACGAGTTTTGGGTCCGTTGTGTTTGCACGGTATACAACGAACACTTCGTCGTCGGTAACGAGTGTAGCGGCATTGGTGACGTCAGGAAGTTTGACTGTCATGCTCGTAATCATTTCGGCGACTTTCTCACGGTTAATAGCGCCTACTTGCTTGTTAGATACTTCATGCTTCTGTTTAGAAGAATAACCGACTCTAGTTAACCTTGTATTTGTGTTTTCCGTATGATACATGTCGTTTTTGTTGGAAACAAGAACACGACTTCCTTCTTCACGCTCCATTTCGGCTTTATTAGTTGATTGGCAGCCTGCAAATAAGGAAAGAGTGAGAAGAGAGAGGATAATTTGCTTTTTCACGATGTATCACCTCCTTCTCCATAGCATGCACTAATTTTCAATTTTTTGTATTTGAAATTGTTGGTTGTTATGCTTTGTGATACGATAAAAAGAAGAATGCTTAGAGAGGAAGTTCATAATGGAGCAAAAGCAAGAGATTCATACTACGGTGAGCGTTAATAATGTTCAGTACGAAGTAATTAAAAACTTTCGTGACGGTTTTAGTGAAGAAGCATTTAAAGAGCGCTATGCAGAAATTTTAAATAAATATGATTATATCGTTGGAGACTGGGGTTACGAGCAACTTAGATTGCGCGGTTTCTTTGATGATAGTAATCAACGTTCGACATATGATACGAAAATTAGTACTTTATCAGAGTATTTATACGAGTACTGTAACTTCGGTTGTGCACACTTTGTATTACGAAAAGTGAAGAAATGAAAAAATCCTCTTACGATTGTAAGAGGATTTTTTCATAGCAGTTATACCAATTATGAGGAGGCTGTTTACTTTTGAAATAAACAGCACCTCGGCAAATATAATTGTTTGTTTCATATAGGCTTAATGAAACGGGATTACCTGTAAAACAATCTAGGCGTATTCCAGTGTAGGTGTTTTGTGTTGCTTCGTTTTCCCAAAAGGATAATAGTACTTTGCTATAGCCTTTTCCTTGTACGAGCGGATGGATGACAAAAGAGTGGACGATAAGAAAGCGTCCGTCTGTTTCTGACCAGTCAATTAGTTTGTATTCTGGAGACTGTGCTTCGTTTAAGACGACGGCGCCGACAAGTACTTGGTCTTGGAATAGACAATACAATTCGGCTTGTTCTAGATGATAGGAAATGTGTTCTCGCGTCGGATAAGAATCATCCCATTGATAAATTTTGTTCTGTAAGAGTGATTCTTTGCATGCTGTATACATTACATCTAAGTCATTCAATAAATCAATCGTACCTTTTCTCACCTTTAACATGGGAGTCCTCCTTACAAACAAATTGAAATGTAATCACCTTCAGAAAGCGTTTTGTTTGGTTTCATTTGTTGTCCATTTAGTTGGATAGCTCCATTTTTAATTTTATCCACAATGATGGTACGGCTCCAATCTGAAATATATGTGGATAACACTTTATCAATCCTGTGGGAACCAAAAACGATGTCTAATACGATCGTTATTTCGGCTATACCACTTTCTTTGTATTGTGTAATGGAAATGGTAGTACTTGTTTCAGCCTGTTCTGGCTCAGTAATATCGACCGTTTCAACATGATCAGTAAATGATTTATAAATATGAAGTTTTTGATTCCACGTATGATCTTTCGGACATTTATAAATTGCAAATCGATATATGTTCTTTCCGTTTGCGTTATGCCTGCGAATGCTCGTGTCGGTAAAAAGGGTAGTACGCCTGCAATTTTTACAATACTTTTCGATTGTTGCTAGTTCGTTTTCATATAAACTCCAAGAAAGTTGTACTTTCTGCATTTTCCTTCACCTCTTATATATTGGTAAAGAAACGTAATACAGCTATTTGGATGTCTTGTAGTATGAAGACATGAGAAGTAGACAAAAATAAAAGGAGATTCCCCCAAGAGGAACCTCCGTAAACATCATACTACAGATGCGTTACGTTCCTTCGTAATGGGAATGGGCAGACTACTCCCTTGAAAAAGCACGGTGCTTTTTTGAGAGTAATGCTATCCAATTGCTGGTCCATTACAAAGTAAATGTTGGCATACGTAGATAACGTCCTTTCTATCCAAATAGATTTGTTCATAAGTATAACACGGAAGATTGAAAATTCAAAACTCTTATAATGAAAAAACACCAGCTATTTTAGCTGGTGCACCAGATAAATTATATAAGTTCAAATAAAAATGAGCGTAATTCTTCTGCATTTTCTTCAGACATCGAAAATGCATGCTCTAAGTAGCCTGGTTCGTTTAAATCGTCAGGACCGATGATAGCAAATTTGTTGCTCTGCATATCAAGGACTATCGTTTTACCGTAATGACGATCGGAGTATAGAAGCGCTAAATCATGACGCTCATTTTCCCCCAGAAAGCTAACGAAACGAGTTTTTGTAGCGACAGTATCGTCGTACAGAAAGAAACGTTCTTCCATACACATGGCTCCTTTATTAAATATCTAAGTTTAAGTGTGGTTTATGATCTAAATGGTGATGCGTTTTAATAAATCGTACCGTTCTTGTTTTGTAACGCATAACGATAGAATATGTTTCAGCTAAATCTCCGCCAAGGAATTTCACGCCGTCTAATAATTCACCAGCAGATACACCTGTTGCTGAGAAGATTGCGTCATCACCAGATACTAAGTCATCTAACATAAGAAGTTGACGAGGATCTTCTAATCCCATTTCACGACAACGAGCTTCTTCTTCTTCGTTCATTGGAACTAAGCGAGCTTGCATTTCACCTTCAAGGCATTTTAATGCTGCTGCAGAAATAACACCTTCTGGAGCTCCGCCTACACCTACGAATAAGTCGATACCTGTTCCAGGTAAAGCTGTAGCGATTGATGCACCAACATCTCCATCACCAAATAATTTTACGCGTGCACCTTTTGCACGAACACGGTCAATAATATCTTGATGACGTTCACGTTCTTGGATGATAACCGTTAGGTCACGAATTTTTTTATTGTTTGCTTCTGCTACAATATCAATTGTTTTTTCAATTGGATCATCTAAGCTAATTTTACCAGCTGCTTTTGGACCAACCGCGATTTTTTCCATGTACATATCCGGAGCATGAAGAAGGTTTCCTTTATCTGCGATTGCGATAACTGCCATTGCATTTGCAAGGCCTTTCGCAACGATGTTTGTACCTTCTAACGGGTCAACGGCGATATCTACTTCTGGACCGTTACCTGTTCCTAGTTCTTCACCAATATACAACATCGGTGCTTCATCAAGTTCTCCTTCACCGATTACAACTGTACCTGCCATGTTTACTGAATCGAACATATCACGCATAGCTGTAGTTGCTGCATCATCTGCTTCGTTTTTCTTTCCGCGGCCCATCCACTGTGCGGATGCTAAGGCTGCTGCTTCTGTTACACGGACAATTTCTAGTGCGAGTTCACGTTCCAAGGTTGCATTCCTCCAATTTCAAAAATCATACAAATATAACTATAACAAATAACGAGGAAAAGGTGAATTCGAAAAATTGTCGATTTTTTCAGAAGAAAGCGTTACAATTAAAATGTAAATGCTTTAATTTCCAGGTAGGTGACATTCATGTACTTCGTAGACAGAAAGAAAATAGAACAAATGCTAGTATGTTTAGAACGAGCAACAAATACATTTCAAGAGAAAAAGACATATGAAACCGAGTTTGAATTCTACGCATTAGAGCGCATGGCGCATCTTATTATCGATTGTATATTAGATGTAGGGAATGCGATGATTGATGGATTTATTATGCGCGATCCAGGAAGTTACGAAGATATTATTGATATTTTAATGGACGAGAGAGTTATAAGTGGAGAAGAGGGAGCGCATATTAAAGAAATTATTCTTCTTCGAAAAATGCTTACGCAAGATTATATTCAAATGAATCATGATGAATTATATAAGACGATTCAAAAACATATCGCCGTGGTAGAGAAATACCCAGCGAATATTCACAGTTATTTAGAAAAGGAATTAGGGCCTGTATCTGCATTTGTACCAGAATAATTGTGCTTATAAGATCCCCGGGGATTCCTTTGGGGATCTTATATTGTATATGAGAAAAGGGAGAAGGGCGAGTTATGGGGCAAGCACGTACGACGAAAGAAGAGATTGTACAATTGTTGAAGGTAAAGGGCGAGCATACTGTAGCAGAATTAGCCGAAGCTTTAGAAATTACGGAAATGGCAATTCGAAGGCATTTAAGTAATCTTGAGAAAGATGAGCTAATTTATTCAAAGATGGTAAGGCAGCATGTTGGACGACCAACATATTTGTATGGATTAAGTCAAAAGGGAGAAGATACATTCCCGAAAGAATATAAGCAGTTTGCTATTGATATGCTAGAAGATTTAGCTCGAATGGGCGATGAAAAAATGCTTCGTTACGTTTTACAAGCGAGAACGAAACGAATGGAAGAGCAGTTGCAAAAGAAGATAAGTAATCAAAGTAATTTAGCGTATAAAGTACAGGAAATAGCTGCTATGCAAGAGAAAAATGGTTATATGGTTCAAATAAAGAGAGATGGGGAACGTTCTTTCATACTTGAAAAGCAAAACTGTCCGTTAAAGGAAATAGCGGAGAAATTCCCGCAAGTGTGTGAAGATGAAAAAGATATGTACAAGCGGTTATTTACAGGTGCAAATGTGAAAACGTTAACGAACATGTGTGAAGGCGATTGTAATTGCTCGTATCAAATAAAAGAGAAAAAATGAACGTTATGGGACGCTTTAGGGTAAAGCGTTTTTTTCTTTTGAAAAAGGGGTTAATATAAGAGTGGTATGATAGGTGAGAACGTTAGCATAGAAGGAGAGACAAATAGATGTATAAAGGTTATTTAATTGACTTAGACGGTACGATGTATCGCGGAGAAGAACAAATTGAAGAAGCAAGCGACTTCGTAAAAGCATTAGGAGAACGTGGTATTCCATATTTATTCGTTACAAATAACTCAACTCGTAAACCAGAACAAGTTGCAGAAAAACTTGTTCGTTTCGATATTCCAGCAAAAGCGGAGCAAGTATTCACAACGAGCATGGCTACAGCGAACTTTATTTATGAGCGCAAACAAGATGCAACTGTATATATGATTGGTGAAGAGGGCTTACATGCTGCTCTTGTTGAAAAAGGATTTGAACTTGTGGATGAAAATCCTGATTTCGTCGTTGTTGGTTTAGATCGCGATATCACATATGAAAAGTTAGCAAAAGCATGTCTTGCTGTGCGTAACGGTGCAACGTTTATTTCAACAAATGGGGATATCGCAATTCCGACCGAGCGCGGATTATTACCGGGTAACGGTTCATTAACATCAGTTGTAGCAGTATCAACAGGTGTGGATCCAATCTTTATTGGAAAACCAGAATCAATCATTATGGAACAAGCGTTAAAAGTGCTTGGCGTAGAAAAAGAAGAAGCATTAATGGTTGGGGATAACTACGATACAGATATTTTAGCGGGGATAAATGCTGGTATGCATACCCTTATTGTCCACACTGGAGTAACAACTGTGGAGAAGTTAACAGAATATGAAGTACAACCGACGCAAGTTGTGCATAACTTGACGGAGTGGATTGAGAAGATGTAATGAAATGCAGGTAACCGGAGCGGTTGCCTGTTTTTTTTATGCATAATTGCATATGTACTATAGGCATATAAAATGTAAAATTTACATGTAATGATATAAAAGGGAGGGAATAAGAGTGTACTGGATGTCATGTATTATGTTTGTTTTTACATTATGTGTTTTGTTCTTTGTTCTATGGAAGATATATAAAATAAATGAAATGAAAAAAAGCGCGGGAAAACTTATTGCAACATATCCTCGGGTGAAGCGACGTTGGATTGCATTACTTGGACCAGCGTACTTCATCGGGCAATGTATGTATATATATGCTCAGTACATAAGTGGTGATATTGGTACAGTTGAACAGTTTCTCGTTCAGTTAGGTATTCATGCTGTAGCAAGTTGTTTTATGACTTTAATAGCTATCCATCTTATTAAAAGTGTACAAATATATGACAAAGGTGTAATAGACGGATTAAACTTTTATTCATACGAAGAATTAAAAGGCTATAAAACATCAACATGGGAAAATCCAAAAGAAAATATATTTTTATATCGCGGGCGAGAAAAAACGAATGACAATGTAAATTTACTTATTAGACAGGAAGATATGAATGAATTAGAAAGTATACTTCAAAGATATATTCCGAAATTGATGATGAAATAAAAAACTCCGGTTGTTATAACCGGAGTTTTTTATTAAAATGCACGATTCACAACGTCTTTAACTTCTTCAAGATATTGTTTACGCACACTGTCATCCACAGAAGGAACACTTGTATAGAATGTATGCTCAAGTGTTTCAATGCCTGTAAATTCAAAAATACCAACATCCGCTGTTTTCTTCATTGCGTCAAACATACCGCCTGCTGTGTATGCTTCTTTCGTATTACCCATTGTAGATAATAACAATCCTTTTTTACCGCTTAATAACTTTTCAATGCCACTTTCACCGTAAGCATAAGCGAAGCCGTGGCTAAATACACGGTCAACATATCCTTTTAAAATAGCAGGAAGTCCTGCCCACCAAACGGGGTAAATGAATGTAATGCTATCAGCCCAAGAGATATGCTCTTGTTCTTCTTTGATATCTTCTGGTGTATTTCCTTGAGAAAATGAGATGAAATCGGAAGCACCTAATACTGGATTGAAATTTAATTCGTATAGATCACGAACGCGTACTTCATGCCCTTTTCCTTCTAATTCACTTTTTACAGTTTCTAAAATTGCATGGTTGAAGCTTTCTGTATTCGGGTGTGCATAAACGATCACATGTTTCATTGTTCTTCCTCCTAATTGTGGATATGTGAATAGTTTTTATATATCCGTGTAACTATTATGGTTACCTCCGTTGCGAGAGTCAACTTTTCTGACGTGAGAAATAAAGTGAAATTTTAATCGGTGGGGGGTGTCTATCCCGCACTGATTATTTGCTCACACTAATCGGGCACTTACTGCCGGTTAATATAAATGTTAGTATGTGACAAAAAAATACAAAATAGTAGGTATTTTGCATTTTCGAATAGAATATATAGATTGGTAAATAGAGAGAAAAGGGGATATCGGGATGAATATTATTGAAATTGAAGGGTTAGAAAAATCGTTTGATATTGGGGATAGTAAAGATCTTAAAAGATATTAATGTTCAAATTCAAAAAGGTGACTTTGTTTGTATTATGGGGGCAAGTGGATCGGGTAAAACGACTTTACTTCAGCTGTTAGGTGGATTAGATATTCCATCGGTAGGTAGTATTCGAGTTGATGGTACGGAGATTTCAACATTAAAAGAAAAAGAGCTCGCTTTATTTAGAAGGCATAAAATCGGTTTTATTTTTCAGCAGTTTAATTTAATTCCAGTGTTTAATGCGGAGGAAAATGTAGGTCTGCCTTTACTATTAGATAATGCTTCGCAAAAGAAGGCAACGGTGACAGCAAATCGTTTATTAGAGCTCGTTGGATTGAAAGGAAAAGAAAAGCATTTACCAGCACAGTTATCAGGTGGGCAACAGCAAAGGGTTGCGATAGCAAGAGCTTTTGCAAATGAGCCAGCCATTATATTAGCGGATGAACCAACAGGGGCATTAGATTCAGAAAATAGCAAAAATATAATCGCGGCCCTTCGTAATGCATGCGATGAGTTAGGACAAACGGCTGTTATTGTAACGCACGATCCATTCGTAGCAGCCCATGCAGATAAAGTTGTTTTCTTACTAGATGGTGAAGTGATTCACGAACATGCAGAGAGTAAAGGATGGAAATTCCGTAATATTCAGCAGCAAGTTACTCACATTCAAGAAATTATGAATCATCACTTTAAAGTAGGAGGTAAAGGTGATGCGCTGGGTAATTAAGTATGCGGTGAAATCAATGAAACAAAATTGGTTAGGAAATATGTTGATTGCCCTTGGAGCAGCGTTAGGTGTTATGTTAGCGACTATGTTATTACTAGGTAATCAATCAGTCGAGCAAAGTGTGAAGGAACAAGTAGTAAGTCGTTATGGAGATTATAATTTGCAATTTGGATATATAAAAAATGATATGTATTTAAATAATGAAAGTTTAAAAGGGATAGATGGCTTAGAAAACGCTGAAAAAATATCAAAAGTACTTATACCGTATCCTTTACCAAATTATAAAGAGCTATCAGGAAAGCCATCTTATTGGGGGGTTGAGCAAGATTCTCCAGAAATGCGTTCTTATAAAGTTGCAGAAGGACGATATCCGAAAGAAGGTGCTGAAGTAGCACTGACAAAAGGGTATACAGACCGTGAAAATATACGTGTAGGAGATATGATCAAACTGCCGTTTCCGCCGCATGGAGAAAAGACTGTTAAAGTTGTCGGGATTTTGAATCCACCTTTAATGGCGGCAATGGGGCATGGTTCTTATTTTCCAATTAGTTGGCTTCAAAAAGAACTGAATCTACAAAATCAATTCAATCTCGTTCAAGTGAAAGCACAGGATGTAAATGTGAAAAGGGCAATTGCTCTTGATGTAAATAAGAAGCTTGAAAATATAAAGGTAGATCAACGTACATATGTAGATAAGGCGTTTGAACGACTAAATGTGATGAAGCCATTGATTTTTAGTTTAGGTGGTATTGCCTTATTTGTTGTAGCACTTTTAATAATGGGAAGCTTTTTCTTATCTGTTAGAAGTCGATTTAAGCAATGGGCATTATTACGTGCACTTGGTAGTAATCCAAATCAAATTATATTAGTCGTTTTATTAGAGGCTTTATGTATTGGGGCAATCGGATCACTAGCAGGAGTTATTCTTGGAGCAGGTACGCAAAAAATCGCCGCATCATTTATTAATAAATGGGTGAATATTGAGGGTGCAGGGAAAGAATCATTCTCGATTTCAGGCGAGATTTTACTCATTACGTTTTTACTAGGAATTGTTATGTCTATCATAGGGGCTATTATACCAGCCTTCATGGTTAGAAAGATTCCACCAGTTCAAGCGCTTAGGCCAGGTCTTCCTAGTAATGAGAAAAAAGAAAAAAGGTGGAGTGCTTTTAGTTGTAGCATTTTAATCATTGGTACTGTTATTGGACTAGCGGGTAACGTATTAGAGCGGTATATCGGTTTTAATCCAAGTGCGATAGGTGCGCTGTTATTTGCGGTCGGTTTGTTATTTGCGATTCCGTTATTTATTCGGATGATAGCACCAGTGATTGCAAAACCACTTCAAATGATATTACGAATTGAAACGACGATTAGTAGCCGAAATGTAATTCGTTATCGGAATAAGGCAGCTGTGTCTGTTGCTATATTAGCATTTGGTTTTATGTTAGCACTTGTTGGAACAATGTATGTAAACTCTATGTATGAAGGTACGAAGAAAGGATTACAAAAGCATTTACCAGCGGATTTAGTAGTACGTGTACCGATGGAGTCGCAAGGAATTGAGGTTCTACCGTTTAGTTGGATGGAGAAGATTAAAAAAGTTGCCGGTGTAGAAGCAAGTGTAGGGAATGCTACTGATTTCACAGCAAAACTTATAAATTATGACTTTAAAAAAGCTAATCAAGAATGGTATGAACATGTGAAAAAAAATAATCTTAACTATGACTCAATGGAAGTTATAGGTAATGATATTGTAGCGTATCAGAAAGTAACGAAGGCAAAAGTGATTTCAGGGCAAAATTTAAATAAGCCATTACAAGATGGTGAAGGAGTCGTTACGAAAGAAACGGCTAAAAATTTAGGGATTCAGTTACATGATACGATTGAAGTACAAGGGAAAGGGAAAGGGAAAGGGAAAGAAAAACAAACGATTAAAGTCGTTTCGATTATTGAGCAAGGATTAAGGCTAAGAGGATCAGATATTTTTGTGAATGAACAATGGGCCCGAGATAAGTTTCATGTACAAGGATATGAAGCGATTCAAATTATGACAAATTCTAATCAATCATTTGAAGAGATTAAGAAACAAGTAAAACAAATTACAAATAATAAAGATAACGTAGAGGTTATTAACAGCTACGATTTATTGAAGGAGCAGGAGCAGTTATTATCGCAAATGATGATGTTAATTCGCTTATTAGTTGTAATCGTTTTTATTATTTCAGGTATAGGACTAATGAATGCAATTGTTGCAAGTTTACATGAAAGACGTGCTGAAATTAGTATGATTCGTGCGGTAGGAGCTATTCCGAAGCAAATGAGACGGATTGTTTTATTAGAGGGCACTTTACTTGGAGCGATAGCTGGTTGTATTGGGGTTTTAGGTGGAATTGTATTTAGTTATATTGTGTTATCAAGCTTAGAGTTAACGGTTATTATCATTCCGTATAATCAAGTTTTAATATTGGCACTAGCTAGCATTATACTCGGAGCAGGAGCAGCAATGATTGCTTCATTACAATTAAGAAAGTTTAAATTGAGTGACACTTTAAAGGAGTTATCAGCATAAAAGATTACTATATCCCGCTCATACAAAGTACAAAGAAGACGAATAAAATGATAACAATACCAATACCGAAGTTAAATACGAGAGTACTATCCATATATGTAACCTCCTTGTTTGAAAGTAAAAAGCACTCTGGCTGGAGTGCTTTTTATTATCCGAATCTGTCGCAACGAACGCCGCAACATATAGAAAGGGAATAATGTGTTTAAGAGTTATATTAATTTATGCATTTATTTTGTAAATGAGCAGGTCCTTCTCAGGTATAGAAAAAAAGACACTCTTTCGAGTGTCTTTCATGATGACAACATGTGCCAATTGCTTGAATTTGATAAGACGTTAATTTTCCGGTTAACGGTCTTTCTTAATCAAGAAGTGTAACAACAGCGATTCAAATAAATTTTAGCATTTTTTAAATGGGTGTGCGCATGCAATTATGCATATTACGAGTAGAGGAGAATCAATCATGGAAAATGAATGAGTAAATACATATAGATTAGTAGAGTATTTGATAAGGAGCGAGATGAATGGATATACATAAGTTAACGGAGGCAGAAGCGAAAGAAATAAATACGTGGAAGTATGAAGAGTCGTATACGTTATATAGCTTTTCAGGAGATGCTGAAGTAATAGAAGAGTTGCTAGATGGGACGTATTACGGTTGTTGTGATGAGAAGGGAGAATTTATCGGCTATTTTTGTTTTGGAGAAAATGCACAAGTTCCAGGCGGAAGAGATGCCAATTTATATGCGAGAGAAGATGTTGTAGATATCGGACTTGGAATGAAGCCAGATTTAACAGGGAAAGGGATGGGGGAAATATTTTTTCAAGCGGGAATAGCATTTGCTACTGAGGAATTGAATTCGAAAATGTTTCGACTGAGTGTAGCGACATTTAATGAGAGAGCGATTAGGCTATATAAAAACATTGGATTTCAAGTAGGACCTGTTTTTTGGAGCCGTGGAAGAGAGTTTATGCTTATGGAATATGAAAGGCCGTCAGTATGAAACTGACGGCCTAGACACGTTACTCTGAATGCTCAGCACGGTGCGCTAAACGACTTGAAGCAGCGGCAGCGATTCCACCAACGATATCATCAAGGAATGTGTGCACCTTTCCAGTTGATTTATCATTTAAGTATTCTAAAATACCTGGTTTTAATTTATCGATATATCCAAAGTTCGTGAAACCGATAGAACCGTACACGTTAACGATAGAAAGCGCGATGACTTCATCAATGCCATATAGTCCTTCATCGCGTTTTACGATATCTTGTAACGGCGCGCTTAACATTCCCTTTTCAGCAAGGACATCAAGTTCAATGCCTGTAATAAGTGCGTTTTGTACTTCTCGTTTTGATAGTACACGCTCAACGTTATAGCGACATTCTGACATCTCTAAATTTGCATGGTATTTCTTTTGAAGAAAATGAACAAGATCAGCAATATCGTCAATTGTTACACCGCGTTCTTGTAATAGTTGTAATGCTCTTTCTTGTAGTTGATTTGAGTCTTTCATGTTTATCACCTTTTTTTCTTTTTAGTATTTGTATACGTTTCGTTGCTTTATCATGTGCATAGGAATGAAAGGCGAGCACAAGCTCATATATATAAAGAAAAACCATAGGTGGCGACTGCGATGATTCAGCATATTTATGAGCATTATCACATGCATGTTAAAGAATTAATCCCCCTTGGCCCCTATAAAAGCTTTTGGATTCGCAACAAAATTTATGTACTTGTTCCAATTGGAGAAATGGAGGAAGAAGTACTTGTAGAGATGAAAAAGCTCAGTGATTATATGAACCAGCAAGGGGATATAACTGTTGCGACTTTCGTTCCGACTATACACGGCTACCATGTAAGTGAGATAGAAGAAAAAAATTACTGCTTATTAAAAGGTATGCGTATGTTAGAGCGACATGCTACATCATTAGGAAGTGAGCTTTCTATATTCCATAAACGTGGTGCATTCTTTCCAGAAGAAGTTGAGCAATTAAGCCGCATTGGTGAATGGAAAGCATTATGGGAAAAAAGGCTCGACCAATTAGAAAGGTTTTGGCAATCGCAAGTGATGAACCATCCTTCAGACGTATTCGATCAATTGTTTATTGAATCCTTCCCGTATTACTTAGGAGTTGCAGAAAATGCAATTCAATATGTTGTCGATACAGAAATGGACGATACACCACAAATAACTGACGCAGCAACAATTTGCCAAGAACGATTTACACCGCTATTATGGCATCAAACGAAGCGCTTAAAACTTCCTTTTGATTGGGTATATGATCACCCAAGTAGGGATATAGCAGAATGTATTCGCTATATGATGATAGAGAAAAAGAAAGATTGGGAGCAAACGGTAGTTCAATTCATTACAGACTATGAACGTAATTATTCGCTCTCTTCATTTGGTTGGCGCTTATTATTCGCAAGGCTTCTGTTCCCGCTTCACTACTTTGAAACGGTTGAACGATATTATCAAACAGGAAACGAAGAACAAAAAGGCATCTATAGAGCTCGTTTAGAAATCATTTTACATGATGTGAAGCGCACTGAGCAATTTATGAATCATTTTTACGAGTCATTTCGTTTACCAGTTGATAAGTTAGGCATTAGGAAACTAGATTGGCTATCTTAAAAGTATAAAAAAGAGGCCAATTGAGGTCTCTTTTTTATACCACAACAGATACCCGTGTCCATCTTTATATAATAAGAAGCTATGCTCCTACTTTTTGATCTGTACATATAGTTAAAATAATGTGGTGTCTTTCAATTTTTTCATTTACCTTTTTTAATAATTCTTGTTGTATTTCTTTAAATAAAAATTGATAGCTCGTATTCCATGTCGGTATAGCGGGTGAAAGACTTAATAAATATTCTTTTTTCTGTTCTAATTCTTGAATTGTTACAAAAGTACTCCCTATTTTTGGCATACGTCGTCCCCCTATGTTTTTCGCTTTATATGTGTGAACGATTCACTATATATTAATTATCGCATTTTTTGAGAAGGATTTCCAATTTTGTTTTATGATGTTAATAGTGTAGGGGAGTATGTTTTGTTTGCGTACAAAAAAAGAGACCAAATATGGTCTCTTTTCTTAGAAGTAGCTTTGAACGAGCCGCTTCCGCTTTTAGATGTTATCTAGCTCCAGCGGCTAAAATGTTCGGTGGCTTCGCTTCTTCCGCCGAGGCAAAAAGCGCCTCTATGTCAGAAGCTCCATCCCCCTCACATTTTGAACGAGCCGCTTCTGCTTTTAGATTAAAATACTTGTTCTACTTCAATAACGCCTGGTACTTCTTCAAGTAGTGCGCGTTCGATACCAGCTTTTAGTGTGATTGTAGAACTTGGGCAGCTTCCGCATGCACCCATAAGGCGTAGTTTTACGATACCTTCTTCAATGTCTACTAATTCAACGTCTCCGCCATCGCGAAGTAAGAATGGACGTAATTTATCTAATACTTCTAATACTTGTTCTTGCATATGTGGGTTTTCCATTTTTATCGACTCCTTTCATCAGTTTTATTATAATCAAGATAGAGGGGAAAATCTATTTTTTCTGTTCTTGTTTTATTGTCGAAATATTTTATCATGTGTACAACGTGTTTTTTCAGTATAGGGGTATGGAATAAGTTTGTAAAATGATGTGCTTGTGCAATAAGACATCTGAATATACTGTTAGAACGAGAAGTGGGGGAGAAGAAATGGTTAATGTGCAAGTGTATGGGACGAAAGTGATTTGTGCGAGCTGCGTTGGAATGCCATCTTCAACAGAAACGTTTGAGTGGTTACAAGCGGCGATTGGTCGTAAATATGAAGGACAAGAAAATAAATTTCAGTTTGATTATATTGATTTTCAAGAAGAACAAGAAGATGAGGATAAAAAAGCATTCGCAGAGCGAGTAGTGGAGGAAGATTTATTTTATCCAGTCGTTCTTGTGAATGGAGAAATTGTTGGAGAAGGAAATCCTCGTTTGAAGGATGTTTACGAAGAAATCGAGAAATATTTATAAAACAGGAAGCCTTTGCGAATTTGCGAAGGCTTTTTTTAATGGAGGGATAGATGTGGAGAATGGAATAAAACATGCTTTACCAGAAGAAGTAAAGCAATTAATGGAGCAGTACATAGTAGAATTAAAAGAAATTTTTTCAGATGAAAAAATAGTGGGGGTATATATTTACGGATCCATCGCGCTAGGAGCATTTCATATAGAAACGAGCGATGTGGATTTTGTTACGGTAATAAGTGATTCCGTGAATGAAGCTGAAAAACAGCAAATTATAGAACTGCATAAAAAAATTAGGAAAAGTACGTTAGGTAAAAGAATGGACGGTATGTATATTCCGCTTGATGACTTAGGGAAATACAATCATGAAATCAATGAGTACGTGTATTGTGCAGATGGTAAGGCTGATATTGGTCATTGGGATATTAACGCGGTAACATGGTGGACATTGAAAAACCAAGGCATTACAGTTATCGGGAAAGAAGCAGAAGACCTTCCCTTTCAAATAAAATGGGACGATGTAGTAAATACAATGAAATATAACGTAGAACATTACTGGCTTGAAAAAGCGAAGCGTCCTTATTTATTTTTCATAGAAGAATGGGTAGAATCAGCTGTCGTTACGATGGGACGTATTTTATATACGTTAGATCATAAAACAATCGTTTCAAAAGATAGAGGATTGCAATATATGTTGGAACTTTACTCTCATAAGTGGGAGCCTTTATTAAGAGAAGTAGAGCGAATACGGCATAATCCAAAGGAAAAGCGAAAAATCTCTAGTTGGAGACGGGCTGATATGACGAAGAGGTATTTGCTTAGTGTGATTGAGGAGTGTAGGCGAAAGTGGTAGGTGAATAGTAAAAGCATCCTTTGTATGAAGGGTGCTTTTACTATTTTTATATAATGAAAAAGTACTTTACAAGGAATGAGAAGTCGAAAGATAATATTCAAAAACATATATATGCGGGGGAAGAGAATGAGTAAATATAACTTTCATATAAGTAAAGAACAACTATGGAAAGGATGTATTTTTAATTCGATTGCGAGTGCAATTAGTGTGGCGCATTATCCAGATTTCTCACCTGAAAGTTCGTGGGATGGTTTTAACTATAGTATGCAAGATAGTCAAGGCGGAAGAGGTACAATTACGTTTCATCCGAAGTACACAATCGTATGTCTTCAAGATGTGAATAGTGAGAGAGTTGACGAGTGGATTGATGCGGCAAATTATTTTGAAGGGGCACCTTCGGAAGTGATAGAAATTGCTAAAGAAGAAGCACTTCAATACGTATTAGAAGAAGTAGAAGGCGAAACAGTTCCTTTCATTACAACAGCGTTTTGGATTGATGATAACGGTGCATATTCAATCGATTCATTTGAAGAGATGGAAGAGCACGGTGGATTCTTATTAGAAATTCCACTACTTAATATGGAATCCGCAATTGAAAGATTGGAAGAAGAGTATGAACTGACAGAGGAGCAAATAGAACTTTTACAATTAGTGTATGAGAGAAAAATTCAAAATCCAACCGAGGGAATTACGTTGTCTAAAGAAGAGGTAGCGATGATTGGAACGGATGATGACGAAGGATTGGAAGTAAGTAAGGAGTCGTTTGAAGAAATGAATATTACTTGGGCGTTGTAGGAGAGGATATAAAAGGGGACTAAATATGTAGAACTGTGATAAAAAACTAGTAGAAAACAAATTGTGTTTTCTACTAGTTTTTTCATATGAAGCCCACATTTGAACCTAATCGAAAATGATAGAAAAATAATACGAAATATGGGAAGTTTCATGTGAAACATTTTTTATTATAAAATATGTAAAATGTTTAACTTAGTGTATTAAATGCATCATTCATAAGTATTTTAATATATTTAAAAGTAAAATGAAATATGAAACAGATAATTGTCGGAATATATTCGATTTCCGTTCATTTTTGTGAAATATATGTACTTTTTGTTAGATTCCTTCGATTTGTGCATATACAATAAAATTATATCGAAATAAGAGAAGGATGATGTACGTGAAGGAAACTGTTTTACAAGAAACCATCTCCCAGCAAGAACTACATAAAGGTGTTCGAAAGAATACAGCATATTACGATTTTAAGTGGGGACAAGTGAACAATCCCGAGAAAGAAAATACGTGGAATTGGGTAGCATTTATCTTCCCGCACTTTTGGTTAGCTTATCGTAAAATGTATCAGTTATTTATTATACTTACGTTATTAGCGGTACCTACTTTAATTACAGCTACTTTTATTGATATACCAATGTGGATAGATTTTATAATATATGTGGGGACGATGCTGTTTACTGGATGGCAAGGGAATCGATTGTATTATAAGCATGTTATCCGTATTTTACATAAGGCAGAAGATGTGCCTGATTATAAGAAAGAGTATTATTTACAATCAAAAGGCGGCGCTCATATCGGGCTTATGATTGGTTTACAAGCAATAGTAATTGCGGTATTTGGCGTGATAAGTTTCGGTTTAGCACATTTACCGACTGAATCTAATATTAAAAACGTTGTTCGCTTAAGTCTTGAAGGAGAGGCTTTAGAGTCTATCACAGACAAACCAAATTGGAAGTACGTTAAAAAAGAAAAAGATTATGACGTAGTAGAATTTACTGGTTATGATTATGAAGAAAAGAAAAATGTGAAAATTAAATTCGCTGTATATTTAAATGATGATTACTTTGAATGGCAAGAAATTTATTTAAATAATAAAAAGTTAAGTGAAGAAGAAGCAGAAGAGTATCAAATTTACGTTGAAGAAAATATGTGGTTTTTCTAGAGAGAAACTCGTTTATTTGGAAAGGAAGAATCTTGTAAAGGTTCTTCTTTTGTTTATTGGGAGCGGCATACTAATTAAAATTTTGTAAAATACAATAAAAAATGAGAATTTGAGGTAGGCTTGTCAATAACGTGAGACTATGGCAGTATAAAGAAATGCTATACAAATTTTATTTATCGACATGTAAACATCAGAAGTGATTTTTACGTATAAATAATGAACGGAGGAAATGAATTTATGGCTACTTTACCAAATTGTCCAAAATGTAATTCAGAATATACGTATGAGGATGGCGCTCTTTTCGTATGTCCAGAATGTGCCCATGAGTGGGGCCAAGAAGCGGAAGCTGAAAATAATGATGGTGCAAAAGTTGTAAAAGATGCGAACGGAAACGTTCTTCAAGATGGCGATGCTGTTACTGTAATTAAAGATTTAAAAGTAAAAGGAACTTCTTCAGTTGTGAAGATTGGTACGAAAGTAAAGAGTATCCGTCTAGTTGAGGGAGATCACGATATTGATTGCAAAATCGACGGTTTCGGAGCTATGAAGTTAAAATCACAGTTCGTTAAGAAGGCGTAAGTAAATAAAAAGAGGAGGCGAGTAGCCTCCTCTTTTTTTATTGTCAGTTTTTGTCGGTAAATCGATATTTCTAATAGAATCGTTGATATAATTTCATTTACTGTGACCGATGCATTATTCACCGCGCATCATAGTCCACTTCTTTCAACTGACACCTTTTATTAAAGAACGTTTTATACCCAAGCTGTAAGAAGATAATAACAGAGAAAGCTGTACTTCCAGAAATGCCAAGTATAATCGCAATTTGATATTGAATAGCTGTAAATGGTGATACACCGGATAAAATTTGTCCTGTCATCATGCCGGGAAGACTTATAATTCCCATTCCGACCATAGAATTAATTGTTGGTAAAATAGCAGAATCGAAAGCATCCCGAATGAGCGGAGCAGCTGCTTCTTTCGGTGTTGCGCCGAGCATAAGTGCACCTTCGATATGATCTCTTTGTGATTTCATACTGCTTAAAAAGGTATTTGCCCCGAGGCAAATACCTGTCATAGCGTTACCGATTAGCATGCCGGCAATAGGAACGATATATTGCGGAGCATACCAAGGATCGTGCCCGATAATGACAAAGATAAATAGTAGAAGAGGGCCAATTGACCCAGCAATCATGGAGAGGGCGGCTACTCGTTTTAATTCTTTTGACATTGGAATATTAATTCGTTTATAAATATTAAAAATTGCAAATGTAGTAATAGAAGTAATGAGAGCTATTGTATAAAACGGATTACTATTTTCAAATATGTATGTAAGAACATAGGCGACTAGTACAAGTTGAATCGTCATACGTAATGTAGCAATTGTAATTTGTTTCTCACGTGGTATTCCTTTTAATTTCACAAGCCCGATTAAAATAAGGATGAAAATATATGCAGCTGCAAGTTGCCAAATTTGTAATTCAATAACGCCCTTCAATTGATAGCACTTCCTTTCTAGTTGCACCGTTTGTTTTACTAATTTCAATAATATCGTCTGCAATTTCTTCCGGAAGTTGCTGTGAGTGTGTAATGAAGATAACTGTTTTTTTCTTTTCTCTTGCTAGTAGAGTGAATTGTTTCATAACGCGGCGTTCTGTATCACCATCTAGTGCCGAAGTTGGTTCATCTAATAAATAGACGGGCGGATCCATTAGTATAATGCGAGCGAAAGCAAGTCTTTGTTTTTCGCCACCTGATAAAGAAGAGGCGTTATCTTCTAATTTTTTATCTAGACTAACAGTCGTTAATGCGTCCCGCAGGGCATCGTCATTTGGAAATGGCTTTTCAGAAAATCGAAGTCCCATTAATAAATTATCTTTAATTGTTCCATCAAAAATAGGCGGAGTTTGTCCGAGCATGACAACTTCACGGCGTAATTGAATGGGAGGGTAATCTAAAATAGATTTTCCGTTATATTCAATTGTGCCAGATGTTGGCGATTGTAAATCGTTTAACATACGAAGTAATGTGCTTTTTCCGCTACCACTTTCACCGATAATACAAGTTATTTTTTCTTGTTGAATTTGTAAGTAAGGAATGTGTAGAATATCTTTATATTTGATGTCTTTTAATATAAACATAAATTGCTCCTTTCTAAATAGACGTGAAAAGGCTGACTACATAGTAGACAGCCCTTAAAGTATTAACCCTTATGATATTTGTACATCCAAAGAAGACCGGATTTTAATAATCTCGGTACACGCCCCATTAATGGTTGGTTTGCTAGTAAACCAAATCCGTGTTTTTTACCGAGAGAACCGAGGACACCTTTTAATTTAATAACAGGAAGTTCATCAGGAAGTGGTTCGTTATTCCAACGTTTTAATAATATTTGGACAATTTGTTCTCCTTGACCTTCAGCAAGTTGAGCAGATGGTGCGTGTGGAAGTGCTGCACAATCTCCTACAACATAAACGTGCTCGTTATTCGGAATATTGTGATATTTAGTTAAAACAACCCGTCCGCTACCATCTTGTTCAACTGGAAGGTTTCGAACAACTTCATTTGCTTGAATACCAGCTGTCCATACGATTGCATCACATTCAAGTGGTTCATCATGGTTGTATACAATGTTTGGTTCCACTTTTGTAATGTTAGAATTTCGTATAATGGTAACTTTATGTTTTACAAACCATTCTTCTACGTATCTACTTAATTTCTCTGGATACGGGAATAAAATTCTATCTTTTCGATCAAATAAATAGATTTTTAAATCTGAACGGCTCTCACGAAGTTCACTTGCGACTTCAACGCCGCTTAAACCAGCCCCAACGACAGCTACTGTTGCATTTGGTTCTAAGCTATTTAATTGTTCATATGTCTTACGTGTTTGTTCAATTGATTGTAGGCTATGTGTATATTCCTGCGCCCCAGGAACGTTGTGATATTTATCTTCGCACCCAAGTCCGATAATTAAATCATCATATGGGATTGCTTCGCCGCCATCGAGATGAACAGCCTTTTCTTCGAGATCAATATTTGTTATTGTGCCGTATTGAATATTGAGGCGTGGGTGTTCAGGAAACGGTATACGAATATGCGTTTCTGAAATTGTACCCGCAACTAATGCATAATATTCAGTTTTGAAGCAATGATATGGTACTTTGTCGATTAATGTCACTTGTACATCATTTGGAAGTTGATTGCTTGGAAGTAGCCGCTGCAGAATTCTCATTCCACCGTAGCCCCCACCCAGTATTACGAGGTGTTTCATGATGGATTACCCCTTTTCTGTTGAAATATCCCCTAATCATACAATTTTATATTAATAAAATATTTTGACTTTACACAATCAAATTATATCGAATTTGTGAACAAATAACAATGCATGAATGAATACTCTGTTGTACAATAAGAAGAAAAGTAAAGTAAACTGTTTTCATTTTCTAGTTACTATTTACTATTTCATTATGAGTAGTATGTTATATAAGGAAGACTATCTATTGTGAAGTGAAATAGTGAAGTAACTAAATAGTTTAGAATATATAACGAAAACAACAAGAAACAGCTTAGTTTTCTTCTTATAAATAAAGTGGAATGGTAACAAAGGGTTACTTATCCGTTTCGCAACTTAGGTATGCATTTCATGCCTGCTAAAGTAAATGGTAATTTGTTTAGAGATACAGGGGGGAGAGTTTTGATTAAACCATTAATCGAATTTTGTGTAGGTAACCTTGCAAGCGGTTCGCAAGCGGCTTTAGAAAAATTAGAAAAAGATCCTAATTTAGATGTCATGGAATATGGGTGTTTAGGGTATTGTGGCATTTGTTTTGAAGGTCCATTTGCACTTGTAAATGGTGAAGTTGTACAAGGTGCAACAGTAGAAGAACTTGTAAATAATGTATATGATTATATGGATGAAAATCCAATGTTTTAAAGCGTTGCAAACAGGCAACGTTTTTCTTTTTTCATTTATTAGGAGTGTTTATTTCGAAAAAAAAGGCCCTTTTAGAAGGGCTTTTTTCTTACGCGATTTGTGTAAGAACGGCTTATTGCCAAAATACTGTCAAATATGAGAAAGGGGGGACATTCGTATTGTGTTCTAAAAGCATGCATTTTATACTTGAAATAATAAATTATTTTTGGAGTGAATAAAAATGAGCCAATTTTCTTTTACAAAAATGCATGGTCTTGGAAATAGTTATATATATGTAAATATGTTTGAGGAACAAATTAGAGAAGAAGATTTAGCACTTGTAGCGGAGAAGGTTTCAAATATTAATACTGGTATTGGTGCAGATGGAATGATTTTAATTTGTCCTTCTGACGTGGCACCGGTAAAAATGCGCATGTTTAATAACGATGGTTCAGAAGGAAAGAGCTGTGGAAATGGTTTACGCTGCGTAGCGAAATATGCGTATGAGCATAAACTAGTAGAAGGTAAAGTTTTCACAATTGAAACGTTAGCTGGTATTGTTACGGCAGAAGTAACGGTAGAAGATGACAAAGTTACATTAGCGAAAATCGACATGGGGGCACCTCGTTTAACACGTGAAGAGATACCGATGCTTGGTGAAGGAGAAACACCATTTATTCGTGAAAACTTCTTATACAATAATCACCGTTATGCATTTACAGCTGTTTCAATGGGGAATCCGCACGCGGTTATTTTTGTTGATGATGTAGAAAAAGCGCCCCTTACAACGTTAGGACCAGTTCTTGAGACGCATGAAATGTTCCCAGAGCGAGTGAATGTTGAATTCATCGAGATTTTGAATGATGAAGAGATGAATTTCCGCGTTTGGGAACGTGGATCTGGTGTAACACAAGCTTGCGGGACAGGAGCATGCGCAGCTGTCGTTGCGGCAATTCTAAATGGAAAAATGGAACACGATAAAGAAATTACAGTTCACTTAGCAGGCGGCGACTTAATGATCGCATGGACAGAAGAAGGAAATGTATTAATGAAAGGACCTGCGGAAATAATTTGCCGCGGAGTGTATGAGTACAAGATAGAAGCGTAAAGATGTATAATAGAATGAGAACAGAAAGGATGGTGTATTTCATGATTGAAGTAACAGAACAAGCAGCTTTTCAAATTAAAGATATGTTAAAAGATGCTGAAGATGGAGAGAAGTACGTGCGCCTTGCTGTACATGGCGGCGGATGTAGTGGTCTTTCTTACGGCTTAGGATTTGAAGTAGAACCAAAGGAAGACGACACAGTTCTTGAGTTTTTCGGTGTTGAATTTGTTATCGATAAAGAAAGTGCTCCGATTGTTAAAGGAGTGAAAGTTGACTATAAGCAATCTATGCTTGGCGGCGGATTCACAATTGATAATCCAAACGCAATTGCATCATGTGGATGCGGATCATCTTTCCGTACATCGTCGAATGCTGGTAAGCCGGAAGAGTGCTAAGTTTTTTCATTCCGTTATGCTAAATGGAAATTGAATGGGTAGATTGCATATAAAGACCTTCTTAGCGATGAAATCAAATCGTTAGAAGGTCTTTTCTTTTGCCTTTAAAAAGAAAAAGAGCAGGACAAAGATAGTGAATATATGCAAGAAGAAGGCTAAAGAGGATACATGAAGGGGAAGGCCAATTTCTAGAGTGAAGAAATAATTATATTTGAACGGTTGTACATACGGATTTTTACTATCTTACAAAAGTGTAATGTTCATGTCATGTTTTTGAATTTCTTCTTTAGAGCTTAGGCTTTAAGATAACAATATAAGAAAAACACATGAGGTGAAGGAAATGAAAAGATATATTGCACTTTTTAGTATTTTAGTTGTATTCGCAAGTTTGTTAGTTGGCTGTGATTTAAACCGTATGGGTAAAGATGAGTACTACGTTCAAATTACTACTGATGGAATCGAAAAGAATGAAAAAGCTGATAATGGTCAGCCGTACAAATCATTCGAGTATAAGTTACCTGCATTTGATAAGGATGGTAAAGAAAAAGAAATGGAATTTACCGCTGCGAAAAACCTTCGTAAAGAAGCATTCTTACGCGTATTCCACTCAGATAAAAAAGGTGTAACAGCTTGGGAAGAAGTGAAGAAGGACGAACTTCCTGCGAAAGTGAAAGAAAAATTAGGTGTGAAATAAGACAGATAGAAAAGGAATTGACGAACAGGGTCAATTCCTTTTTTCGTTCTCAAAATCCTCTTCTGAAATGACTATAAATCCATGTCTTTTAAATAAAGCCGTTGTGACCCCGTAACCGATTTGTTTATTGCCATTAAATTCTCCTGTGTAAATAGTAGAACTACCACAAGATGGACTGCGTTCTTTTAAAATAATATATTCTGGGTTTAAACTTTTTATTTGTTCTAATGCTTTATAAGCACCAAGCACGAAAGCCTCCGTGACATCTTGGCCTTCTTTCGTTATCACTTTTGCTGTCCCGTCTAAAACGTCATCACCATTACCACCAATAATTTCAGCCGAAGGACGAGGTGTAGGTAAACCGCCCAATACTTCGGGGCAAACGAGGGTGGTGTCTTCCCTTTGTAATAACTCTTCTATTTTTGAAACGAGATTATCGTTGCCGTCATAACGACAAGCAATGCCACCTAAACAAGCGCTAATTACAATCATATTTTCATCTCCAATAAAAAATATTAAATATCCCGCCAATTTCTCTTCCTGACTCTTACCTATAAATGAGGTGATAAAAATGGGAAGCTTATATAATTTAATGAAACCATATAGTGAATTTCGAAGTAAAGAAGAGTTTAATGTATATCAAAAACAAGTTTTGAAGTGCTATCGATTTCAATTGAATAAAACGGATTCTATCATTATTCATTTTTTAGGAAAGTATGCGGTGAATGAGAAACAAAAAACAGTGGGGGTTGCTTGTCCGTTAATGGAGACAATTGCTACAAATGTTGGAAAGAGTATTCGTACGGTACGCCGCTCGATTGCGAAGTTAGAGGAGCTTGGAATTATAAAGCGTGTTGCGACAAAAGAAAGATATAAGCGCGGCGGATATAGTGCAAACTTATATGTATTTCTTAAATCTGCGATTGACCGCATGGATGACCGTATGAAGATGTCCGCATGTGAAAGTGATGATCGTGCAGATGGCTGTAGTGGAAATGAGCAAAAAAATGAGGGGGAAACAATTCTTTCTAAAAACATTCCACAAATAAAAGAGAAAAGAAAAGTAACGTACGAGCTTGATGAAACGTATTGTCGTCACGATATACCGAAGCCTTTTATATATGCGCTGGTGCCGATGACGAGTAATCCGAAGAAGATTAATATATTTTGGAGTAAGGTGGAACTTGCTTATAAAAAGAGCGGATTACTAGAACAAGGTGCTGTATTAGAGGGAATATTAGCTGATGAAGAAGTGCGGGGAAATTTAATTTGGAGGGTGAAAAGTGTTGTGAGAGCGTATAAGTACGGAGAAATTCGTAAAGATGTTGGAGCACTGTTGTATAGTACGATGCGAGATTTATTTTTAGAAATTGGATTAGAGTGGGGAGCGGCATTAAGGAGAAGTAAGGGAATACCGTTATTCGATCCATTTAAAAAAGAGTCATGCGTATAATACATGACTCTAAGTAGCTAATCGAACTTTCTTACAACTGGAACACGAATTGCTACAAATAGTACAAAGACGATAACAGCGATTGCACCGCTTTTCATAACCGTTACAATTGGAATGCCGATCCCAAGTGCAAGCGATGTAAATGCGTAAGAGAGCGGAATGAATCCCATCGATGAAAGCATGAGTAAACTCATAACGCGTCCCATCATCTCTTCTTTTACTGTTGATTGAATCATTGCCATAAGTGGAACGATAGCCATCGCAATTGTAATACCGTAAAACATTCCGGCTAATAATGCTTGCCAAAGTACGGTGCTAAAGTTAATGGCTAGGAAGAATATACCAGACAGTAGCATCATGATAATACAAAATAGACCACGTCTGCGGTTAATGTTTTTTAATCCGACAATGACAGCTCCTATCGCCATCCCGCCGCCAACAGACGCTTCTAAGTAACTAAACTGAAGTGAATCACCGTGCAGAACGTTTTTGACGAAGAGCGGGAAGCCTACTTGCATTGGGCCGATTAAAAATAAGTTTAAAAAGGCGCTACATATGAGGAAAGTTGAAAGAAATGGTGATTCTTTTACATATGAAATTCCCTCTTTAATAGAAGTAAACATGCCTTTATCTGTTTCATTTTTTTCGGGTACTGTAAATTGTATTTTTTGAACGAGTATCGCAGCGATAATGAGTAGCAGGATTGTAATTGAAAAAATTGTTTCATAGTTCGTAAATTTAATGAGAATACCGCCAAGTACAGGTCCTAAAATGACAGATGCTTGGTTTGTCATTTGAGTAAGTGAATTTGCTTGTGTTAAACGGCTTTTTTCTACAAGTTCAGGCAGAATAGATCCATCTGCTGACCAGAAGAAAGCGTCAGCAAGTCCGAAGAACAAAGCGAACAAAGCAAATGTATATAGTGTTACATCACCGACGATGAACCAGGTGAGAATAGTTGCGACAAGAATAGCGCGAATAATATTAGAGTAAAACATAATATTTTTTTTCGGGAATTTATCAGCTAATGCTCCGCCGATAATCATAAAGATGAGCCTTGGAACACTAAGAGCCACGAAAACAATACCGAGTGAAGCCTCAAGGTTTAATGTTTTTGCTATGTACCATGTTTGTGAAAAAGTAAAAAAGGCTAAAGCAAAACTTGAAAAGAGAGTAGCTGCCCAAAGAAAAAGGAAGTTCGTATTTTTTAATAACGGTTTTCCGCTTCCTTCTAAAGCAGATTTATTTTGTTGTAGTTCCTCCATAGTGCTTCCTTTCTATGTACCGATTTTAGACTGAAAAACCTATTAACAATCGTTTTACCCCGCGTTAACGGGCAGTAAAACTCCCACCTCAAAATTTGGCTCGAGCAAAGAAGTTAGGTGGGAGACCAACTGCCCGTAAACGCCCGATTGGTGAGGGCTAATACTCAGTGGGGGATGAACAAAACCCCCACTGAGTATAGTTTCACTTTATACAGTTTCTAATAGTTCTATACTGCACTTTCTCATTGTAGACAATAATAATGAATTTGCACAGTGGCTATTTCACGACAAAAAAAGAAGATACCAAGGGCATCTTCTTTTTTATGTTTTAGGCTAATGCAATATAAATATCCACTTGTACGTTAGTTGGATCTACTGCATTTTCGTCATAAAGCTCAAAATCTGTTGTAAAAGCACGCTTGTTTTCTTTCGACCATTGCCAAATATATTCCCAAGTTTCACAAATGACTTCAGAAACAGGACCTTTTCTCGTTGTAAATACCGCATACGTTGCGGCAGGTAATGTTAAAGTTGTCATATTTTCAGGAACATCTTCTAATGAAGAAACAGGCATGCCGATAGTAAATTGATATGTACCAGTTTCATCCGATTCGTAGTTTGAGTAGAAAGCGAATGTTTCTTTTGTTTGTTGATTTGGAATTTGGTGCATAATTTGTTCTTGGAAGTAGCGATTCCAAAGCATTGGAATCCTTCCTTCAGTCGATGCTTCTTTTTCGTTTGTAGTTGTAATAGAAACACCGATTGCTTGGAAAGCTCCTTTTTTTACGATAATAGGTTCTTTCATTAATAAAACCTCCCTTTATTAAATGAAACGTACGTTCTGTTTTTATTGTAACATATTTTGGAAGTAAGTAGTGTTTTTTATCAAATTGGAATGTATTTTAGTTAGGAAAAGAAGAGGGTATGAAAAGAACTCCTCTCATCTAAAAGGAGTTCTTTTCATTTCTATATTAAAACATACTTGAGCTATGCATTGGTTGAAGTTTTGCGTTTGGATCGAAGTAAGCTTTTGCATTGTTTACTGCTGTCGGTGCTTCACCAAAGCCACAAGCAATGAGTTTTACTTTTCCTTCATATGTACAAATGTCACCAGCAGCGTAAATGCCAGGAATATTTGTTTCCATTTTTGAATTCACGAGGATGCTGTTCTTTTGAATATCTAAGCCCCAGTTTTTAATTGGACCAAGCGAAGACACGAAGCCGTAGTTTACGATTACGTCATCAACATCAAGGATAACTTTTTCTTCTGTTTTTACGTGCTGAAGAACAACTTGTTCAATCGTGTCATCACCGATGAGTTCAACTGGAACATACGGTGTGCTTACTTCTGCACGGGAATTCATTAAGCTTTCTACGCTATGTTCATGTGCACGGAATTTATCACGGCGATGAACAATTGTAACTTTATCTGCAATCGGTTCTAACATCATTGTCCAGTCTACTGCTGAGTCACCGCCGCCGAATACAACGACGCGTTTTCCAGCAAATTTATTCATATCATCAATGAAATAATGTAAGTTTTTCTTCTCGTATTTTGCTGTGCCTTCTAATTCTAAGCGGCGTGGTTGGAAAGCACCATTGCCAGCAGTAATAATGACAGATTTAGAGTAGTGAGTTTGTTTATTTGTAACAAGTTTAAATATACCGTCAGCTTGTTTTTCAAGCGTATCAACAGCTTCTTCTAGGCAAACAGTTGGATCGAACTTTTTCATTTGTTCTTTTAAGTTATCAACTAACTCTTGTGCGCGCACTTTTGGGAATCCAGCTACATCATAAATATACTTTTCGGGATATAGTGCGGATAATTGCCCTCCAAGTTGAGGTAAGCTTTCAATAATTTTTACACTTGCTTGTCTCATTCCGCCATAAAATGCAGTGAATAGTCCTGTTGGGCCACCACCAATAATTGTTATGTCGTAAACCTTTTGATTTTCTGTCATTTTCATTCCCCCTATAGATGATGGAATTTTAATATTGATTTCATATATTGTTCATATGTACATGAAAATCCTGCAAATGATGACACTTTCAAATAAATGATAGCATATTTCAGTTAATAATACTTCTGAAAACGACTGAATAATAAGTAAGTTTGCGCATAGATGTTTTAGAATCGTATAAAATATAGCGAAAGGAAAATACATGAAAAAAAGGCTGAAAAACCCTTGAAAACGCTATGTTATTTTAAAATATTGATAATTCTCTAGGTGCTTGAATTATGGAATGAAACCGACTAATATAGGGAAGTATTATGTTAAATTTCTATGACAAATTTCGTACGATTTTTTGACTGCGTTTTGTTATGATATAGAATGTGATAAATTCCACATTCTTGACAAATAGAGTTTTTAGTACTTGGTATTATTTTTTATTACTATTATATAAAGAAAAGGGTTGTGATTTAGTGAAGACTCCAAAAATCGTAGTTTTAGGTGCAGGTTATGGCGGGATGATTACGACTGTTCGTCTGCAAAAAACATTATCTGTAAGTGAAGCTGAAATTACGTTAGTAAACAACAATAGCTATCACTACCAAGCAACTTGGTTACATGAGAGTGCAGCTGGTACATTACAAGATGATAAAATCTGTCTAGATATTCAAGACGTTATCGATACAAATAAAGTGAACTTTGTACAAGATACAGTAGTAGAGATTAAAGCTGCTGAAAAACGTATTATCTTAAAAAATGGTGAATTAGAGTATGATTACTTAGTAATCGGTCTTGGTTTCGAATCAGAAACGTTCGGAATTAAAGGGTTAAAAGAGCATGCATTCTCAATCACTAACATTAATGCAACTCGTCAAATTCGTGAGCATATGGAAGAAAAGTTTGCTCAATATGCGACTGAAAAACGTGATGAGTTAGTAACAATCGTTGTTGGTGGTGCTGGATTTACTGGTATCGAGTACGTAGGTGAGCTTGCAAACCGTATTCCTGAACTTTGCAAAGAGTACGATGTTCCACGTGAAAAAGCACGTATCATCTGTGTAGAAGCTGCTCCAACAGCACTTCCTGGTTTCGATCCAGCATTAGTAGAGTACGCTGTAAAACAACTTGAGAAAAAAGGTGTAGAATTCCGCATCGGTACAGCAATTAAGGAAGCAACTGAAGAAGGTATTATCGTTGCAAACGGTGATGATGCTGAACTTCTTAAATCTGAAACTGTAGTTTGGGCTGCAGGTGTTCGTGGTAACGGTATTGTGGAAGAGTCTGGATTTGAAGCAATGCGCGGACGTATTAAAGTGGATGAGTACATGCACGCTCCGGGTCATGAAGATGTATTCATGGTTGGTGACGCAGCGTTAATCATCAATGAGGAGATTAACCGTCCATATCCACCAACAGCACAGATTGCAATTCAAGAAGGTTATAACATTGCACACAATTTAACTGTGTTAGTTCGCGGTAAAGGTGAAATGAAAAAGTTCGCATTTGATAATAAAGGATCTGTATGTTCATTAGGTCATGACGATGCAATGGGCGTTGTTATGGGTAAAAAGTTAACAGGTTGGAAAGCTTCATTCATGAAGAAAGTAATCGACAACCGTTACTTATTCTTACTAGGCGGACCTTTATTAGTTCTTAAAAAAGGTAAATTGAAGTTCTTTTAATATATAGTAGAAAAAGCAGAAACGGCTATGAGCTGTTTCTGCTTTTTTCGTATTGAAAATATAGTATAATATATAAAAAAGAAAGAATATTCTGTTCGTTTGATGGAGGAGGTTATATCATGGGGAAGCGAGGGAAAGTGTGGTTAGCTGTCAGTGGCTTAGTAGCTACAAAAGATGGGAGATGGCTATTCGTTAAGAAAAAATACGGTGGATTGAAAGGGCAATGGTCTTTACCTGCTGGTTTTGTTAATGAAGGTGAGACTGTTGATGAAGCTGTAAAACGTGAAATTTTGGAAGAAACAGGAATTATTGCTCATGTAAAGGGGATTATTGGTATTCGCTCAGGTGTTATTCATAATGAAATTAGTGATAATATGATTATTTTTCTTCTAGAGCCAGAGGGAGAAGACATTATCGTACAGGAGAAAGAATTGTCGGAAGTAGCTTTTTTACATCCAGAAAATATTGCAGATGATCAAAATACTTCTGTACTCATCAAATATTTATTAGAAGGAAGAGCAGAGTCGCATTTTGAAATGGACAAAACATTAAATCCAGGAGAGCAATTTGGTTATACGGCTTATCATGTGTTTACGGCGTATGCGAAGGAGAGGGAGAAGAAGTGAGTATACCGGTACTACTTATTTCAATGATGTTGTTCTTTATTTTATTTTTTGGAATTGGATTTTTACTCAACATGATTTTGCGAGCTACGTGGGTAATGGTTATTGTGTATCCGATTATTTGTATGCTTATTATTAATAAAGCGAGTGTATGGGACTATTTTTCAAAGCCAAAAGAAACATTTTCTTCATTTGGGACGAGTGTATCGCATTTAGGACACGCAGATGTGTTTATTCTATCTACTGGATTAGTAGGTGCTGCTTTAGCAGGAATTATAATTAAAAAACTTCGGAAAAGTGGATATCAAATGTTTTAATCTCCAATCAATTTGGAGATTATTTTTTTGCATATTCCTTCATCGTATAGGGAATGATTAACGATGAAGGAGTGTGGAATATAAAAATGTTAAAACGATATTGTATTCGCATTATGATGACTTGTTTACTTGCATTCGCATTATGCGTAACATGGCAGGCTTTCACAGGAGTTTCTTTATTAGAGATTATAAAATCATATGAAGGAACAAGTGTAAAAGAAGTACATGCAGCAGAAATTGAGAAAAAAGTTGCTCCGAGTAAAGAAGTGATAAATGCTTTAGAACAGGCAAATGACTGGTCTAAATATCGTGTTATAGAAATGACTGCAACTGGTTATACATCAGGTATAGAGTCAACTGGAAAGAGGCCGGGGCATCCAGAGTATGGCATTACATATTCAGGTGTTAAAGCAAAAAGGGATTTATATTCCACAATCGCTGCTGACTTGCGCGTATTCCCGCTTGGGACAATTCTATTCGTGCCAGGTTACGGATATGGTGTTGTAGCTGATAAGGGCGGTGCTATAAAAGGAAATCGTCTCGATTTATATTATGATACGGTGAAAGATGTTTATAGCCAATGGGGTAAGAAAAAAGTAAATGTGTATATAGTGAAAATAGGAAATGGTAAGTTTTCGGAAGAAGAGTTAACAATGTTAAATCAAGACGAAACGATGCAAGTGTTTCGTGGGCAATATTTAAAACAAAGATAGTCTAGTGGTAATAACGCTAGACTTTTTTCTTGTCTTATTTCACCATAGGAGATAGCATCTTTATCCCGCTATTTGCCGGGCAGTAAAACTCCCCCCTCAAAATTCAGCTGGAGCAAAGAAGTTAGGTGGGAGTCGGGCTCCCCGTAAACGCCTGATTGGTGCGGGCTAATAATCAGTGGGGGATGAACAAAACCCCCACTGATTAAAGTTTCACCTTATATGAAATAACAGAATTTAGAATTGTCGCATTTTATCGAAAATAAAGTTATAATGGACGTAGAGAAATTTAGGGGGTCTGAACATGTTGCAAGTACAAAAAGAATTAGCAAGTCATGAAGCGGTAATTGTTGCCTTATTTGAAGAAGATAAAACGAGTAGCTTTGTACAAGAACTGGATAAAGCGTTTGAAGGACAATTACAAGTTTTATTAGAAGAAAAAGAACTTTCAACTAAGAAGAAAGCCATTTCAAAAGTACATAGCTTAGGAAAAACCAATGTTAAACGTTATTATTTTGTTGGTTTAGGTAAGAAAGAGTCATATACAACAGAAACGTTACGTGCAGCTCTTAGTAAAGCTTTTAAATCGTTACAATCAGCAAAAGTAAAAGACGCAGCAATCTTACTTGATTCTTTCGTAACAGAGAAATTAGATGCGATTGATGTAGCTCATATTGCAACGGAAGTATATTGCCTTGGTACATACGGATTACAAACATATAAAACGGATGAAAAAGAAAGAGTAGAGTTAGAAAAACTGATTGCTATTACAGCAGAAGATGCACAAGAAATTGAAGCAGCATTAACGGTAGGATACGTACATGGACGTGCAACGAATTCAGCTCGTACGCTTGTAAATATGCCGCCAAACGTATTAACAGCGACAAAGCTTGCTGAGTATGCAGTTGAATTAGCGGAAAAATACGATATGGATTATAAGGTTCTTGAGAAAGAAGAGATGGAAGAGCTTGGTATGGGTGCATTACTTGCAGTAAACCAAGGATCTACTGAACCGCCAAAAATGATCGCTCTTATTTATAAAGGAAAAGAAGAGTGGAAAGATGTAATTGGATTTGTTGGAAAAGGGATTACATATGATACTGGCGGCTATTCTTTAAAACCACGTGAAGGCATGGTTGGTATGAAAGGTGATATGGGCGGCGCTGCAGCTGTTCTTGGCGCGATGGAGATCATCGGTGAACTTCGCCCAGAGCAAAATGTAATTGCTGTTATTCCATCAACTGACAACGTTGTAAGTGGTACAGCATTTAAGCCAGATGATGTTATTACATCTATGAGCGGAAAAACAATTGAAGTATTAAATACAGATGCAGAAGGTCGCCTAGCGTTAGCTGACGGTATTACGTATGCGAAGAAACTTGGTGCAAATTACTTAGTTGATGTTGCAACATTAACAGGCGGTGTAATTGTTGCACTTGGAAATCATACAACAGGCGCAATGACAAATAATGAAGAATTATTTGAACAAGTGTTAGAGGCTTCGATGGAAACGGATGAGCCAATTTGGCAATTGCCGATTTTTGAACGTGATAAAGAACGTGTCAAAAACAGTAAATTTGCTGATTTAAATAACTCACCAGGCCGTGAAGGACATGCGGTTATGGCTGGGACATTCCTTGGTGAATTTGCAGAAGAAACACCATGGGTACACTTAGACATCGCTGGAACATCTGAAACAACAGGTGCACATGATTTAGGACCATCTGGAGCAACAGGTGCAATGGTGCGTACACTTGCAACACTTGTTGAGCGTTTCGGAGAAGAATAAAGAATGAAAAAAAACTGTCTGGAAAGGTCATTACATACTGAACCTTTCCGGAACAGCTTTTTTTATTTTATAGGTATTCTATAAAGAAATCGTATATAACGTCCCATTTAAAGCGAATGAAGTACGCCCTGTTTCCTCAGAGACAACTAATATAAGTGAATCGTTTTTCTCTGATAAGCCAATCGCAGCCCTGTGACGTGTTCCTAGCTCAGGATTGATTTCTGTACTTTTTGTTAATGGAAGAATATTAGCTGCTGAGACAATATGATTATTTTTAATGAGAACGGCTCCGTCATGAAGAGGGTTCCCTGGATAAAAGATCGATTCAAGTAGTGGCGCGGTTAAGTGTGCGTTTAATGTCGTTCCAGTTTGAATGAAAGAATCAAGAGCGTCACTTCGTTCCACAATAATAAGAGCACCGTGTTTTCGAGCGCTTAAATGTTGGACAGCTGTAGTGATGAAATGTGAACTTTCCGTATAAGGTGATAAATATGCTTGAATATAATATGTAGCTGCTAACGTCTGTACATTTGTTAACATATGATGAATATCTTCCATTTTACATAAAATACATTCATCTTCTTTATCGATTGCATGCTTCATGTTTGATAATTCTTTTTCAGCAATTTCAATCATCTGCTTTGTTTTTATTTTGAGCTCTTCTGACAAGCCCCATTCTTGCATAATCCTCATTCCCTTTGGTGGAGTATTTAACCATAGTGTATACAAATATTTATAGTAAAATCCTGTTAGATTATAAAAAATATTGAGATGCAGGTTGTTTTTTTCATATAATGAAGGTACGACAGGCGAGAGGAGATGGAAGTATGAATTGGAAACAAGAATTTAGTCGCTGGCTTTCATATGCAGAATTAGACACAGAATTAAAAGAACAGCTAGAAAACATGAAGCAAGATGAGAAGAAAATCGAGGATAGCTTTTATAAAAATCTAGAGTTCGGCACAGGTGGTATGCGTGGTGAACTTGGTGCTGGTACGAACCGTTTAAATGTATATACAGTTCGTAAAGCAACAAAAGGATTAGCTAGGTTTATTGAAAAATTAGGTGAAGAAGCGAAAAAACGTGGTGTTGTTGTCGCGTATGATTCTCGTCATAAATCACCTGAATTCGCAATGGAAGTAGCTGCTACACTTGGTGCGCAAGGTATTACAACATATGTATTTGAAAGCTTGCGTCCAACACCAGTGCTTTCTTTCGCAGTTCGTCATTTACATACAGTAAGTGGAATCGTTCTTACGGCAAGCCATAATCCGCCCGAATATAACGGTTATAAAGTATATGGTGAAGATGGTGGGCAGTTGCCTCCAAAAGAAGCTGATGAGTTAATTGGCTACGTAAATGCAGTAGAAAATGAATTAACAGTTGAAGTTGCTGATGTTGAGCAATTAAAAGCTGACGGTCTATTACATATAATTGGACAAGAAGTAGATGATGCATATGCGGCAGAATTGAACAATGTCATTATTAATAAAGAGATGGTGAAAGAAGTAGGAAAAGATTTGAAAATCGTCTTTACACCATTACATGGAACGTCAAATATTTCGGTACGCCGTGGTTTAGAAGAAGTTGGATTTACAGATGTAACAGTTGTAAAAGAGCAAGAGTTACCAGATCCAAACTTCTCTACAGTAAAATCACCAAACCCAGAAGAGCATGCAGCGTTTGAGTATGCAATTCGCGACGGTGAAAAAGTAGGCGCTGATGTGTTAATCGCAACAGATCCTGATGCAGACCGTCTAGGTGTAGCAGTTCGCAATCATGATGGTGAGTTCCAAGTGTTAACTGGTAACCAAACAGGTGCGTTAATGCTTGATTACTTATTATCACAAAAGAAGGAAAATGGAACGCTTCCAGAAAACGGTGTTGTTTTAAAAACAATCGTAACGTCTGAAATTGGCCGTACAATCGCAAAAGCATACGGTTTAGATACAGTTGATACGTTAACTGGATTTAAATTTATCGGTGAAAAAATTAGACAGTATGAAGAAAGTGGACAATATGAATTCCAATTCGGTTATGAGGAAAGCTATGGTTATTTAATCCGTCCATTCTGCCGTGATAAAGATGCGGTGCAATCAGTCCTATTTGCATGTGAAGTAGCTGCGTACTACAAATCAAAAGGTAAAACGTTATATGATGGTCTGTTAGAAGTATTTAAGAAGTATGGGTTCTTCCGTGAGGATCTTGTATCGTTAACGTTAAAAGGAAAAGATGGTGCCGAACAGATTCAAAAGATGATGGCAACATTCCGCGGGAATCCTCCGAAAGAAGTAGCTGGTTTAACAGTCGTTGCAGTTGAGGATTATAAGGAAAGCATCATTACAACGTTACAAGATGGAAATAAGGAAGAGATTCACTTACCGAAATCAAATGTGTTAAAATATCAATTAGAAGATGGTTCTTGGTTCTGCTTACGTCCATCTGGAACAGAGCCGAAAATTAAATTCTACTTTGGTGTACAAGATGATTCCTTACAAAATAGTGAACAAAAGTTACTTACTATTAAAGAAGATATTATGAATCGTTTATAATAGAGTAGAGTGATACTGATAGGAAAAGGGGAGAACGGCCTCCTCTTTTCTTGTAGTTTTGTTTGATGTAGAGGATTATTACGAGCGAGTGTTATAAATTTGCACTTTACTAAGAGAATTAGAATGAAAAGCGAGGGTATTTGTCATGAAAAAAGTGAGAAAAGCAATTATTCCGGCAGCGGGATTAGGAACACGCTTTTTACCAGCAACGAAAGCAATGCCAAAAGAAATGCTTCCAATTGTAGATAAACCAACAATTCAATACATCGTAGAAGAAGCAGTAAAATCAGGCATCGAAGATATTATTATCGTTACTGGTAAAGGAAAGCGCTCTATCGAAGATCATTTTGATAACGCATTTGAATTAGAGCAAAACTTATTAGAGAAGAAAAAGTATGAGTTACTTGAAAAAGTACAAGCTTCTTCTAAAATGGTAGATATCCATTACATTCGTCAAAAAGAACCAAAAGGATTAGGACATGCTGTTTGGTGCGCACGTAAATTCATTGGTGATGAGCCGTTTGCAGTATTATTAGGCGATGATATCGTTCAAGCTGAAAAACCATGTTTACGTCAATTAATGGACGAGTATGACAAAACACTTTCTTCTGTTATTGGTGTACAAACTGTTCCTGAAGCAGAAACACATCGCTACGGAATTATTGATCCGTTAGAGCAAGAGGGACGTCGTTATCAAGTTCGTCAATTCGTTGAAAAACCAACGAAAGGTACTGCGCCTTCAAACTTAGCGATTATGGGACGTTACATTTTAACTCCTGAAATCTTTATGTTCTTGGAACAGCAACAAGCTGGAGCGGGCGGCGAAATTCAGTTAACGGATGCAATTCAAAGCTTAAATGAAATTCAACGTGTATTTGCTTACGACTTCGAAGGAAAGCGTTATGACGTTGGTGAAAAATTAGGATTTGTTCAAACGACAATCGAAATGGCATTGCAACACCCAGAATTACGTGATGATATGCTAGTAATGATGAAGAAAATTTTAGAAGAGCAAATGAAGCAAGAGTCTTAATTTATAGGTTTTAATTTAGTGGTATAATCCCCTGTTAGATTTGCAGTAGAGACATGTAATTTACTGTGTAATCTAAAGGGGATTTTTTATAAGAAAAAGACACTCTGGAAAGAGTGTCTTTAATTAGAACTTAAATTTTTATCGGTAGGCTTCAATTCATTAGCTTTTGATTTAATTTCATCAGTAATAGCGATATTAATATTTCCAGCTGCTTTTTTGTATTCCTGAATTAATGTATTAACGTTTTGGTTGAATGTGATTAAACTGCCACTTGGAGATTGAGCTTGTTCATTGAGAGCGGTAATAATACCATATATTTTTTTATATTCTTCATAGGTTTCTTTATACTTATTTGGTTGTTCTTTTGCAGCTTCAGAGACTAACTTTAAATCCGTTCCCATATTGCTGTAAAACGTATCTACAGTTGCAACCATCCCATCAATTTCTGTTCTCTTAGATCTAAGCGCATTATTGAAGTCATTTCTTTGATCAATCGCTTTTGACCATGTAGTTGAATACTCGGATAACACATAAGAAGCTGAATATCTAAAGGTTTCTATATCATTATAAAAAGATGCCGCAGCAATTAAGTAATCAGCTTCTTTTTTCTTTTGGGCTTGAATTGCTTGATATTCTTCCTCCATATTCGTTACTTTTGTTATCGTAAAGAGAAGGATGATGATTGATATAACTGATGTAAGAAAGAGTATTATAGATGTTAATAAAGATTTTTTTGCTGGTAATTTTCGTACTTTCTTAATTAACCCAATAACAATAAAGATTAAAGCTGCGCATAAACTAATTATAGTAAGTATTAAAAAGAAAAATGCTAGACCGTTTCCAAAGGTATATTGCATTCCTAATTCGCTATTTCCATATAATTTGTAACTGATGCTCATACCTAGTATGAAAAATAAAGATAGTACTCCGACACTTATTTTAATAAGTGTATTTTTTGATAGCTTCACTGATTTTCCTCCAAAATATTGTTTTAATTAGATGTGCAAAATATAAGATTTGCTGAACAATCATAACAAAATTTATTTCTAATATGTGTCGTATATTGTCGAAAATAAAAAATGAGTTATTTCAGTATACTGAAATAACTCATTTTTTATTATGAAATCGTCGAATGAGAATGCTGATAAGCCGAACGACGTACAGCATAGTATATGCGAGGTGCGATAATAGCGCCGATAATTGTAAACGCAATATCTTTTACTGCAAACCACATCATAATCATCCAGGCAGCTTTATAACTCATATTACCATCCATGAAAATATTGACTGCCCCGTACATATAAGTAGTACCGATAATATAAGTTAAAATGATTCCGACGAAAGAAGCAATTGCAAAGGTGCTGAATGTTGGTCGTTCTTTTTGTTCTACTAGTTTTCCTGATACGTAAGCAACGATAATAAATGCGATAATAAAACCACCAGTAGGATCTAAAAGTGCCCCGAATCCAGCTTTGAAGTTAGCGAAGATTGGCGCACCCGCTACTCCAACAAGCATGTAAACAGTCATTGATAATGCCCCAAGTCTACTCCCAAGAAGAAGACCTGCTAAAATTGCGAAAAATGGTTGCATAGATAACGGGACGCCCGCTATTTGTAGGAATGGTGCCCACGATACAATATTTGCACCAATAGCCATAAGAGCGACGAACATGGCAGCTAATGCTAAATCTAAAACATGAAGCTTCTTCATAATGTTAACCTCCAGTTGTATTTAGGTTAACATTATCGTAGCGAAAGTATTTACTTGTTGTCAATCAAAATATTTTGATAAGAAGGCTTTAAATAGTCTCTAAGCAATGTGTATGGAATACGAAATTGCGGAATTCCGCTTGAATAAGGAGCAATTTCATATAAAGGGAAATAAATTACAAGATTATCCGGTTCTAAAAAGTAGTGAAACTTTTTAGTGCTCGTTACCTTTTCGGCTGCATCAGGAAAATAAATGCTTTCATTGTGTTTAATTTGTCTTATAATCTCTGTGCGAATTATTTCTTTATATTTATCCTCTTGCTGAAATAAATCGTCTAAGTGTAATAATTTTTTTTCGTTTAAATCAAATGTATTTGCCTTCCACGTATAAAGTCCGTGCGCTCCGCCTGTATATTGATAGTAATTCACATATAGACTTAGGAAAGGTGGTTTGTTTAAAGCTACTTTATAGTCAACATTTGCAACGTATGGATGAAAAGGTGTGCTAGATCCTTCTGTTTCTTTATAATATTTCTTCGCTTCTTTTTCTAATTTACTTTTAAATGTAGCGGTAGAGTTTTTGTAATAGGAATTTAGCTTATTTTGAAATTTCGAATCAGAAAAGTTGTGAAAGGAAGGCCTATTAATTTGATATTCTATATAAGGTTTCTTACCTTTTTGCGTTACAGTCTTAACATTGATTGTCAGGTTGGATGCTTTGGCTGCTATTGCACAATTTGGTACAATAGTCAGGAAGGAGAACATAAGCAATAGTATACAAAATTTCTGTTTCATTTAGGTGAAACCTCCTTATATAAGTGTTATAGGTAGTTTGAAATTAAACAGGTAAAATTATACATTTGATTTAAAGTGAGAGAGGTTGAAAACGATATGGCAAAAACTTTAATGGATTCGCTTGGAATTGAACTATTAGAAATGACAGAGGATAAAGTAGTTGCTACAATGCCTGTTGATGAACGTACGCATCAGCCGTTTGGATTTTTACATGGCGGTGCATCTGTTGCATTAGCAGAAACTGTGGCAAGTGTTGGTTCATACAATTTAATTGATCAAGAGAAATGTATTTGTTTCGGATTAGAAATTAATGCAAATCATATTCGCTCAAAGCAAGATGGAATTGTAACAGCAATTGGAACACCGATACATAGAGGACAATCGACAATGGTTTGGGATATTCGCATCATTGATGAAAATGATGATTTACTATGCATATCAAGATGTACAGTAGCAATTAAAGAAAAACGTGAAAAATAGAAAAGAGGCGGCTCTTATGAGCTGCCTCTTTTTTATCCCGCTATTTGTGGGCAGTAAAACTCCCACCTCAAAATTCGGCTGGAGCAAAGAAGTTAGGTGGGAGATCAACTGCCCGTAAACGCCCGATTGGTTCAACTAATAATCAGTGGGGGATGAACAAAACCCCCACTGATTAAAGTTTCACTTTATAATTAGAACTGGATTTTTTTCTCTAAGAAACCTTTTAGTTCGCTAATTGGCATACGAACTTGTTCCATAGTGTCACGGTCACGTACTGTAACAGCTTTGTCTTCAACAGAGTCGAAGTCGTATGTGATACAGAATGGTGTACCGATTTCGTCTTGACGACGGTAACGTTTACCGATAGAACCAGTTTCATCAAAGTCTACCACGAAGTCTTTAGCTAGTTCTGCGAATACTTCAGTAGCACCTTCAGATAGCTTTTTAGATAATGGTAAGATAGCTGCTTTATATGGTGCTAAAGCAGGGTGGAAACGAAGAACTGTACGAGAATCGTTTTCTAATTGCTCTTCTTCATATGCATCACATAAGAATGCTAATGTTACACGGTCTGCACCTAGAGATGGCTCGATGCAGTATGGCACGTAACGCTCATTCGTTTGTGGATCGATATAGTTAAAGTCTTCGTTAGAGTGTTCCATGTGACGTTTTAAATCGAAGTCTGTACGAGATGCAACGCCCCAAAGTTCGCCCCAACCGAATGGGAATCGGAATTCAATATCAGTTGTTGCGTTACTGTAGTGAGATAATTCGTCTTCACCGTGGTCACGAAGACGCATGCTTTCTTCAGTCATACCAAGTGAAAGTAACCAGTTTTTACAAGTTTCACGCCAGAATGCAAACCACTCTAAATCTTCACCAGGCTTACAGAAGAATTCAAGTTCCATTTGTTCGAATTCACGTGTACGGAATGTGAAGTTACCAGGTGTGATTTCGTTACGGAAACTTTTACCGATTTGGCCGATACCAAATGGAAGTTTCTTACGCATAGAGCGTTGTACGTTTTTAAAGTTTACGAAAATACCTTGTGCTGTTTCAGGACGAAGGAAGATTTCGTTTGTGCTAGACTCTGTAACACCTTGGAATGTTTTGAACATTAAGTTGAACTGACGGATTTCAGTGAACTCTTCACTACCGCAATCAGGACATTTTACTTCATGTTCTTTCATTAAGTCAGCCATTTGGTCGAAAGTAAGACCGTCAACGACCATTTCGATGCCTTTTGCGTCTAATGCATCTTCAATTAATTTGTCAGCACGGTGACGAGCTTTACATTTTTTACAGTCGATCATTGGATCATTAAAGTTACCAACGTGACCAGAAGCGATCCAAGTTTTTGGGTTCATTAAAATAGCAGCATCTAAACCAACGTTGTGTGGAGATTCTTGAATGAACTTTTTCCACCAAGCTTTTTTAACGTTATTTTTTAATTCGATTCCAAGTGGACCGTAATCCCAAGTGTTTGCAAGACCACCGTAAATTTCAGAACCAGGGAAAACGAAACCGCGATGTTTTGCTAAGTTTACAACTTGTTCCATTGAATACATAATAAAATCCTCCTTTTGAAAGTTAACGTATTTGCGATGACGTGATGGGTACTTTGGAAGCGGGAAATATATGCTTTAAAAAACATAAAAAAACGCTCATCCCAAGGCTTAATCGCCTAGGGACGAGCGTTTGCCCGCGGTTCCACCCTAGTTGATACACAAAATGTGCATCCACTTTATCACGTATTGCTCGAGACTGCCGTTTCCTCGCAGCTTCAGGCTTTCACTATCCCTGAATCGCTTTTTATGCAAGTACTTATAAGTCCGTCATCGCTACTTATATTAATAATAATGAACATATTCTAACACGTTCTTTTTTAAATCTCAATAGAGGAACGTGCCTATCTAGGATAGAGTCTCGCCTATTTTTTCGTTATTTATTCCGTAATTTTGCTTAATATGCTTAATTGCTTCGCGTCTGCTTAGTGGAGCGAGCTCGTTAGTTTGAACGTATGCCCAAACTACATCTGGCTTTGTTTTTGCGTATTCACGAAGGACCCAGCCGATTGCTTTTTGAATGAAAAATTCTTTTGAAGAATGTAGTTGTCCGATAATCCAGAAAAGGAGTTCTTCATCCATTTTTTGTTTATATTTCAGCTGGAATAAAATAGCGGCACGCTGTAACCATATGTTTTCTGATGCAATCCATTTTGGAATATATGCAGAAATTAATTCTGGATGTTTTAAAAAGATGGCACCTAAAAATGTAGGGACGATGCTATCAACAGAGTCCCACCAAGATTTTGTGACAATAAGTTCTTCTAGAAATGGGATATGAGTTTCGTTTATATGTTTTTTATATTTTTGCATGATATCGAGTGCGGCAGCTTGAAATTCACGTTCTGGTAAGTCCCAAAGCTCACGTATGATAATTTGGAAGTCCTTTTTATCTGGGAGCGTATGTATTTGAATGACGTCTTTCAATAATTGTCTTCTCTCGGGAGTTTGAATACCGAGAAACGGGAAGTGATTTTTCATATAACGTGCCATCGGTTCTGCTTTTTCGGGATTTTGATGAGCTGTAAAATGCTCTTGTAATGCCTTTACAAATGGATGCATAGGTATGTGCTCCTCTCTTATTATCTTTCTCATATTATTATACAAAGAGTTTGGGTGAATTTTAAAACATAACTTGCAATGTAATGAAATATGTTGAGAAGAGAGAGGAGAGGATAAGATGGAAGATCAAAGCGTACTAGCAGGTTTCTTTGCTCTTAGTTTTGCGTTTATTCTTGTTATAATAATTTGGGCAATTATTTCGTATTTGTTAACGGCTTTTGCACTTTATACGATGGCGAAAAATGATGGTGCAACTGATGGTGTTCTTGCTTTTATTCCGTTTATAAATAGTAAGACATGGGGCGATTTAGCGAAAGATAAATTACCAGATTTCTTGAAAGAAGAGGCAGGGTGGAAAGTATTTGGCATATATGTCGGATGTTTTATTTTTAATTTCGTACCAATTATAAGTTTGCTAGCAACAGCCGTATCGATTGTGCTGTCTATTTATCTCATCTACGCTATTTTGGATAGATACGGAACGAATTCCATACTATTTACGATCATTCATACAATCACGTTTTCGGTTTTCTTGCCGATTCATTTGTTCATTATTCGGAATGAGCCGGTGAGGTATAAAGAGTAGGCGTATCAAAGTTGTCGAGCGGTCGATATATTTGGTTCTATAATAATTCGGATATGCTGAAAAAAGAACGAAAGCGCCCTGCTAAGCGGGGCGCTTTTTTCTACTACATAAGATAGCGTAAGTAAATGTAAATGTGAGAAATGATTAATGAAACGATCATAATTGGGAAGCCGACTTTAAGGAATTCCATGTAGCTGAATTTATGTCCTTCACGACTTGCGATTCCGGCTACGATTACGTTAGCAGAAGCCCCGATTAATGTTCCGTTTCCACCTAGGCAAGCACCTAATGCTAATGCCCACCATAGTACATCGACTTGTGCGTCAGAAGGTGATAAACCTAGCCCAACTGCCATATCGTTAATAAGCGGAATCATTGTTGCAACGAATGGAATGTTATCGATTGTTGCAGAGGCGATACCAGATACCCATAGAATAAGGATAGATGCTTGAGAAATATCTCCGCCTGTTATTCCAATTACTTTTTGAGCTAACGTTTTGATAAGACCGATATCGATAAGTCCTCCAACGAGTACGAATAGTCCCGCGAAGAAGAAGATTGTTACCCATTCTACACTTGCGAATACCTCTTCAATTTCATGTTCTTTCACACCGATTAACATAAGGACAGTAGCACCAGTTAAGGCGATGATAGCTGCATCAATATGGAAGATGGAATGAGTCATGAAACCTAAAATAGTAAGTCCAAGTACTGTTAAAGATTTTTTCATTAATACTGGATCTTTAATGTATTGTTTTTCATCTAAGCTCATTAGCTTTTTAATTTGTACAGGATCAGCAATTAATTGCTTACGGTACATGAAGTAAAGCATTGTTGCTGTAACAGCAATAATGATGATTACGATAGGTGCTAAGTTGAATAAGAAAGCATTGAAGTCTAAATGTTTATTAGCAGAACCAATCATAATATTTGGCGGATCACCAATTAATGTTGCTGTTCCTCCGATGTTTGAAAAAATAATTTCAGAAAGTAAATATGGAACAGGATTTACTTGCAAGATGCGCGTAATAGATAAAGTAACTGGAACAACAAGAAGTACGGTTGTAACGTTATCTAAAAATGCGGAGCCAAGCGCGGTAAGTAAGGAAAGTGAAATTAAAATTTTAATTGGATTTCCTTGTGCTCCTTTTGCGGCTTTAATGGCAACGTATTGGAAGACACCTGACTTACTTGTAATGTTTACCAGTATCATCATACCGATGAGTAATGTAATTGTTCCCCATTCAATATGTTTCGTAAAGGCATTGTGTAAGTCAACGACCCCGGCAATTACCATGAATGCTGCACCAAGAAGTGCGATGACAGCGCGGTTAATTTTTTCAGAAATAATAATGGCATATGTAATTAAAAAGACTGCGATAGCGAAATAATACTGCCAGTTTGCGAGTTCTTGCGTTGTTTCGTGCAAAACTCTCATCTCCTTTCATTCACTTTTCTTAGTGTGTCAAAAAATTAACTAGATGAAACACACATAACGTCATTATAAAGTAGAAAAATGGCGGATGTAAATGAAAGGGTTTATTTTGTCATATTTTCTGCATAGGTCATTTTTTCTTATTTTTAAAAATATTTGTGGGCATTTGACATATATATAAGATACATCCAATCTGAATATTTAAAATTGAATCAGCATTCGAGCTTGTTCGTGTAGGAGTGTCAAATAGAAAGGAATGACAAAGATGATAAGGAAGGGATCGTATGGATGAACAACGATTTTTGTTTTTAGACTTTGAGTTTACGATGCCCCAGCATAGAAAAAAGCCAAAAGGTTTTTTCCCAGAAATTATTGAGGTCGGACTCGTTTCAGTTGTTGGTTGTAAGGTGGAAGATACGTATTCATCGCATATTAGACCGAAAACATTTCCGTCTTTAACGGATCGATGTAAAAAATTTTTAGGAATTAAACAGGAAGTAGTGGACAAAGGAATTTCTTTTCATGAACTTGTTGAGAAACTTGCAGAATATGAAAAGAGGTGTAAACCGACAATTGTAACGTGGGGAAATATGGATATGAAAGTCTTAAAGCATAACTGCGAAATGGCGGGAGTAGAATTTCCATTCTTTGGACAGTGTCGTGATTTATCGCTTGAGTATAAGAAGTTTTTTGGAGAGAGAAATCAAACAGGGCTGTGGAAAGCAATTGAGGCGTATGGAAAAGCAGGAACAGGAAAGCATCATTGTGCGCTTGATGATGCGATGACGACATATAATATTTTTAAGTTAGTAGAAAAAGATAAAGAGTATTTAGTCAAACCAGCACCTCCAACATTAGGGGAACTTGTTGATTTTTCAAAAGTGTTAAAGAAAGTAAGTACACAGTAACGACCAAATTGCAAAACATGTAATTTGGTCGTTTTGTTTTTTAAAGTTTGTAATCTTGCTTCAATTGCTGAAGTGTTTCTAGACTACGCCCCGCAAAAGGTGAATCATCTTCAGAAAATGAATTCATTTGAGTTTCTAATGCTAATTTTAGTGACTCTGTATAATCCGGAATTTCTCCTTCATATTTCTTCACCATTTGCTCTGGAATGTTCGTCTGTTCACGAAAAGCTAAAGCACGTCTTTCGTGGAAGAATGGTACTTCAGCTTGTTTTACATTATGTAAATCCCCTTGCACTGGATGTTTTAAAACAGCTAATACTTTTACGACGTAACTGCCAGGACGGTTATTTGTAATTTCGCCGATGTATTTTCCAGTTTTATAAATACCAGTAACGATTTCACCAATTTCAAATGTTTCTCTCATATTTTTCACCTCAAGTTTATAGTAAGGAAAGTGCGCGAAGGAGTCAAAGAAATCATTCGCTTTCGGAACGCCCCCTTGAGAATATGACAGGCTTCAACTATAATTTAAGGTGATATAACAGAAAATTCTGATGTTTATTCTTACTATAAATTCCCCGATAAGGAGTGTTTCATATGATGCCTTTATATTTTCCTGAAGATAAAACGGAGTATATTATTCCAGGTATTGTTTGCGTTCTATTTATCATCGGTGCGGTTGCTACGTGGCGTATGTTTATTCGTGTATCAAAACGAGAAGCAGAGCGATTACAGAAAGTAGAAGAAAAGCTTTTAGCTGAAAAGAAACAGTAATTCATTTTTGTATGTTTCCCTCTATGCTCGGACAATCTAAGGGCAGAAAGTATTCTGGAGGGAATTGAATGAAAAGACAGCTTTTTTTCAGTTGTTGTTTATTATTTCTAATGGCGGGTTGTGACCAAGGGAAGCCGAAAGAAATTGATGTGAAATTACATAATGCTTCAGGTGATGAAGTTGGGACTGCAAAAGTAGCGCAGCAAACAAGTGGAGTGAAAATTACGATTAAAGCGGAAGGCTTTACACCAGGATCACACGGGATACATGTACATGAAATTGGAGAATGTAAAGCGCCACGTTTCGAATCATCTGGGAATCATTTTAATCCGGATAATAAAGAACATGGGCTCTTGAATCCGAAAGGTGCGGAAAATGGTGATTTACCGAACGTAGTTGCAGACGGTTCTGGAAAGATTAAAGCAGAAATCGATGCTCCGCATATAACGCTTGAAGAAGGAAAAACGACGATTCATAGAAAAGATGGAGCGTCTATTATTATTACAGAAAACGCTGATGATGGTATGACACAACCAACGGGTAAATCTGGTGGCCGAATTGCTTGCGGTGTTATTGTTAAAAAAGCGTCGGATATGAAGAAAAAATAGAATCTACCGCGAATGGTAGATTTTGTTCTAAAACCACATGATGGTAAGTGGAATTATATCGATTTACCGAAAAAAGGAGGTTGTCCCAAAATCATTTTGGGATAGCCTCCTTTTTTGTTATGAGAATGTATGGTGTAGTCTGTTTAAAATTTCTTCTAAAACAGATCTAGGACAGCCAATGTTAATTCGGATATGGGCTTCTCCACCTGTTCCATATTTCTCACCAGGCTCAATAATGATTTTACCTTTCTCTTCAAGCAATGCTGTTCGTTCATCTTGAGAAAGGTCCAAGTGGGAACAATCAATCCACAGTAAAAAACTACCTTCTGGTTTAATTACAGAAAGAGCTGGTATGTGATTTTGAATATACTCACAAGCAAATTGAGCGTTATCTTCAACGTACAATCGAATTTCATTTAGCCAATCATTACATTCTGTATAGGCACTTTGCATTGCTGTATAAGCAAATGTATTTAATCCGTGGAATCCTTGTCTATATTGGATAGACATAAAGGCATTACGGAGATTTTCATTCGGAATAATAATGATCGATGCTTGTAATCCAGCGATATTAAATGTTTTGCTCGGAGCCATACAAGTAATAGTGCGTGCTGCTAATTCTTCAGATAAAGAAGCAAACGGTGTATGAGTATGGCCTTTATAAATAATATCGGCGTGAATTTCATCCGCGACAACGGTTACATTATACTGTGTACATAACGTACCGAGTTTTGTTAGCTCCTCTTTTGTCCAAACGCGTCCGATAGGATTGTGAGGGCTGCAAAGAAGCATTAGTTTTACACCTTGTTTAAATTGAGTTTCTAGATGCTCGAAGTCTATCTTATATATGCCATTTTGTTTAAATAAGGGACTCTCACATAATTGTCTATTATTTGTTTTGACCATTTCAAAAAATGGTGGATAAATAGGAGGTTGTACGAGTACGGCTTCTCCTTCTTTCGTTATAGCTTGTATGCTCGTACTAAGAGCTGGAACGATACCTGCGCTAAATACAATCCATTCTTTTTGTATTTCCCAATTGTATTGGCTTTTCGTCCAATTACAAATGATATCCCCAATATTTTCAGGAGGAAGTGTATAGCCGAAAATAGGATGTTCTGTGCGTTTTTGTAATGCAGTTTGAATTGGTTTTGGTACTTCAAAATCCATATCTGCAATCCAAGCGTGGATGAGCTCTTCATTTTTATATGTATCCCATTTTGTACTATGTGTTCCGCGACGATTTACCGTTTTATGAAATAGTTGCATATGTTTGCTCCTTTCTTCTGTCAAACTGTTAAATTATGAAAATTCTCACTCTTCTTATAGAATAGCTGATGTGATAGGATAAAGAAAAGCATTAAAAAGTGAAAAGGCGGGAAATAGATGGGTGCATATGACAAAATGATTGAGGTTGTGAAAAATTGGGATCCGTTTCAAATGGGACCGGAGTTTTATGAAACAGAAGCGAGCGATGTCGTAAACGTCGTAAGTGTGTTTGATGATCCGAAATACATCGCAAAGAAGATTCAACATATATACTTTATGTCTTTTGAAGAAGTACCTGCACTTGAAAAATGCGAAAAATTAGCAGTAGAGTTACTCGTACTAAAAGAAGGCGGAAGTTGTTCATTATAGGCTGTCGGAATTTACGACAGCCTTTTTGTTTATTTTCATTTGTGCGGTTTGATTAAAGCTTCACTTTATCCCGTTTTAACGGGCAGTAAGACTCCCGCCTCAAAACTCGGTTGAAGCAAAGAGGTTAGGCGAGAAATAAAACAATTGCCCGTAAAAACCCGATTGATGAAGGCTAATAATCCGTGGGGATAGAACCTCCCACGGATTAAAGCTTCACTTTATTGCGCCGCAAACGCAATAATTTCTTCATAAACATGATCGGGCTTTTCTTCAGGTAGTAAGTGTCCTGTATTTTCATAAGAAATGAAAGTGGAATTAGGTAGGTCTTTATGGAGACGGTGTCCTACATGTACAGGGACGACGCGATCTTTTTCACCCCAAATGAGTAATACTGGGGTTTCGATTTTTTGTAATTCAGTTGAAGATAAGTCACCTTCACGGTCTCTTATCATTCGAGTTAAAGCAGGGAATATACGATCATCATAAAAAGGAGCAGCATAGCCTTCCATCATTTCATTGTCAATTAATGAATGGTCATGAACGACATTCATTAAATTATGAACGATGCCCCTTCGAATAATCCAGTTCTTCACGTATAAGTGGAAGAACGGTAAATAAGAGGAGTACAGTAAAGGGAAGTTTGCGCGTGCTAAATAACTAGAGCTACATAGTAAAATCGTCTTTGAAATTAATTCAGGGCGTAGTCGGTTTACAAAGAGTGAAATTTGTCCGCCCATAGAATGACCAACTAATACAATATTTGAGAGAGATAAATGTTCGATTAAATCGATAATAATAGCTGCTAAATTGTGATAAGAATATTTAAAGAGATGAGATTTATCACTTTTTCCGAATGGTGGTAAATCAAGGGCAATTACTGTACCTTCCTTTGTTAGTAAAGGAATGAGTCGTCGATAGCTAAATGAGGAAGAGAGGAAGCCGTGAACGAGTACGAAAGTAGGTCGTTCTTTTTTAGTATTATTTTCATACAATTCGTAATGAATAGTAGTCCCGCGAGTGGAAAAAGTGAAGTAAGGGCATTTGCATTCATGGTTCATTTTTTGTCACTCCATTGATTTTTGTTCATATCATCTCCCGGCAAGAAACAAAATATGTTAACAAAAAAAGGCAAGATGACATCGTCATCTTGCCTTTTGCGTATTTATAATTACCCACGCACAATATTAGGTGGTGTTTTTCCTTGTAATCCTGCCACTAAATTTTCAGCAGCTGTCATAGCCATTTGCTGCCGAGTTTTTAATGTTGCAGATCCAATGTGCGGTAAAGTTACAGCGTTTTGTAATGATAAGAGCGGATTCTCTTTTTGAATCGGCTCTTGTGTAAATGTGTCGATGCCGGCTGCAAATATTTTCTTTTCTGTTAGCGCATGAATTAATGCAGTTTCATCTACTGTTTTCCCGCGAGAAGCATTAATGAAAATTGCTGTTTCTTTCATTAGTGAAAATTCCTTTTCACCGATAAGATGATACGTTTCATCTGTTAATGGAGTAAGAAGAATAATAAAATCAGATTGCTTGATTAGAGTTTGTAAATCACAATATGTAGCATCAAATTTTTGCTCAGCTTCTTCTTTACGGCGACGGTTATAGTAAAGGACATTCATATCAAATCCGAATTTCGCTCGTTTTGCGACAGCTTCTCCAATTCGTCCCATTCCGATAATACCGATCGTACTATGATGTACATCTAGTCCGAAGTGTTCTTTTCCGATTTCAGCGTTCCATTCACCATTTTTTACATAGGAATTGAGTTCGCAAACACGGCGACCAGCAGATAACATAAGAGCGAAAACGAGATCGGCTACTGTATCATCTAACACATATGGAGTATTCGTTCCGATAACATTTTGTTTTTTCATCGCTTTTAAATCAAAGTTATCATGGCCAACAGAAATGTTACTTACTACTTTTAAATTAGGAGCAGCCTGCAATAATTCTTCATTTATAGCAGATCCGAAATTTAATAACCCATCTTTATCTTTTATTTTTTCCAATAGAACATCACGAGGTACTTTCTCGTTTTGATCCCATTTTTCAAAATCACAGTGTTCTGATAAATAGTTTTCTACAAATGTTGGAACTGGTTCGGCAATATATACTTTTGGTTTCACGGTTCCATCCCCTTTCCTCTTTACCCGGATTGGTGTGTGCTAATAATCAGCGGGTATGAACCCTACCACTGATTAAAGTTTCACTTTACCCCGCTATTTGCGGGCAGTAAGCTTTCCGCCTTGAAGAACAGCTAAGGCAAAGAATATAAGTTGGAAAGCAACTGTCCGTAAAAGCCCGATTGGTGAAGGCTAATAATCAGTGGGGATGAACCCTCCCATTGATTATTAGCCTTCACTTTATTTTGACATAATTCTCAAAAAAAATCTTCTTTTCAAACTGGAAAGAGTATTTGTATAATTTAGACACAAACTAAAAGGAAGGATGATTTATATGGTGACAGAGAAAGAATTGGAATTATTAGCTTGTCTTGAAAAGAATAGTCGTTTATCTGTAGATACATTAGCGAAGTTGTTAAATATAGAAGTAGAAGAAGCGAAAAAAATGGTTACGAAATTAGAAAGTGAAAAGATTATCGTGGACTATGTAACACATATCGATTGGACAAAAGTGAAAGAACATACTGGTTTAACGGCGATGATTGATGTGAAAGTTACACCGAAGCGTGGTGTCGGTTTTGATGCAGTAGCTGAACAAATTTATCGCTATTCAGAAGTGAAATCCGTTTATTTAATGTCTGGGACATATGACCTTTCTATTACATTAGAAGGGAAGACAATGGGAGAAGTAGCAATGTTTGTTTCTGAGAAATTAGCAACAATTGAATCTGTCGTTTCAACGACAACTCATTTTATTTTGAAGAAGTATAAACATGAGGGGATTATTTATGAAAAGACAGATGATGATAAGAGAATTGTGGTGACACCGTGAAGCAATTTGACCTATCTAGAGTAGCAGAATCTTTACAACCGTCCGGTATACGAAAGTTTTTTGATTTAGCGGCAAGTATGAAAGGTGTTATTTCACTTGGAGTGGGGGAGCCGGACTTTGTTACACCTTGGAATGTAAGGCAAGCATGTATTCGTTCTTTAGAACAAGGATATACGTCATATACAGCAAATGCAGGATTATTGGAGCTCCGTCAAGAAATAGCAAAGTATCTAAAAAAACAATTTGCAGTATCTTATGATCCGAATGATGAAATCATTGTTACAGTTGGAGCGAGTCAAGCGCTAGATGTAGCGATGCGTGCTATTGTAAACCCTGATGATGAAATACTTATTATTGAACCAAGTTTCGTTTCGTATGCACCGCTTGTTACGTTAGCGGGCGGGGTCCCAGTTCCAGTGGCGACTTCATTAGAAGATGAATTTAAAGTACAGCCAGATCAAATTGAAGCAGCTATTACAACGAAAACAAAGGCAATATTACTTTGTTCTCCCAATAACCCAACAGGCGCAATGTTAAATAAATCCGAATTAGAAAAGCTAGCTGTTATTGTTGAGAAGTATAATTTAATCGTGTTATCGGATGAAATTTATGCAGAGCTCGTATACGACGAAGCATATACGAGTTTCGCGAGTATTAAAAATATGCGTGACCATACGATTTTAATTTCAGGATTTTCAAAAGGGTTTGCGATGACGGGATGGCGTCTTGGGATGATTGCAGCCCCTGTTCAATTTTCAGAATTAATGCTCAAAATCCACCAGTATTCAATGATGTGTGCACCGACGATGTCTCAATTTGCAGCACTTGAAGCATTACGCGGGGGAAATGATGAAGTAATTCGAATGAGAGATAGCTATAAAAAACGTCGTAATTTTATGACGACATCTTTCAATGAAATGGGCTTAACATGTCATGTGCCAGGCGGGGCATTTTATGTCTTCCCTTCTATAGCTTCAACCGGACTATCTTCAGCAGAATTTGCAGAACAATTATTATTAGAAGAAAAAGTGGCTGTTGTTCCTGGAAATGTGTTTGGCGGGAGTGGTGAAGGATTTATTCGTTGTTCATATGCAACATCGCTTGAGCAACTTATGGAAGCAATGAAGAGAATGGAACGGTTCATAGAGAATAAAAAAAGGACAAAACACAATACGTTTTGTCCATAAAAAGGGGGGGAATACTAGAAAGCCATGTGTTAGTATTCTATCCTAATATTGGAGAATTATACGTATTACAGGAAATTTTTTCGTGAATTTTGAATGAGTTCTATCAAAGTGGTATAATTTACTAATATAAGGTGGGAGTATCCTCGGTGTTTTACTTAGGATACTTACTCACCAATCGGATATTTAATAATAAATACATCTGCTTTGCTATTTACAATTGTAGAGAAAATGGTAAACGTATGGGAGTGTTTCACATGTCAGAACAATATACAACGGGAGTGGTTGTAACAGGGAAAGTAACTGGAATTCAAGATTACGGTGCATTTGTAGCTTTAGATGCAGAAACACAAGGACTTGTGCATATATCTGAAATTACAAATGGATATGTAAAAGATATTCATGACTTTTTAAAGGTCGGGGATACAGTAGAAGTAAAAGTACTTTCAATTGATGAAGAACACAGAAAAATGAGTTTATCGTTAAAAGCGGCGAAAAGAAAGCAAGGACGAATTCTTATACCGAATCCATCAGAGAACGGATTTAATACACTGCGAGAAAAGCTAGCAGAATGGATTGAAGAGTCGGAGGTAATAAAGTAAAAGAGGAACGCATATGAGCGTTCCTCTTTTACTGTGACTTATGATATATATATTTGCAAATATGATTGCATGCAATCATATTCGTATGTCGGAGGCGAAAAAGACATACTGACTATTGAATTTCATGTGTTTCTGGGTGAGTACCAAGATTCTCGGATGGTTTAAATAGTAAGCCGAGATTGATAAGCCCAGAAATACCAACGATGCCGTAAATAATACGTGCAAGAGCTGAGTTCTGTCCACCGAAAATAGTCGCTACTAAGTCAAACTGGAAGAACCCGATTAGTCCCCAGTTAACAGCGCCGATTACAGTGAAGACTAATGCGATACGTTGCAAGGTACTCATGAAAAGTCCCCCCTTAATGTGAAGCGTGAGCAAGCAAGGAGTTAATAAGGAATTTTAACTCCTTTATAGAATGGTATAGTTTTGTTGTTTTTATACATGAAAAATGTACGAAAAAAGGACGTATATACATCTATACCGAAAAATGCGAATTTTTATGCGAAAAATGAACTTTTTCTAAAAAATAAATAATGGTTACGTTTACAATTGTTGAATCGCTTGATTTACAACTTTAGTTTCGCTAAAGTGAATACAGAAATACATATACATAATTGGAGGGAAAAAGATGAGTACACATGTAACGTTCGACTATTCTAAAGCGTTATCCTTCATCGGTGAAAATGAACTAACTTATTTACGTGATGCAGTAAAAGTAACACATCATGCAATCCACGAAAAAACTGGGGCTGGGAACGATTTCCTTGGGTGGGTAGAGCTTCCGCTTCAATATGATAAAGAAGAATTTGCTCGCATTCAAAAATGCGCAGAAAAAATTAAAAATGACTCTGACATTTTACTTGTTGTAGGTATTGGTGGTTCTTACCTAGGAGCACGCGCAGCAATCGAAATGTTAAACCATTCTTTCTATAACACGCTTTCTAAAGAACAACGTAAAACTCCACAAGTGCTATTTGTTGGACAAAACATTAGCTCCACTTACATGAAAGATTTGATGGACGTACTAGAAGGTAAAGACTTTTCTATTAACGTTATTTCCAAATCAGGTACAACAACAGAGCCTGCAATCGCATTCCGTATTTTCCGTAAATTATTAGAAGAAAAGTATGGAAAAGAAGAAGCTCGCAAACGTATTTATGCAACTACAGATAAAGCGCGTGGTGCATTAAAAACATTAGCTGACAATGAAGGTTACGAAACATTTGTAATTCCAGATGATGTTGGCGGTCGTTTCTCTGTATTAACACCAGTAGGATTATTACCAATCGCAGTAAGTGGCCTAAACATTGAAGAGATGATGAACGGTGCAGCTGCTGGTCATAATGACTTCGCGAAATCAGAACTTGAAGAAAACCCAGCTTACCAATACGCAGTAGTTCGTAATGCCCTATACAATAAAGGGAAAACAATTGAAATGCTTGTTAACTATGAGCCAGCACTTCACTACTTCTCTGAGTGGTGGAAACAGTTATTTGGTGAAAGTGAAGGAAAAGATCAAAAAGGTATTTTCCCATCTTCAGCAAACTTCTCAACTGACTTACACTCATTAGGTCAATACATTCAAGAAGGTCGTCGTGACCTATTCGAAACAGTTCTTAAAGTAGGTACATCTACACACGAACTAAAAATCGAATTAGACGACAACGATTTAGATGGATTAAACTACCTTGCTGGTGAAACGATAGACTTCGTAAACACAAAAGCATACGAAGGTACATTACTTGCACATAGCGATGGCGGAGTACCGAACTTAATCGTAAACATTCCAGAACTAAACGAGTACACATTCGGTTACCTTGTATACTTCTTCGAAAAAGCATGTGCGATGAGCGGCTACCTATTAGGCGTAAATCCATTTGACCAACCAGGAGTAGAAGCGTACAAGAAAAATATGTTTGCTCTACTTGGAAAACCAGGATTTGAAGAGTTAAAAGCAGAATTAGAAGAGCGTTTAAAATAATAAAAAGCGATCGGGTCTCCGATCGCTTTTTATTATTTTACTGAAAAGTACACCGGTATATTCAAACTAGAATGGGTATGCTAAAGGAAAAGTCTAGGAGGGATGGGATTGATTCCGATTCAATCAAATTTAGAAGGACGTACATATGCGTTATATAAGTTAGAAGAGGTTATGAAACCACTTGGATATAGTATTGGTGGTAATTGGGATTATGATAAAGGATGTTTTGATTATAAAATCGACGAAGAAGATGGTTATCAATTTTTACGAGTACCATTTACAGCGGTGGATGGAGAACTAGATGTGCCTCAGGTAATAGTCCGTCTTGAAACGCCGTATATTCTTTCGCACGTATATCAAGACGAACTAGATGATAATGTTAATTCTTTAACAGCTGGAACGAGTGGAGTTGATCAATTTGCTGAGCCGAAAGATCCCGATGGAGACGTGAAAAGAAAATATATCAATATTGGTAAAGTACTAGTACAAGAACTAGAAAGTCATTTTTTTAATGGTGAATAACGATGAGTATGTCGCTTTCGATGAGAATGAAAGAATGAACTGGATTGATCATATATTGTTCGTCGCGCTTTACACCTAGTAAGAGAATATTTTGTTTTAAAAGAGTATAGTTACAATTCGCAAAGGATTGTCCGGTGCAGGACGGGGAAATCTCCATCAGTTGTAATTTGTTATCAGAGATTTCATCGTAAAGGGAGAATAGTACGCCTGAAATGGAAGGGAATAAAAGAGAAGCAGTAAATACATAGCTCGTTAATTTATTTCCTTCTATAATTTCTGATACGCCAGCTCTCATTGCATTTTGGATTTGTTCAGAAGTAAGAAGTTCAGCGATGCAGTGAATGTTTGGATTAAGTCCTTTTGCAGTTAAAATATTTAAAATGGACTGTGTATCTGCTAAGCTTTCGTTCTTCTCTTTATCTGATGTTATTAATATAGTGTGAGCTGTTGTAATGTTAGCTTTTAATAAAGTTTGATCGTGATGCGGACAACCTTTTATAAATTCTAAATGATGAAATGGCTTTGGAAGTAAAGAAAGTGTTTCATCAATTAAAACGATATCAAGGTTCGGTTGTAATATGTGCATTTGTTTTACAACATGTTTTGCACGTTCATTCCAGCCAACGATAATCATATGACCATTAGAGGTAGCAGCTTCTTCTCCTTTAATTTTCATATATTGTTTATTAATCATATCGGTAGCGAATAGAACCATATAATAAGAACAAAATCCCGTTCCTAATAAAATGATGCCTATCCCGATAATTTTTCCTATTGTTGTATGGGGGGCGAAATCGCCGTATCCAACGGTGAAAATGGTAACGATTGACCACCAAATCCCGTCGAACCATGTGGTGAAGTGATCTGGCTCGAGTGTATGTATAAGAAAGCCAGAAAAAGCAGTAAGTACAATAATAAAACTAATTAAACGAAAAATAATGGAATCACGAAATGTATCTACTAAATTCGGGCGGGATTTCAAGTTTCTATTCCTCCTTACGTTTCAGGACTACATTCATTGTTACCATTATAGAAAAAAGAAAAACTCTCTAATTAAAAAGAGAGTTCGTTTCATAATTAATACATACTTTCAACTTCAGTTTGTTGAACACTTTCAAGATGTTGGAGAGCATAGTAAACATCGGCAGTATGTCTTTTTTGATCGATAGACAATTTAAGATGTAAGTAGTGAGCGCCGCTTTCTAATGTTTTAAGCTTCATATTTTTAACCTTTATATCCATTTCTTTTATTTCTTCAATTACAATGGGGATATTGTCCATATTTCGTACAACAAGTTTCACTGCGATATCACGTTGGCGAAATGATCTAGGACCGACGAATTTCATCGTTAAGGGTATAAGTTCTACACTAATCATAAGGAAACACATTCCGAAAGTAGCCTCGATATAGAAACCAGCTCCAACGGCAATGCCAATACCAGAAGCACCCCAAATCATAGCGGCGGTCGTTAATCCCGCAATACTATCGTTTCCTCTGCGTAAAATTACACCGGCACCTAAAAAACCGATTCCTGATACAATTTGAGCGGCAAGTCGAAGTGGATCCATATTCATATGATCGGTATGTGGTAAGTTGTAAGCTGCTTTAATAGAAACAATCGTCAGGAGGCAACTAATTATAGAAATAACTAAACACGTTTTTAAACCGAGTGGTTTACGTTTTAATTCGCGCTCTAAACCGATGGCGAATCCTAAAATAGCCGAGAGACCTAGTTTTATTAATAAGTCGGTGTAGTCCATGTATATTCCTCCTTGTATGATATGGTATATGAATAAAACGTTTATATAGAAAGAAACGCTTTTTGGCAGAGTGACTTTATATAGAATATATGTAGGAATTACTTAGAAATGAAAGAGATATTTCGTTTAAGTATATGATATTAAAAAAGAAATGTAGTTGGTTTGAAAAAAGTTTTCAAAAGGTGTTGCATTTCATTTTTTCACATGATATATTAATAACCGTCGCTGATGCGGAAACGCAGAAAACGACAAAAAAGAAATTAAAAAACTTAGTTGACATCGAAAAACGAAGATGTTAACATAAGGAAGTCGCAAATGAGCGACT
>NZ_JAFEMR010000022.1:0-80662 GCF_016892495.1 Bacillus sp. RIT 809 | reverse complement strand
TATAATTTTCGTTGAGGAGTGAAATAAATGAATGAACATATACAGTTAATGATCGATTGGATTGATAAGAATTTGAAATGTAAATTCTCATTAGATGAATTATCTAATTATATGGGATATTCTCCTTATTACTGTTCTTTTAAATTTCATCAAGTAACAGGGATAAGTATTAGACGATATATTCTTCTCAGAAGATTGTATTTATCAACGGAAGATTTGGCGAATGATAGAAAGATAATTGATATCGCATTTGATTATGATTACTCTTCATAAGAGGCTTATAGTAGAGCTTTTAAAACTGTTTTTGGTATAACCCCAAGAGAATTCCAACTTAACAAAAAGCCCGTTCAATCAATAATGGCAAGGAGTGGTGTAGAATGAATTTTTCTAGAAAAATTGAAGTTGAACAGTTACGAAATGAAAAGAGTGAGCTGTTTGATAAAGATGTACTAAACATATTAAATGGTCAATTTATGTATGAAGAATTTAAAAGTGAAAAACTAATGGGAGAGTCTGATTACGCTCCATTTAATGAAGCAATGTGTGTAAATGCGACTACTACACAGGTTTTTGATGATGAGTTTATTAAAACAAGAGCAGAAGGACACCAAGGTACTGTAGAAAATTATATGAAAAAGGTTATTCATCCTTTAGAGAATCTTTTTAAGAAAGAGTATAAATGTATCGTTTTATGGTTTGGTGAGGATATGTTTTGCCAAATGAATCTACTTACCGTACTTTCTTACCTTGAACAGTCTGGTTATAAGGGCAAAGTATACTTAAATAGCTTCAGAGAGGATGAATTTAAAGTAAGTCAAATTGAACTTGAATTAGGGAACTATTTTTCTGTTTACAATGAAGTTCTAGTAAATCATAAAAAGCTATCTCATGAGGTACTACCTGTAATGTATCAGGCGATAGATTTATATTTAGAAATGCTAAAAGAAAATAATGTAGTAGTAAAGTATATCTCCAAAAATAAAGGTTTACCAACACAAGAGTTACTAAAAAGGTTGTTTAATCTTTTTCCAACAATAGGATATGGGGACCTACAATATATAGAGCTTATTAATAAAGTGAGATGAAAATTGAAAACTAATTAGAAGAAAATACAGTAAAAAGATGCACCTAAAAGGATAGGTGCATCTTTTTACTTATATTTGTTCAAGTAAATTTAATTCTTCTTCTACAAATGCCATTAAATCTTTAACTGTTTTTCCAGAAAAATCAAAGTGAATGCCGGCTGCTTCATACACTTCTTTAATAGTCTTAGTACTACCTAAAGACAATGCTTTTTTATAATTTTGTAGTGCTTGTTTAGGATTCTCTTTATATTGTTTATACATTTGCAGTGCACCGAGCTGTGCAATCGCATATTCGATATAATAGAATGGTACTTCAAAAATATGTAGTACAGGTAACCAGCCAGTTGCAAACCAGTTTTCATAACCATTAATATTTACTACACTAGATTGATAAGTTTTCTGAAGCTTTAAGTACTTTTCATTTCTTTCCTCAAATGTATGATTTGGGTTTTCGTAAAGCCAGTGTTGGAATTGATCAACTATTAGCATACCTGGAAGATAAGTAATAATATCTTTAAAGAAGTTAACTTTTGCTTGTTTCAAATCTTTTTTATCTTTATAGAATGCATCCCAATATTTTATCGAGAATAATTCCATTGTCATACTAGCTAATTCAGCTGTCTCAGCGGGGATTTCTATATATTGTCGTATCTTTAGTTGCTTTATACATTCATTATGGATGCTATGGCCCATTTCATGAATGAAAGTAAGGATGTCATCTTGTGTATAGTTAAGGTTCATAAAAATAAAAGATAATTGAGAAGCCGGTAAGTACTCACAAAAACCACCAGCTGCTTTACCTTTACGACTTCCTAAATCTAAGCAATCATGTTCATACATTCGGTTTAGTAGTTCCGTAAATTCATCATCCAACTTGTTGAAAATTTGAGTGCTTTTTTCAATTAACTCTTTTTCATTTTGAATAGGTTTTAACACTTTTTGATTGGGAGCTACAGCTACTACATCCCATGGACGAAGGATATCCACTTGAAGTTCATCTTTTTTCTCATTTAATATTTTATCTGTAAGTGGCACAACATATTGTCGTATTGATTCAGCCAGTTCATAGCAATCATCAGCCGTATAATCAAAGCGTTCATATTTTTTAAACATATAATCACGATAATTATTTAATTGAATGTTTTTTGCCTTTTGGTGACGGATTGTGATTAATTCATTTAAAATGGTTTGTAGTTCCTTTTCAACAAATAAGTACCGTTCAGAGATAAGTGTTTTTGCTTTTTTTCGTATATCACGATTCGGATCTTGTAAGTAAGATTGTAGTTCAGTAATTGTTTTTTCTTCGCCATTCCATATCGCAGTTAAACTCCCAGTGATTTCGAAGTACTCGGTTACTAATTTGTCTTCTTTTACTTCTAAATCAATGTTCTTTTCACAAAATAATGTTTGTGCATTCTTTATTTTTTTATCTAGTATGCTATAAGTTTTTGGATTAAGTAGCATTCGAAATGGTGATTCTAAATATTTATTATCATATGAATTTTGATAACGTTTTAAAAGTGGTCTTACATATTGTTGATCAAATTCAAACGTATCTTTTATTTCTTTGTTATCTGTATTACATTGAAAGTCAATATAGTGTGATCTTAATTGTTCTTCGATTTCCCATATTAATTTCGACTGTATTTTCAGCCAATTTTCTAAATCTTCTCCTGAAGAAATGGGTTTACTTAATAAAGTAGACAATTCGTTTTCTAGCTCATGTAGATTACGGATATCGATCGTATTAGAGTTCTGCATTATTTACCCCTCACTTTTTATTTACTCAAGGAGGTATTCTTCTTTTTCGCTATAATTCCTTTTTTGCCCAAAAAGTTTGTACCTATTACACCAAGAACAATCATAAGTGTACCGATGATATGGTAGTAGGCAATTTGCTCGTGTAAGAATACAACGCCTGCAATTATAGTAATAAGTGTAGATAAGTTACTAAAAACACTTATTTTAGCTGCTTCAATATAAGATAATGAATAGTTTAATAACAATGCTGTCAGTAAGGATGATAGTAATCCTAAATATAAAATGGAGATAAGAAATGTGCTGTTCGTAAATGGCTTAAAGTATACAGTTATTGTGCCTTTGTTTATATGGCTGGCGATAGCGATTAAATTAAAACTAATAAAACCAATCGCTGTCATTGTGTAGGTTAAATCCATTAACTTGAATTTCTTTGTCATTTTTCGGGCTAATACATTGTAGCAAGCAGATGATAATGCCGATAATAAAATGAGAATAACACCGATAAAGCTAGTTTTATGAGCTCCTATACCATTCATGATAAATATATAAATAACACCGATGACGGAAATAAGTACAGCTGTTTTTTGCCATGTATTCGTATACTCTTTTAAAAAATAGGAAGCGAGTATCATTGTAAATATAGGGATAGCAGCCTGTATAATTCCAGCTTCAGATGAACTTGTATATACTAGACCAAATGCTTGGAAAGCAAAGAACAGTGCTGGATAAAATATTGCAAGTGGTAAAAGGGCAAGTATGTTTTTGAATGATATATTTAACTTTACAAAACCGAAAATAACGGGAATGCTTGCAGTTACGAAAGCAATTGTAAAACGATGAGCAAGAGTATCAAGAGGGCTCGTAATGGTTAGTGCTAGTTTCACAAACATAAATGAAAATCCAATAATAAATGAATAGAGTAATGCTGATATATATGCTTTTGTTGTATTTTTCATAATTTCACCTCATAGTAGTTAATTTCTCACTGGCCAGTATACGTACATAGTAATCTTTATGATCTAGTGCTACAATGGGAACAAATACAAACTGTACCGGTACAAAAAATTGGAGGTGTAATGATGTATAAGTATTTACATGTTTTAAACGATTTAGAAAGTATGATTCAAAATGGAGAGATAAAAGAAGGAAAGAAATTACCGTCTATACGGTCACTCGTCACGCAATATGAATGTAATAAGGCCACAGTGATACGAGCGTTGCATGAATTAGAAAAGCGCCATATTATTTATTCTGTACCTCAAAGTGGATACTATGTTGTTAAGAAATCTGGAAGTTACATAGAGAATAACGAGATGATTGATTTTGCTTCTTCAGCACCAGATCCAGATGTTTTTCCATACTTAGATTTTCAACATTGTATTAATAAGGCAATTGATACATATAAAAATGATTTGTTTGTATACGGAACACCGAAAGGTTTACCATCATTAATTCCAGTCATTCAAAAACAACTGGCAAACTATCAAGTCTTTACAAAAGAAGAAAATATCTTTATTACGTCAGGTGTTCAGCAAGCACTTGTTATATTGACTTCTATACCGTTTCCGAATGGACATAGCACGATTCTAATTGAACAGCCAAGTTACCATTTATATATTGAATATGTAGAAACAAATAACATTCCTGTAATCGGAATTAAGCGTACGCATGAAGGGATAGATTTAAATGAACTAGAGAGGATATTCAGAACAGAAAAAATTAAATTCTTTTATACAACTCCAAGATTTCATCATCCACTTGGAACGTCTTATTCTAAAGATGAGAAAGAAAAAATCGTGCTATTGGCCAAGAAGTATAATGTATTTATAGTGGAAGATGATTATTTAGCAGATTTAGAAACAGATTCAAAAGCAGATCCGTTATATAGCTTACATAATTGTAATCATGTCATATATTTGAAAAGTTACTCGAAGATTATTTTTCCAGGTTTACGAGTCGGTGTGGCGGTTATTCCACCAGCTATTGCAAATGCTTTCCATAAATATAAAAAGATTTTAGACATTGATAGTCCAATGATATCTCAAGCTGCTTTAGAAATTTATATAAAGAGTGGCATGTTCGAACGCCATAAAAATAAAATTAAATCCTCCTATAATAATAGATCAAAAAAACTAGCAGAAACATTAGAAAAAGTGCATAATGAAAACCCACTTTTATTTAAATATAAAAAGTATAATACAATAGGAATCCATACTTGTTTAGAAATAGATAAAACCAGTGTTTTGGAAATGTTTTTACAAAAATTGAGTGATATTCAAATAAATATTGATACTATTGATAAAAATTATCTAAGGGATTTTCCTAAAGAAAGACTGTTAAAGTTAAATGTATCGAATGTAAAAGAAAATCAGATAGAAGAAGGTATACGCAAAGTAATTGAGGAAATCAAACAATCAAAACGTCTAAATTTTCAATTTAAAAAAGAATAATACGAATAAGGAGGTTTGTTGTGAGATACAAATTAATAACCTTGTTTATATGTATTACTATAGTAATTGGAGCGATGGTAGTTACTAAATATTATATAGAAGATGATCAATGCATAGCAGTTGGTATGTATTCAAGAGGTATAATCGTAGATCAAAATAACGAACCTATATCAAATGTGAAAATTTATGAGGATTCAATTGAAAGTAAGGAACGTAGTATTTCAAATGAACAGGGTGAATTTGAAATTGCAAATGGCGTTTGTGGTGACATTACGTTACAATTAGTTACTCCAAATAGCGAAATCTATACGAGGAAGTATGAAAGAAAGCATATACCCCAAGTTATAAAGTTGAATTATAAAAATGAAGGTGAATAAAATGAAACCATTACAAGGTAAAGTAGCAGTTGTGGCCGGAGCAACAAGAGGTGCTGGAAGAGGTATTGCGATGATGCTTGGAGAAGCTGGAGCAACTGTATATGTAACAGGAAGAAGTACAAAAGGGAATCTATCCTGTATGGGAAGAACAGAAACGATTGAAGAAACGGCAGAGCTTGTAACAAAGCAAGGCGGAATCGGAATCGCAGTTCGTGTTGACCATACAATAGAAGAAGATATTAAAGTTTTATTTACAAAGATTCAAGAAGAACAAAATGGACAGCTTGATATTTTAGTAAACGATGTTTGGGGCGGCGATCCTTTAACAGAATGGGAGAAACCTTTCTGGGAACACAACTTACATAACGGACTACTCATGCAACAAAGAGCTGTTCATTCTCATATAATGACAAGCCATTACGGTGTACCATTAATGGTACATAATAAAAAGGGACTTGTAATTGAAATTACAGATGGTGTCGATTATCAATACCGAGGCAATTTATACTATAGTTTAGCAAAAGTCTCAACAATTCATTTAGCAGAAGCAATGGCGAAAGATTTAGAACAACACAATATTACAGCTGTCGCAGTTAGTCCAGGATTCCTTCGTTCAGAAGCGATGTTAGATATATTTGGTGTAACAGAGGAGAATTGGCGAGACGGAGCAAAACAAGATCCCCATTTTATCGCATCTGAAACGCCTTTCTTCGTTGGGAGAGCAGTCGCAGCTTTAGCCAGCGATCCAAATATTCATGAAAAAACTGGCCGAGCGCTAAGTTCATGGGAATTAGGAAGGGAGTATGGATTTACAGATATGGATGGAAGGCGACCAGACTGGGGAAAATATTTTGAAGAAAATGTTTTAAATCAAAATTAATATTTTTAGAGCACTCAATAGCTGAGTGCTCTTTTTCTTTATACTGTAAATAAATAATAAAGTCCTCTTAAAAATAAAATCATTATTTAAGCATTGGTATAAATGAAATAATGTCAAAAATAAGGTGACAAATCCAACTTATCCAAATACTTTTTGAATTTTTCCATATATAATTTAGTGCTAATCTAACTGGGATTATAGTTATTAATAACTGCATTGGCACAAAACCATAAGCTGGAATATGCCATAAAGCGAACAACACACTACATATTAATGATGCCGTGCCAAATTTCAATCCTAATTTTTGTAATGCAATAATTATATTAGTACATAGCAACTCTTCGCCCATTAACATAAAGGGAACACGATATAAAATCATAGAAATACTTATGACTCCAGCAACAGAATTTTTAGTTGCAGGTTCAAAAATGTAGCTGAATATTAAGCTGGAACCCATACCCACGATTATAGTTAAAGGCACACCCCAAAGTAATGTCTTAAACTTAAAATGTTTAAATTGATCTAACGATATTTCCCCTAAAAAATAGTATCCTATAATTCCACATAATGCAACATTCCATAAAGCTTCAAGAATCATTTCTAATACTTCGGGCATATTATCCCCTAAAAATGCGAAGAGTTGATATACAATCCCAGAAATAATTAATAAACCTAAAGCCAAAAGAGATTTTGAATCAATTTTCTTCTCTGTTCCTATAATCTTTGTTTCCACAACAAGTCCTTCTTTCTTATTTTTTGTTAATTATGAATATATAATAGCACATTATTTTCCAAAATAATGGTAATTGAGACGGCATAATAATTTTATTTTTTCAAATCAGTAAGTCCAAGATTAGGAGATTCCTTGCAAGAGTCATTTACATCAAAACCTATTATTGATATCGTGATTGAATTAAAGTATTTTGAAAATGATGTGAAATAAAGCAATTATTAAAAAAAATAATAATCGCCCATCAAATTTATGAGTAGGCGATTATTGTATTTATAAATAAAACATTTTTAAAATTTCATTGAATAAATGGAAAAACATTACCAAACTAATGATATCCTTAAAGTATAGTTTTTATTTTGTATAGGAGGGTGATGAAGTCTATGGCGGTACGTATAGTCGATGATTTACAACAATTATCTTTGTTACTTATGTTTTTGAGTACATTAATATTTTACAGATACTTAAAGAAGATTAAACAAGAGAGAAAGCTGACTTTTTTCGAATGGACAATGTATTTTGTCACTCAATTCGCGACTTCCATTTGGGCAATTACTTATTTTATTAAATTCTTGTCTGAATCGTAAGTTACATTAAAAGATTTTAGTTTACTAAGTTATTGTTATCTATTAGGGATATAAATATAGTCCGTATCTAAGTCAATGACGATATCTCTCTTAATGTCTTCTTGTAATGACTTTGGAATGTTTTCATAATGATATCGTACACAAAATAAACTTAGAAGATCCTCATTAGATAACTCTTCATTTTCCACGTTAAAATACATTGTTTTTAACTCGCTAATAGAACAGTTATGGCCAATAACATACTCATTAATTCCATATCCATCAAATTCAATTATCATGTTATCACTGTTGAGTGCTAGCCAACATTATAGCTTTAATTTTGGATGAATCTTTCATATTGATTATTATAGCTTAAAGTTTAGTGTGAATATATTTTTATAAAGTGAGAGGATATCAATGGAACAATATAAATTAGTTTTAGAAGGCTCTAAACAACTGAAGTGGCAAACGGATAAAATTAGGCCATTACAGGATGATGAAATTATCGTTAAAACAATCGCAGGTGCAATAAGCATTGGGGCAGAGTTACCGCAGTATAAGGAGTCGGACATTTCAGATGGTAATCCTTTATATCCGAGAGAAACTGGATATGAAAGTTATGGTGAAGTTATTCAAGTTGGTAGTAAAGTAACAAATTTAAGCGTAGGCGATAAAGTAGTTTCTTTTTATGGGCATCAAACGATAGGAATAGTTAAGGGACATAAAGTAACTCGAGTACCTAGTTATATAAAGCCTAAAGTTGCCTTATTATCCATTCTGTCATGTGATGCTGCTAAAGGAGTATTAAAATTAAACCCACTACAGGATAAAAAAGTACTAATAACTGGCATGGGGGTTATGGGTTTACTCACATGTTATTTCTTAAAATATTATGTAGGTGTTGATCATGTGGATGTTGTTGAACCTAATAGAAATAGGAGAGAATTTGCAAAGAAATTTGGTGCAAAAAACATATATGATTCAGAAGAGAAAATAATAGAAACATATAGTTACGGTTTCGAATGTTCAGCTACAAATAGCGGATTCCGTACATTGCAAAAAGCACTTAACAGTAATGGTGTAATATGTATACTTTCTGATGGTAATAAAGTAGAACTAACATTAACCGCCGACTTTTATCGGAAAGAATTGCAAATCATTGGGTCAAGTGACGGATACGATTATCAAAAACATGCAGATTGTTTTTTTAGAAAAATAGAACAAACACCATTTATAGAAGAAATTTTTCAACATGAAATACATTATACTGCACTCATACAATGTTTTGAGGAACTGAGTCAAGGGATAATTAATCCTTTAAAAGTATACGTTTCATATGAATAATGAAAAACTAGCCAAATATTTGTCACATACCTTATATATGTCTTTTCTCAATTATGATATTCAAAATAAGAAGGAACACATATGAAAATTTTTGTAGCAGGTGCAACAGCACGTTCTTTAATACCAATGCCAATAAAAGAAGGTCATACTGTGTATGCAATGATTCGTAACGAATCACAAGTAGAAGCAATGAAGAAAGTTGATGCTTTACCAGTACTAGCTGGGAGAGAGGTGCTTCAAAGAATAAGGCACGTAAAGAGAATGGATACTTTAAAATATCATAAAAATCCTTTAATGGGAATACTAGTAACATTCACTATTAAAGGATTGGGCTGTAATGAATATACTTTTTGAAAGCATTATTTTAATCCTCACTGGAATTATTGTTTTAAAATTGACAGGTAGTAAATCTGTTAGCCAAATGACGAGAGCTGAAATTATTATTGTGGTTTCTATAGGTCGTATTATTGTAGAACCTATATTAAGTAGGAAAGTAGGCCCATCTATTTTTGCTGCCTTTATTTTTGCGGGTGTTTTACTTATTATTCATTTTTTTGAATTGAAATCACGAAAAGTAGAAAAGTTTCTAAATGGAAATAGCATTATTGTTATAGAAAACGGAGAAATCTTAAAAAAGAATTTATTACGCGCGAAAATGTCAGAACAACAATTATTTATGCATCTGAGAGAAAAAGGCATACATGAAATCAAGAATTTACAACAAGCAACTGTAGAAACGAATGGACGGATTGGGTATCAACTAACTACTAAAGCACAACCAGTTACTTTGGAAATGCTAGAAAAGCTTCTAGAGCAATGCAATCTGAAAAAATAGTTTTAGACTGAAAAGCGCTTCTTGTACATAAAGGCACTTTTCGCAAATGTGTAATAGTCCCTTCAGTAATCCTGAAGGGACTTTCGTGTTATCCAATTTACCGAGGGTGATGACGATCAATATTACGATTAACAACAACATTAAAGTTCATAAAAATAAACAGAATGAAAAATTGACAAAAAATGAGAATAGTAGTAATCTAACGTAAAACATACGCTACCGTATTTTATTGGAGAGATAATATGCAATTAACGAGGGAAGACTGGATAAAAGTAGGATTACAACAATTAGCTAATGAAGGAATACATAAAGTTCGCATTGAAGCACTTGCTCGATTGCTAAAAATAAGCAAAGGAAGCTTCTATCACTATTTTCGTGACCATCAAGAGCTTTTAGATTCTATGCTCGACTTTTGGGAAGTACATGCAACAAAGCTGATTGTTCAAAGTATGGAGCAACAGGATGCCTCTTTAGAACAGCTATTACAGATTAGTTTTAATCGAGATAAAAAAATTGAGAATGGTATTTATGCTTGGGCTAAATATGATCCTGTTGTGGCAACACGTTTAGTAGATATAGAAGAACAAAGAATTTTTTGTGTTGCAAAATTGTATCAAAAAATGGGCGTAGACGAAACTGAATCAATTGATCGAGCGAGACTTGCCTATTTAACGTATGTAGGATGGATGACAAGGTTTGAAGCAAATCCTAATTTTGATATTGATAAAATGGTTGAGCTTTTAACTTCTTTCAGCGGGTGTCCAAACATCCATTGAAAAAAGTAAAGCCTCCGGACGCAATTATGCTGAGGCATAATTGATTATTCGATAATAAATGTCCCTAGTATGGTTATAAAACCTGAAGGGACAAAATTTCCACTATAACATACGGTAGTGTATGTTATCTTTGAAGTTACGAAATTGGGGGCGAATAAATGAAATTACTATTAATAGTAGTAGCTGTGGGGCTTCTGTGGTTTATCAGTTTTTTGCATATTTATTGGGCTTTTGGAGGTCGATGGGGTTCTGCTGCTGTTATCCCAGTAAAAGAGGGAGAACATAAGCCTGCTTTTACTCCGAGAATATGGGGAACATTATTCGTAGCCATTCTTATTCTATTAGCTAGTGTCATTATTGTTGTTCAAGTAGGTTATTTACAGGGGTTCGAAGCAAATAGTTTATCTAAAATCGGAAGTATTGTCTGTGCTTTAGTTTTCATTGTTAGGGCAATTGGTGATTTTAAGTTTGTTGGATTTTTCAAAAAAATTAAACATTCTCAGTTTGCTAGATATGACACTTGGTTCTATAGTCCATTATGTTTATTCTTTGGTTTTGTCTATATCATGTTGTTGTTTTAATAAGTATAATGAATCCCCTATAAAATAAATTTTATGCAGGAAGAAAACACCTCTTATTGAACAAGTAGTAATAAAAAGAAGTTTGAGCATAGCAATAGAGCAATACTGGTTCTGGTGACAGCGAAGTCCGCTATGATTAGTCATTTGTGTTTAAAAAGAGGATAGATAGGGCGAATTTATTCAAGCTCTTCTATCCTTTTAATTTTTATAAATCTAATGTATGACATTAGATAAGAATTCACTATTAATAATAGGTTCAGCTTATATCTTGACTTTTAATAAAATTTTAAAGTGCTGGTTTTTTATTGTGTGAATAATAGGTTAGTTGTTGTTTTGGAGTTTAAATCATTGATTTAAACTTAGCAATGGTATCATGTAACCTTTCTAATCCAATCAACATATCTTTATCATTTAACATTGAATAACTAATTCGCAAATGATTATATTGAGTTTCATGGTTTAATAGACAAGCTGTTCCAGGTAAAAAAGAAACATCTACTTCATTTGCTTTTTGTAATAATGTAAAAGGATCGATTGACCGAGGGAGTGTAACCCATAAGTTAAATCCACCATTAGGTATTTCAAATTCTAATTCTTTTAATGGAGATAATATATCAATTGTTAAATCACGTCTAATTTGTAAAGCTGTACGTAATTTTTCTAAATGATTTTTCATTCGTTCCGCCCGTAAAAAAGGAAGTAGTGCTTTCTGCGTTAATAAAGGGCTACCAATATCCATAGAAGCTTTCACTGCATATAACCATTCAAAAATAGGACCTTCAGCTGCAAGCGCCGCGATGCGAAGGCCTGGTGCTAACGTTTTACTAAATCCTTTTAAATATATAACATGACCATTTGTATCAAAGCTTTTTATGGGGGGAGGTACTATAGCATCCTCAAAATAAATTTCTCCGAAAGAGTCATCCTCAATAATGAAGAAGTTATATAACTCTGCTAGTTCTACAAGCTCTATTCTTCGTTCTTTACTCATCAAAGTACCTGTTGGATTCTGAAAAGTAGGATTCACATATAACAAGACAGGATTTTTCCTTTGACAAATATCATCGATTAAGTCTGAGCGAATTCCGTTTTTATCAAGACTAACAGGGATAATTTGAACTCCTTTATTAACAAATACATCAAGCGCCGCTCCATAACATGGACTTTCTACTAAAACTAAGTCTCCGGGCTTTAATAATGTTTGAGCGATTAAATCAATTCCTTGCTGGGCACCACTTGTAATTAATAATTGAGATGGATCTGTAACTAATTGTTGGTGTTCTTTTAAGTAGTTTGTTATTTCCACTCTAAGTTCTTTATCACCTTGAACAGGTCCGTATGTTGCCAGTATCATTTGATCCTTATTAAGTAATTTGTGCATTTCATCTGAAAGAAACGGATTTGGTAATAAACGTGGATAAAGGACTGCCTGTGAAAAATCGAAATATTTACGGTGTTGGTTCATTACATATTGAGAACGCATAACATTAATGGATTTCGTTTGTTGCCATTGATATGGAATTGGTTTGAAATCTTTATTCACACGTTTATGTATATAGGCACCTTTTCCTTGCTCGATCCGTATATAACCTTTCGTTTCTAACTGTTTATAAGCTTTACGAACAGTTAATAAACTAATTTGCAAATCATTGGCAATAGAACGTAAAGAAGGGAGGTAATCGTTATGTGAAAGCATCCCGCTTTGAATTCTTTCAACAATTTGCATATATATTTGTTGGTAATATGGTATGTTGGATTCTTTACGCAGTACTATCTTCATAGAATCACCTGTTTTTCTTTTTAATTCAATTAAAGCGAAAAACATGGAGGGAATCAACTATATTTTTATTCAACTGTTATATGCGTTGATACACTGTTATACACCATATCCTCTATACTCATTTCAAGAGTAAAAAGGAGGAAGAAAAATGGTCATTTTAAATTATATTTTAGTATGTATTATTTTTGGAACGACATTTTTAACGATAAAAATTGGAATAGAAGCGGGCGCACCACCATTATTTTCAGCTGGAATTCGTTTCTTTTTGGCGGGCCTTATTCTCATTATTATTTTTAAATTAAAGAGAAAGGATATTATGCCTTACTTATTATCAAAACGTATTATATATGCTGGTTTTTGTTTAACATTTATGACATTCGCGACCCTTTACTGGGCAGAACAATATATTTCTTCTGGATTAGCTGCAGTTCTATCTGCTACGGGTCCAATGATGATCTTGCTATTACAATCAAGGCGAAACAAAACAAAATTGCAAAAAGAACAACTTGTCGCTTTAGTTATAGCACTCCTTGGTGTTTTTTGTATTTCTTTATCTGGAATGCATCAAGAACTTACATTCATATGGAGTATCGCTTGCCTTGTTATATTAGTAGGAGAGTTGTTTTATGGAATAGGTTCTATTCGTTCAAAAGAAATACTTTCAGATTTACCTAGCGTATCACCATTTCTCATTAACGGTATTCAAATGTTTTATGGAGGAATGTTGCTGTTAATTGTATCTATCGTAATGGAACAGCCTAATCTAACAATCTTAACATCTTGGAATGTACAATGGCCAATTTTATATCTTATATTTGTAGGGTCTATCGGTGGACACGGTTTATATTACTGGCTTTTATCAAAAACAAATCCTGTATTCCCATCAACGTGGTTATATGTATCGCCGTTAATCGCTGTTATTGTAGGGTATTTTGTATTAGGAGAACCATTAAATCCTACAATGGGAATTGGTGCTTGTTTAATCTTGATTGGTGTGTTTTTAGCAAATCGTTCTACACTTGGGGTTTATTTTAAGCAAGGAAGGTTGTTAAAAAAAGAGATGTAGTTAAAGTTTAATGATGTGGAAAACAGCGAAAAACGTATTCAAACTTTAGAAGAAAATGATTAACAGATTAGAGATAGTAAAATCAAAAACACAGTTGGAGAAATAACCAACTGTGTTTTAATATAGGGTGTATTTAATTTTACACTTAACTAAATCAATTGCATATTGTTTGGTGGATAAGTGTTATTTTTTTATTACGGTATTACCCATCGCGATAGAAATTCGATTCCAACTGTTTATTTGATTAATGATTAACACAAGGTCAACATATTGTTTTTCGTCAAAGTGTTCACGTACTCGGTTGTATAGATTTTCAGGAACTCTTTTAGTAGGAATGAGAGTAATATGCTCCGATAGTTCCAAAGCAACTTTTTCTTCAGGAGTATAAAAATCACAATCATCCCAAGCATTTAAGCAATAAATTCTTTGCTCGGTTTCACCCAATTTTCGGGCGTCAGAAGTATGCATATCGATACAATAAGCACAGCCGTTAATTTGAGAGACTCTAATTTTTATAAGCTCTCTAACAGCTCGATTAATTGAAGATTTCTTCGTGTATTTCTCCATATCCATCATAATTTTCATACCATCAGGCGAAATATCATAATAAGACATTCTTTGACTCATAAGACAAAACCTCCGTTATTATAAGTTTTTATAATAAAAACACACTAGGTCGCTATTGTGACTTCTAGTGTGTTTTTGTAATTAATTCACTTTTTTTATAAAACCTTTATAATGACGCTTCACAAGTTGACTTTCTAACGTCTTCATCGTTTCTAATGCAACACCTACGATGATTAGTAAACTTGTACCACCGATTTGAGCAGATGGTGGTAATGTAGCGATTTTTGTAAATACAAGTGGTAATATTGAAATTGCTCCTAAGAAAATCGCACCGATAAATGTTAAACGGTATAAAATTTTTGTTACATACTGTTCTGTAGATTTACCTGGGCGAATACCCGGGACATATCCGTTTTGCTTTTTCAAATTCTCAGCCATTTGTTCAGGATTTACTTGAATAAACGCGTAGAAATATGTGAAGGCAACGATAAGACCCACATATAGTGTCATTCCAAATGGATGTGCAAAATCAAGATTCGCAATTATCCATTTAGATACGCTTGAATCAGGGAAGAGCTGCGCAATTGTACGCGGCGTCATTAAAAAGGCTGAAGCAAAGATAACAGGAATTACACCTGCACTATTTACTTTAAGAGGTAAATGAGTATTTTTTGCTCCTTGATATTGATTGTTTCCTGAAACAGCTTTTGCATATTGAATCGGTATTTTTCGAACAGCTTGTTGAATGTAAATAACACCAACAACTATCGCTAAAATTACGAGTCCAATTAAAACCATTTTTATTATGTGCATAAATAACTGATCGCCTGCGTTTTGGAATTGTTGCAAATAAATTTGATTAGCGACATTTGGAATCGCCGCAACAAGTCCTGCGAAGATAATCATTGAGATTCCATTACCAACGCCATTAGCGGTAATTTGTTCACCTAACCAAAGTAAAAATGCAGTACCAGCAGTTAAAACTGTCGCAATAAATAAGTATGTAGTCCAGCTTTGATCTGTAATTAATTGTCCACCTGCTATATTATTAAAACCATAAGACATCCCAATGGATTGTATAAATGCGAGAATGATTGTAAAGTATCGAGTAAATTGAGCTGATTTCTTACGGCCCATTTCTCCTTGCTTTGCCCATTCTGTAAATTTAGGTACAACGTCCATTTGTAGTAATTGTACAATGATAGAAGCTGTAATATATGGTGTGATACCTACAGCAAAGATCGAGAAGTGTTGTAATGCTCCTCCGCCAAATACGTTTAGCATGCCTAAAACGTTGGCTTGATCTTGTACTTTTAATACCTCTGCGTTAGTATGAGGAACTGGAATAAACGTGCCAATTCGAAAAACGATTAGCATCGCTAGTGTAAAAAGAATTTTGTTTCTTATCTCAGCTACTCTCATGAAATTTGAAATCGTACGAAACATTATGTCGCCTCCTATATTTTTATCAGCTCAAAACTGATTATTATATCCCGATGAAGTAACCACAAACCTCCTTCCGCATTAAATTCATTTGACAAATGGAATTTCATACATTTTGTAGTTTTCACGGATATAAAAATATAAGGTGTTATACGAGCGACCTATTAACTTTTCGTAATCATTCAATACCCATAATATATCGAATAAATTAACAAATGTACATACATACGCATGAAAAATGAATAAATAGGATGATTTTTTACATTTATTTAATGCTAGATTGATAATTAGGAACGTTTTATGCAGTTGTATTGAAAGAATTCCGTGGAAAGCATTATGGTGTAGCTGTAGTACATGTAAACCTCAAGGATATTGAGAAAACTCATATTTTTCGTCGTGAATTAGAGAAACTACTAAAGAAAAGATTGGATTGGAATAATAGTGAAGGAAAATCTTTTTTCCATAGAGAATATTTCTAGCGTAGGAATCTAAGTATGTAGGTTCTAATGAAAGGAGAATTCACATGAATACATTTGTAAATGACAAGTTTTATGAAACGAGAAATCAATTATTTGAGGAAATTACTTTGTTAAGTGATGCTCAATTTAATAGGAAACCAGATAAGGACAAATGGAGTATAGCACAAGTTTGTCATCACTTAGTTTTATTAGATGAGAGAGTTATAACAGTTATTTCATCGGGATTAAAAAAGATGGATAGTACCCAAAATGAGCGTAAAGAAATTCACACTATTTTATTAGATAGATCGATAAAATTTATAGCCCCAGAAATGATTGAACCAAGTATAGAACCATTTGAAGTGCAGCAAATGGTTGATTTGTTAAACGACTCTAGAAAAGAATTGATGCGTTTCCTGAGTACAATAGAAGATGAATCTATATTAGCGAAAAAATCAGTGATGCATCCAGCTCTTGGAGAATTACTTCTTGATCAGTGGATAGAACTGATCTATTTGCATGAACAGCGTCATATAGAACAAATCAAAGAGATAAAATTGCTTTGTGAAGTTGAAAAGTAAAAATCATTGTCTATTTTTTAAGCGATTTGGGATAGCATCAAGGTTTCGAGTGATATATTTCTGAGCCAGAAGTAAAGGAAGTTATTTTTGTTGATGAAAATAATGGACAAGCTAACAATGCATACCAAGTTACATTTGCAGCAGCAACACCAAACTATGTATCTGGAACATATCTAGTAAATGCACAGAATGGGGATATGTTAAAAAATATGGTTCAAGAATCCAACTTAAAAGCAAGTGAAAAGCTTGTTGGAGCCTTAAAGGAAAGTAAAAAAAGCAATCTTACATCATTAACTGGAACAGGAAAAGATGATTTAGGTATATCTCGTACATTTGGCATTTCTAAACAAAGTAATGGAAAATATGCACTTGCTGATTACACAAAAGGGCAAGGAATTGAAACATATGATGTAAATTACAGAGATATCACTAAAGAGGAAAGCTATTACCCTGGTACACTAGCAACTAGCACTTCGACAACATTTAATGACCCAAAAGCGGTAAGTGCTCATTACTTAGCAACAAAAGTATATGATTTTTATAAAGATAAATACAAGCGTAATAGTTTTGATAATAAGGGGCAAAAAGTAGTTTCAGTTGTACATGCTTGGGATTCTGAAGATACAAATGATCCGAAAAATTGGCAGAATGCTTTAAGTGCTAATAATGGAAGCATGCTTGTATATGGAGATCCTATTGTCAAAGCATATGACGTAGCTGGACATGAATTTACACATGCGGTTACATCTAGCGAATCCAATCTTGAATATTACGGAGAATCTGGTGCAATTAATGAGGCGTTGTCTGATATTATGGGAACATCTATTGAGAAATACGTAAATAATGGAACATTTAACTGGACAATGGGCGAACAAACCGGATCTATTTTCCGTGATGTGGAAAACCCAGCTTCCGTTCCATCTTCACTTGGAGTACCTTATCCAGATGATTATAGTGAATTTAACGATTTTAATGGATGGGATCAGGGCGGCGTTCATTTTAATTCAAGCATTATTAATAAAATTGCGTATCTTATTGCAAAAGGTGGAACTCATAACGGGGTAACTGTTAAAGGAATTGGTGAGGATAAAATGTTTGATATTTTCTATTATGCAAATACAGATGAATTAAACATGACTTCTAATTTCAAGGAATTGAAATCAGCATGTATTCGAGTGGCAACTAATAAATATGGAGCGAATACAGCTGAAGTTCAAGCAGTTCAAAAGGCATTTGATGCAGCAAAAATTAAGTAAGTTAGAAATATAGTTTTTATTCATATATTAATACATTATGAAAAACAGCTAATGTCATTTTAAGGATATTAGCTGTTTTTACGCAGCAATGCATTAGTGAAAATAAACTTACTAAGCAATAATCACGCTGTCTATCTTTAATAAGTTGCGAAAAATATATAAGGTTTAAAGTGTATAAAAACAGAAAATTAATAATATATTGACCTCTTAATAGAAAGTGCTATAGAATGAAAGCGATAACAAACGATTGCTTTAAAATGATTTCCCTGATCTTTTAGTATTTACAAATATATGAAGGCAAAAACAAATCTATTTTTTTAATCATTAATGCAAACGTTTTCGTATTAAAAGATCATTGAAATACATATGTGAAAATAGTCAATATGGGGGTGAAGTAAAAGAGATTTCTACATTAATTTAAGCAGTGTAATTTAGTACGAGCATAATAAATCGCTCGTACTATTTAAAGAAAGGGTGTATGTGGTGCAAATGACAAAAAGATTAATTAGCAAATCATTTTTATTACTTGCCATAATCGTTATGTTATCATCTGTTTTTTCTTTTCAGAATGTGAAGGCAGTTTCAAATTCGAAAACAACTGAAGTTATCATTCATTACAAAGAGAAGGCTGGAAATACAAAAGACTGGAATCTTTGGGTATGGGGCGAGAATTCAAATGGTAAATCGTATGATTTTACTGGGGAAGATGAGTTTGGAAAATATGCTAAGGTGAAAATAGAAGGTGACTATAATCGTGTAGGATTTATAGTTCGTACGAATGAATGGGAAAAAGATGGAGGTGATCACTGGGTTGAAAATATAAGGGATGGTCGTGCTGAAGTATGGATCCTTTCGGGTGATGAAAAAGTATATGATTCTAAGCCTTCTTCTGATCTCTCTATTCAAAAAGCTACTATTGATAGTTTTAATGAAATCACTATAAATACTAATATTCCGTTTAATAGTAAGGAACAGAAAATTGAAATTGAAGGCGTTAAAATTAAAGGAATTAGTCCTTATGATACAAATAGTGGAGATATGACTAATAAGGTTAAAATAATTACGGAACAGAAAATTGATTTAAAACAGACATACAAAGTTAAAATAGCAAACTTAGCTGATGCGAATATTGAAATCGGTAAAGTCATTCGTAGCGAAGAATTTGATAATTTATTTTATTATGGTGGTAATGATTTAGGGAATATATATACTCCGCAACATACAAAGTTCCGTTTATGGGCTCCTACTGCGAGTGAAGCGAAGTTAGTTACATATAAAAAATGGAGCGATAAAATAGGTACTGAAATAAACATGCAACAAGGTGAAAAGGGAACTTGGAAAGCAGAACTTAAAGGGAACCAAAAAGGTCTCTTTTATACGTATAAGGTGAAAATTGGGGATAAGTGGACTGAAGCGGTTGATCCGTATGTGCGTGCTGCTTCTGTAAATGGAGATAAAGGTGCAGTTGTTGATTTAGAAGAAACAAATCCGAAAAAATGGAAAGCAAACAAAAAACCAAAATTTAAAAATCCGGAAGATGCTATTATTTATGAATTGCATGTACGCGATCTTTCCGTTCAACCTGAAAGTGGTATTAAGCATAAAGGGAAATATTTAGGTGTAACAGAAAAAGGAACAAAAGGTCCTGAAGGTGTTAAAACAGGACTTGATTATATGAAAGATCTTGGTGTTACTCACGTTCAGTTTTTACCGATATTTGATTATGCCTCGGTAAATGAAGAAACTTTAAATGAACCAAAATATAACTGGGGATATGACCCGAAAAATTTCAACGTCCCAGAGGGCTCCTATTCTACAAATCCTTATGAGCCGACTGTTCGAATAACTGAATTAAAGCGAATGATTCAAGTGCTGCACGATAATAACCTTCGTGTTGTGATGGACGTAGTATATAACCATATGTATAATGCCGCTGAATCTAATTTTCATAAGTTAGTTCCCGGTTATTATTATCGTTACAATGAAGATGGAACACTTGCCAATGGAACTGGTGTAGGAAATGATACCGCTTCGGAACGAAAAATGATGAGGAAGTTTATGGTGGATTCCGTCACATACTGGGCAAAAGAATATAATTTAGATGGATTCCGTTTTGATTTAATGGGTATTCATGATTATGAAACGATGAATGAAATACGTAAAGGTGTTAATCAAATTGATCCTTCTATTATTCTGCATGGAGAAGGCTGGGATTTAAATACACCTCTTGCAGCTGAGTTGAAAGCAAATCAAAAAAATGCGGAGAAAATGAAAGGGATTGCTCATTTTAACGATAATATACGTGATGGATTGAAAGGTAGTGTATTTGAGGAGAAAGAAAATGGTTTTGTAAATGGAAAGCAAAATATGGAAGACCGTATTAAAAAAGGCATTACGGCAGGTATTGAGTATGATACAAATTCGTCCACTTATCAAGATCCGGAGCAGGTGCTAACTTATGTGGAAGCACATGACAATCATACTTTATGGGATAAACTTGAGTTGACTAATTCAGGTGACAGTGAAGAAATGCGAAAGCAAATGCATAAATTATCTTCTTCTATTTTATTAACATCACAAGGTATTCCATTCTTACATGCAGGACAAGAGTTTATGCGCACAAAATATGGTGATCATAATAGTTACAAATCTCCTGATTCAATTAACCAGATGGACTGGTTACGCCGTGCAGCATTTAATAATGAAGTAGAGTATATGAAGGGCTTAATAGATTTACGCAAAAAATACCCAGCTTTTCGAATGACATCTGCAGAGCAAATTAAAACACATGTATCTTTTATTGATGCTCCTAAAAATGTTGTAGCTTATACAATAGATGGAAAGGGCAATGGGAATAAAAGCGAATACTTTATGGTGGCTCACAATGCAAACAGAGAAGCTGTGGACATAACGCTTCCATCGAAAGGTCCTTGGAAAGTGCTAGTAGATGGTAAGCAAGCCGGAAGTAAAACACTTTATGTTGTCCATGATAATAAAATTAAAGTTCCTGCATTAAGTTCACTAGTTTTAAAAACAGAGAAACCGATTAAATAAATGCAAAAAGCGAAGTGACGGTTGTTTTCACTTCGCTTTAAAAGTTAACTTAATATAATTTCACATACTGTAATTATATTACAATTTAATAAACAAAAAGAGAAGAACTCACCAAGGTTCTTCTCTTTTTTATGTGTAATTAGGGTTTCCATAACTGTAGATATGGATGGTGTAAATTAATGGATGAATAATTTACTCTTAAAATTATAACAGAACAATTAAAGATTTTTATATGTAATATTGCATATAAAGGGTAAACAACAATAATTTCTTTTCATAAAAATAAGCCCCTGGTGAAAATGATGAGTACCCCTTTTCCATATGAAATGAACTTGGTATAAAATGAAAGATTACAGAATTTACGATACGGGAAAGCCCACGCAGGACTTTAGTCCGTCTTTAGACGTGGGATGAAAGTATCGTTTTTGCATAGCAAAACAGGGTATACTTTATTCATAGTCATGCAAAAGACTCTAAAACGACTGTTCTCTGAAAACAGAATACATATGAGGTTGGGGTAGCAAATTCTTCTACTCCGTAAAATGTATTAAGTCGTCATGCAAAAGACGTAAAAACATTTGAGAACGAACAATCTGTACGGTATGGTCACAGTACCGTAGCCCACGATATATGGTCTGTTGTGGGAGTGGTGATGGCACACCGCAATCTTGCACGTCAGCGATACCAGAAATGGACTTCGCCTTTGGTAGCAAGAATCCCACTGACGTTAGTCAGCTAGTCCCTTTAGGGGGGGAGTGTCAAAAGTATAAGATTCTATACTTAGTAATCCCTCACTTTAATGTATGTCTTTGGGGAAGTGAGGGGAGTTCAATCGATTCTGAATAAAATTGATAGTATCAGTTGCAATTTTTTTACGTTTAAGAACAATCCCGGCATGTCCACATGTATAAATATATCTTGTAGGTCTTTCCCAGGATTCCCACAAATAGTCCGTATCCTCAGAGTGCACATATAGATCGTGCTTACCTGAAATTAATAAAATATTTTCTTTTTTTACTTTTGGTAACGCTTGACTCGGTTCAGTGATTTTCCAATAATCTATTAATTCATCATACGTTACACCATGGTGTTCCAAGTCTCCTCTAATAAATCTACCTGGATTTGTCTTCCAAATTGAATAAGAAAGTCGATTTGCGTAGAAAATGGATGCTAATACATCAATTTCTGGTTCAACAAGAGATGTTAGGTTAGTAATAACCCCACCTAAACTGATTCCTATTAGAATCAGGGGACCATTTTTATTTGCTTTAATCCATTTGATCAAAGTTCGTAAATCAGCTACCGCTTGTCTGGTTGCTTGTACAGTTCGTTCAATATTGGCACTTACCATGTACTCTCCACTAAATAAGGATTGGTTGGGTTTTCTTTCAAAATGATATGGTAGAGTGAAATAATACATATTCCACCTCAAGTTGGTCATATGGTCGTGGAATATTTTTTTTACACGTTCGTTAGAATCCATTCTCCAACCATGAACAAAGATGACATGAGGCGCATTTTCATTTTTATGTAAGAATAATTCTCCAGTTACAGAATCGTTGCGTGAATCATCAGATTGAACCGAGCTTTTATATTTGAATTGTCCAACCATGTATTCCTTTTCCTGTTTTGAATGCTTAATGTTAAAATGAATATCAGATGGTTTTACTTTATAAAAAAATTCTATGTCCTTTATATCTAGTGAGGTGTTAGAAAGAGAAGTATACTGAAACTCTACACTTCTTTTTTTGTGCAAATCATACAAGGCGTATCGATCAATGAGTTTTGAAAAAAACAAATTAACCTCCTCCAAAATACATATTGTTTAAAACATAGACAAAATTCATGTTTTATTTATGCTGTAAATTAATTATAAAATATTCTCTTTTCCTAATATTAGGTGCTTAAATTACAAAAACAGGTAATAAATTTGTATATTATATTATAAAGCTAGCAATAAAATAAAACCATAAATAATTTATACTAAAATCTAAAAAGCAGGTTAATATTCTCATTCATATAAGAGAACATTAACCTGCTTATTTTCGTATCAAAAGGTATACTATAAGGTTATACTAATTTTGAGTTTTAATTAAGTTATTATTTTTATAAAATTTCCCACCTCTGAAAAAGACCACACAGTTCACTCTGGTGGTCTTTTTTCTTGCTTTATTTATATTCCTCTACCAAATTCCACCCTCGTTAATTACAAACAATTTTTGTGCTACATTATGTTGTTCGTAATTAAAAGGGGTGTTTTCATTAGAAGATGGTATGTATATATTAAAATATTGGATGACCGCTGATTTTTCCTTTCCAGGTCTAGGAAAAAAATCGAGTTGAAAAAAGAAGAGCTAAAGTGTAAAATTACACTAAATGACACATAAGTTACTTTTTTAAAAGGAGGAGAGAAAGTGAATAAGGAGATTATAACTGAACTCATTTCAACGAAAATAAAGTTAATTCGTACTGAAAAAGGGTATACGCAGGATGAAATGGCTGAAGTTCTCGGCATTTCAAAGAAAACACTTGTTCAAATCGAGAAGGGAAGATCTAAAATGGGTTGGACCAATACCGTTGCTATTTGTGCATTATTTAGGGATAGTGAGGTTTTACAGTCCACTCTAGGAGATGATCCGTTAGTAGTAATCGAAACAATAGCCCATAAATGTATTAACAACTTCAAAGAAAAAACATTGGGGGGAAAAGTCTGGTGGAAACAAATTCAAGAAAAAGGGGACTTTCGCTTACAACAAAATCTGATTAGCAAGCATTATCGTATTTTAGACAAACATGATTACCGTTGGTTTAATTCGTTTGATTTAGAAAAAGCACTAGATCAACTTGATAAATTAACAGGGGATCCGGAAAATTAAATAATTTCTTAAAACTGAAGAAAGGGGAATATATACTTACATTAGAATGGTTCTCCTTTTCTTTGGGCTTACAGTAATGGTTACACATAGAATAAATTTGTTACTCAATTAATTTGCTGTACGTTGGAATGTGTGGAAACACCACTCATGTTCTTAAACGGACTATGTCATGCAATTAAAAAGTCCTATTGTTCCTATGAAGTAGGATGCATAGCTGTTTTCTATTATTATGTATCATTTTACAATTGTTGAAATACAACTTATCAACTAGGAGAAAATTATATATGATCATCTTGAGCTTTCTTTGGATTTACTTTATGCCCATTTTCTGGTTATGTGGATTTATTGGTGGGATTTATTTAATTATTGCAGGGATTGAAAATCGTAAATTACTCGTAAGTGTAATGGGATTACTTAGTCTTTCCCTTGTCGTACTACCTTTTGTGTGTTGGGGTATGGGAATTGATGCAGAATATCTTCTTTCACCGGTTCCATACTTTATCCTATTCACTTTAAGTGGATTATTAGCAGGATTCAATGGACTACAAGCAAAAATTAAGAGCATACGCAATATGGGATTTATTATTTTTATTACTGGAATATTAGGGGCTTTTTTCTATTATTTAATGTCTGTAACTGATTCAGTTTATATCTATTAGTTATTTTGGTTACGAAAACTCAATAAGTGTTTTTCAAACTATGAAACTATATTATTAATAAGTTAAGGAATCTATTTATAATGAAAATAATAAAAAAGATGTTAAAAAGTTATACATTTTTATCTTTAGTAATCGGTTTATTACCCTGTAATTTTCGCATAAAAAGAATAAAAATAACATATAGCGTGATATTTAGTTTATTGCTATTAACATCATGTGATATATCAAATGAAGAAATTGAACAAAAAGCACAAAATTATACAAAATCAGAGTATGGTTTTTCTGTTAAACTAAACCAAATTGAAATACCTGGCCAAGGTAAGGATTTTTCAGGCCCAGACACACGAATAGCTTCTGTACAGCAAGTAGATGAACCATATTTACAATTTCAATTATATTTCGATGGACGAATCTCTCCAAAAGTAAATAATGATAACTATAAAATAAAAAAAGAAGCGAATGATTTACAAGAAAGATTCAATACATATTATGAAGAAAAAGGGAGTAATACTATACTTACTTTCGATCAAATGCAAACGGGGGATACTGTTTTCGATAAGAAGGCTGAGAAAGAAATAGCGAAGAAACATTCGAAGCATTATGTTACGGCAGTTTTCAGAAGTAATATCTTTTTGGATTTAAACAACCTTGCACATATGGAAAAATTAGCGGAGCTTGCAAGAAGTATTCAGGAATTTAATAAAACAATTGAAAATAATAAGAGTAGTGTGGAAGACATAACGATTCAGCTGCCAAATGCTAATAAGAGTTTATTACAAAATATTGCAGTAGATTATGTATTAACGGCTGAAGAAGCAAAAAAGACCTTTGAGAAAAAGGATGATTATATGAAAGCTTTACAGCTTACAAAGTGAAAAAGGAAATCATTTCGATTTCCTTTTTTATATTCTATTCATATACAAGGAGATCATTGATAAATGAATTGGGTTTTTATATCTCAAAAGGTACACCTTTTGAAGTGACGTGATTTCTATGAAAGATAATGTGTCAATTTGTATATCTTATACAGTAGTAGTTACTATAATTTTCGAAGCCGATAGTCAATTAACCTTACAATATGCGTCTTTCTGGTATATAAAATAGCTATATTCATTAGAAAAGGAGTTTTAATCCTTCATGAGAATCTTTACTCTCCCTTAAATGGACTGACTCCTTACCAATATCCACAAACGATTGCGTTTTTGAATTTGTGCTCCGGTTTTTCTTGACCAGGTCAATGAATAACTACACATAAACTCCTTATATCTCTAGATAAACTACCGATTAGCTCCATATAGACTCTAGATAACCTATATAGAATACAAGTTATCAAGGAGGTAAGAAAAAAATGAATTTTATGAAACGCGCAATTCTCAGTATGAAAAAAAGAGTAGGAACATCATTAATTTTGATGGCAGTCTTCCTAATTGTTACAAATTTAGTGTTGGCAGGATTCACAATCCAAAATGCATCAAAAAAAGCTGCTGATACAGCAAGAAAAAAACTGGGTGCAGATGTTACTTTAGGTCTTGATTTTGATAAATTAGGAAAACAAGCAAGGGAAACTGGAGAAGCGCCTAATCCGCCGCAGCTCAATACAAAAGAAACAGATCAATTAGCGAAGTCCAAGTATATAAAAGACTATAATTATATAACCCATAATTTCGGAATTGCAGATGGATTTAAATTAGTAGGAGTTTCAGAGGGAGAAGGAAAAGGAAAAGGAAAAGGTAGCGTGGCAATGGTGGGAGGATCAGGTTCAGGTTCAGAAATAGATATGAATTCTTCTCTTATGATAGAAGGAGTTCGCAAGACTTTATTACAAGAAAGCTTTAAAAATGGAAAAAGTAAAATCGTTGATGGAAAACCAATTACAGAACAGATGCAAGATCAGAATGTAGCTTTAATGGAAAAACGATTAGCGGAACAAAACAATTTGAAAGTAGGAGATAAAGTTAAAGTTCAATCAGGGGATAAGAAGGAAACTCTTGAAATTGAAATTATCGGTATTTACGAAACGAATGAGCAACCAATGGGGCAAAATCCCCCTCCTATGATGAATCCAGCTAATAAACTATATATGCCTCACTCTACTTTAAAAAAATTAGAAACAGATGAAGGTACTCGTAGTAGTATTCAAGTTGTGTACTTATTGAACGATCCACAAGACATTGATGCATTTAAAAAAGAAGCAAAAAAATCTGATATTGATTTTAATTATTTTAAGTTAGATGCACATGATTCATTATACAAACAAATGATTAGGCCTATCGAAAATATCGCTTCTACTTCTCAAATGATTATCTATATGGTATCTATTGCAGGTGCGATTATCTTAGGATTAATCATTATGTTATCGATTAAAGCACGTCGTAAGGAAATGGGGATTCTATTGTCCATTGGAGAGAAAAAATGGAAACTGATGGCGCAGTTCGTAGTAGAAGTAGTATGTATTGCTATTTTAGCATTTGGATTATCCGTAACAACAGGAGCTAAAGTTTCTCAATACATAGGGGATAATTTACTTTCGAGTGAAATTGCTACAGCAAGCGAAGAAACAGACACCCCACAAAATGGTAGTGTAATGGTGGCTGGACCTGGTGGTAGTCTACAAGACCAAAAAGAAGAGCCGATTGATAAAATTGATGTAAGTGTAACAGGAGCAGATGTAGGAAAAATGGGAGGGATTGGACTAGCTATTGCTATATTAGCAACGCTTCTTCCAGCATTATCTATTCTACGCTTAAATCCAAAACAAATTCTTTTAAAAGATGAATAAGGAGGCTCAATATGGAGACGATTTTACAATTTAAAAATTTGGATTATTATTATGAAAGTAATGGGAAAAATGTAGCGATACTAGATAATGTTAACTTTTCTTTTCAAAAAGGGCATTTCTACACGATTTTAGGACCATCTGGATCTGGTAAAACCACAACTCTGAGCTTAGGTTGTGGGCTGGATGTCCCTAAAAATGGTTATGTACTGTATAATGGAAAAGATATTCGAAAAATTGGTTTGGAGCGATACCGCAATCAAAATGTATCTGTAATTTTCCAATCTTATAATTTGATTACCTACATGACTGCTCTTCAAAATGTCCTAACAGCAATGGAAATTACAGGTGTTAAAGTGCAAAATAAAAAGGCAAGGGCATTAGAATTATTAGAGAAGGTAGGACTCACAGAAGTAGAAGCGAAACGTAACGTTCTGCAACTAAGTGGCGGGCAACAACAGCGTGTAGCAATTGCTCGAGCGTTATCTTGTAATGTTGATTTACTTATTGCTGATGAGCCAACAGGAAACCTCGACGAAGAAACGGCAATGGATATAATAGAACTGTTTCAAGAACTTGCACATAAAGAAAATAAATGTATTATTGTTGTGACGCACTCACAGGAAGTTGCTAAAAAATCAGATCGTGCAGTTTATTTAAGTAAGAAGAAGTTGGTAGTAAACGAAATCTAATATAAACACCCTAACTTTTTAATTCACATAATTTTCGAAAATCGGTTTCTTCAAATGTTTTTATTTGATATATAATAAAGCCAAGCCATAATCAAAATGGTCTCCCTGCTTTGAATGTTAAGATAGTTTGTTGTTCCCTTTTTAACAATATTTGAAAAAGAACTTGTAGGATTTTCTACAGGTTCTTTTTGTTATGATCGGTTTAATATATCATTGAGTAATTACATATAAAAAACGGGACATTACCTAGATGTATGATCTAAATATTGTCCCGTTTAACTATTTATCAGTATTGTTATTGAAGAATTAAACCAACAATCATAATTAAACTAAATACTATCATCCAACCAAACGCACAATAGCCGAAAATCCTAATCCATTTAGGTAATTGATTCATGTTAACTTTATTTGTGGGAATTCCTTGCATAGAAAACATCATTTTTTTATCTCTATCCCTATTATTTTGTTGTTCATACATAACATCATCACCTTTCTAGAATTATTGTGTTTATAGTATATCAGCCTGGATAAAACTAAGTATAGAATATTCGACAAAATAAAAGCGATTCGACAATTATAGTGGATTAATCTGTTCTCCAGTGCAGCATACTATATTTCAAAAAACTAAAATTTGATTGCTCAAAAGCTATATATTCTAAAGTATTTGCTCATTTAAAACATAGTAAACCTTTACAAAGAGATGCTTTTTATTCGGTATTGAATAATTTGGATAAATTCACTTATACATCTTAGCGATTAGATACGTACATGTCTTTCAAACTATATGTGCCGTAAAGTAGGCGTAATTATTAATTCGTTACTTTTAAAGAATCTAACACTATTTTGGTTGCGTCTGCAATAAGTTTATCATCGTATTTCGCATCTTCTTTCGCATGATTAGAAAGTATCGCAAGAATAATTGGCTTTTTATTTGGTGGCCAAATGATTGCAATATCATTCCTTGTTCCATAAGACCCAGAGCCGGTCTTATCGGCTACTTCCCATTCTCCTGGAACTCCAGCACGAATTAAGTTGTCCCCCGTAGTATTTCTTTTCATCAAATCTATTAAAAAGTTCCGTTTCTCAACTGAAAGTATATCGCCTAACGCGTATGCTTGAAGACTAGTAGCTAATGCCTTTGGGGTACTAGTATCACGAGTGTCTCCTGGCTGCACTTCGTTTAATTCTGGTTCAAAACGTTCAGGATTTGTGACAGTATCTCCTATTTCTCTCAGTGATTTTTTGAATTCACTTGGCCCACCTAATTGCTTAAGAATAAGATTTTGTGCAGTATTATCGCTATATCGAAGGGAAGCATCCGCAAGCTCTTTCAGAGTCATACCTGTATCTACATATTTTTCAGTAATTGGATTGTAATTCACAAGGTCTTTGCTAGTATACTTAATTCTTTGATCTAAATCTTCTATTGATTTCTTTTGTAACAGTGCTCCAACAGCAAGGGCTTTGTGGGTAGATGCGTATGCAAACCGTTCATCTGAACGATAAGTAACGGTTTGATTCGTACCTGTGTCTAATGCATAAATACCAAGTTTAGCATCATATTCTTTTTCCAGCTTTACAAAAGAATGATTACTTGTATTTTCTTGTTTGGTTTGTTTCGGTGGTGCGGATTGAATATTACTATTGGAACAGCCTATAAGCGTTACACATGAAAGTAATACTACAGGTAACATCTTTTTATAATGCGAAATGTGAAAAAACTTCTTTGAAACTATCATACATTTTCAACCTCTTTCAAGAATATATGGATTTTGTATAGGTATTTTACATACCTATACAATTAACAAATGCACAGGATAGCACTCATCTTGTGTTTCTTGCATTACAAAATGAGAGAACTACCAAAAGCACCTTTTTTATACGTAATAGACAATCTAAGTAACACATTTGTTCCATTTATGATTAAGGTTTTGAATATATCCATTAATTTTATTTATAAGAATCACAAAATCCACCTTTTTTGCACGCCACTTAATTTAATGTGGATTTAGATTGAGTTTACCTCGTAATGGGAATTTCAATTGGATTGCGCATATATAACAACCTCGTTCCGGACAGAATAAGTAATAACAACTACTGATTTCATTTTAAGTGAGGTGTTATACGATACATACGACAAAGCAAAAAAGACTTGTGGTGCAAAGTATAACTACATTTAGTCTACTAATAACGACTATCTTTACACCCATGCTTATTTACATTGTTTATGGATTACAGATTTCGAAAGGCTTTGAGGGATACTGGCCATCAATCCTGTTTTATACAACTTATATGACGGGTGTGTTTATCTGGATACCTATTGTGAATAAGGCTGGGATTCGCCGCTCCTTATATTGGACTGTTTCTATTCTGATAGTATCATTACTTAGTGTTACTTTCTTTGGATGGAGTTCAAGATGGCTAGAAATAAGTGCGTTAGTTTCTGGTTTTGCAGTTAGTACAATTTCTACCATGACGAGTACTTTATTGTTTCTACATGTGGAAGGCGGGGGAAAGGTTTATAATAAAAATCAACAAGCGATTATTATTGGTATCGTTTTTCTTTTACTAATAATCGTTTTGTTAGCGATTAGTTTTTTATCGCCGCCGCTGATAACATGCATATATGGGATTTGTTTAATCAGTATCCTTTTTGCTATAAAAAAAATGCCGAGAACAGAGTTAGCCAAAGGGCTTTTACCTATCTCCATCGTATCGGTTGTAGGAAAGTTTCTTTTTGTCTCAATGCTTATTCTTTTGATTCGAACAAGTCGTAACATAAATAATGAACAATATATTTTTTATTTTTTTCTACTTTCTATAGCGCTTATTTGTTTCATGTTTTTGAGTTTGTTGAAAGGAAAGTTCTTTCATAAACTTTCATCTTCTTTACCAATTCGCTTAAAGGCAGAATCATTTTTACTTGGATTAGGAAATGGATATTTATTTTTGATGGGTATTTTTTATAGTTTTACTTTCTATAACATGTTAACCTGTATTTTCATTGTAGTTGGACCATACCTATTAGGGATTTTGATGTCCATATTTTTAGATATCAAAGCTGCTAAGAAAGTTAATCCAATCCATTTGTTTTTAGTAAGTACTTTAATCATGATATTCGGGTTTTATTCTCCAATATTTATAGTCCTTAGCGTTACATTTGGGAGCTATGCCATTAATAGTATTTCTTCTCAAAATAATATGAAAGTATATATGGTGAATGCTACACATAGAGAGCTTTCTTTACTCATTTACACAACATGGAGAAATATGGGGAATATATTTTTACAATTTTTTATATTGATTGTGATTGTGGGAGTAGGGGTGTTTTACGATGTCGAATGGTCGCAACTTTTCCAAACAATTGTTGGGAAGGGTCAAATGCAGATTGAAGGGTTATCCGTACAACGATTGATGTTTATGTTAGCAATTTGCTGTTGGCTTGGCATGGTGGGCTTAGGTATGTGGATTGGTAAAAAAGCTAATCCCAATATTGCTTAAAAAGTAACTCGAAAAATATCAATACTAAAACTACAAAAAACAAACAAACTCGTCCTACTAAGAGGGGAGTTTGTTTGTTTTTTGTTTAGATAATGGAATGTTCATGCTAAATTGTACACTACGTTCCATATTCTTTATAGAATACTTTATATCTAACGTTTCAAGAATTTGTTTAACAATATATAACCCCAAACCACTTCCTCCAGTATTTCGATTCCTTGATTTTTCAATTCGATAAAATGGTTTGAAAATTTGTTGTATATTCTCTTCTTTAATATTGACACCTGTATTCATAATTTGCATTTTGATTTGACCTTGTTTAGAATCCTCACTTAACTTTATATAGACTTTTTCATTATGTGGTGAATACATAACTGCATTATGGATAATATTTTTACATGCTTTTTCAAAAAGAACACGATCTGTATAAACAGAAAGATCAGAATCAATTTCTTTTATTATTTGGATGCTTTTTTGAGAAGCAAAAAATTCGAGATCTTTTGTGATTGTATCTATTAACTTCGAAAGATTAACTTCTTCTACTTTTAGTTTAAAGGTGTGTTGTTCTAATTTCGACATGCTTAAAATTTCACGAACTAATTGTTCCATACTTTCAATAATTTGATGATTTTTCTTTAAATATTGATCACGATTTTGATAAGGGCCAATATTGTATATCATCCCTTCTAAGTATCCTTTCATTACAGTAAGAGGGGTCTTTAATTCATGTGCTACAATCGCAAAAAACTCTCTGCGTTTTGTTTCTATTTCTCGTTCTTTTTCAATATCATTTTTTAATTGTTGATTTGCTTTTTTTAAATCAAACATAGCTTGTTGTAAGTTAATAGACATGTCATTCAAACTATTAGATAATTCTCCTAACTCATCTGTAGAGCGAACCTCAATTTTTTCGGAGAAATCTAAATTTGCCATCTTTTGTGCACCCTCATTAATATAAATAAGTGGTTTTGTAATAAACCTGGAATAGAAATAAGCACTCCCTACACCAATTATGAGTACAATGATACTAATATAGGGGAGAAAGCGTACTAAAACCTGTGAAGCTTCATCAATTGGTTGAAATGTAGCAAAGACTATAAGCGTTAAACTACCATCTTGGAATTGAATTGGTTTCGTAACGTTATATGAATTGCTAAGGGTACCTGCATTCTCGAACCGTGTGGCTCTAGTAACTACTGTTGTTTGCGAACCATTTTGAGTAAAAGAAAATGAAGGAGAGTATTTAATTATTCCCTCATTATTTTGAAGATAAAGCATCGCATTATTTTTTTTTGCATATTCATCAAAAAGTGGTATCGCATCTTGAAACGTAAGATCTTTAGATTTATCAATGATTTCTTTTATCCCTGTTTGAAGTTGATCTGTTTTGTATTGCTCATAAAACGTAGGGAGAAAGAAGTATAAAGTTAAATAAATCAATACTGCAAAGGATAACAAAATGAGAGAGGTAGTCATAAAGAGTTTATAAGTAATTTGCTTCATCTTCATGATTTTCACAATACTATTCATCAATTTTATAACCAATACCCTTTATTGTTTTAATATAGGGGATAGCTAACTTTTTACGTAGGTTTTTAATATGTGTATCAATTATTCGTGTTTCTCCAAAATAATCGTACCCCCAAACTTTTTCTACGATATTTTCTCTTGTGAGTACTTTTCTCTCATTTTGAAATAGTAGTTGTAGAATTTCAAACTCTTTTGTCGTTAATAAAATTTCAACGTCATTTACATATACTCTATATGCATCAACATCGATACGCACTTCTTTAAATACCAAATGATTATTTACATTTTTATCATAACTTCTTCTAAGTACAGCTTCGACTCGTCTAATCAAAACATGAAACGAAAAGGGTTTTGTTATATAATCATCGATTCCAAGATCGAACCCTTTCATTTGATCTTCCTCTTCTTCCAATGCAGTTAGCATAATAATTGGTACGTTTGACTGACTTCGAATCATCTTGGATACTTCAAATCCATTAAGATTGGGCATCATTACATCTAGAAGAATTAAATCAAAGGATTGCTTATTAAATTGTGTCATACCCTCTAATCCATCTGATGCGACTACCACTGTATACTGTTGTGTCATTAAAAATTGTTTAATTAATTCCTGAATTTCTTGATCGTCTTCTACCACGAGAATATGATAGTTTTTCATAATATCACCTCTGGTAGTCATTATAGCCTTACTATCTGGAGTTTATGTGGAGATGAATAGGACGTATACTATTTGATTTAGATGATACGTTACTTGATAGGGATATGGCAGTAGATAAATTGTTCTCCATTATTTTAGAGAAGTTTTATGAGGATGTTAAGCAACATGCAGTAAAAAACATTATGTTACAGAAATTCAAAGAATATGATAAAAAAAGCTATGGTCACAGTGATAAAGTAATGGTTTTGGAATCATTTTTTAATGAATTCCCATCGAAATATAGATTACCACGCAATAGCATTCAAGATTTTTGGAATAATAATTTTCCTAAATGTTTTTCTATAAACCAAAGTACTATTAATATTATAAATACTATAAAGTTGCATGTTAAAGTTGGAATTATAACAAATGGATCAACTCAGAGACAAAAAGCTAAAATAATTAACACGAATTTGAATCGTCATTTTGATACAATCATTATTTCTGAAGAAACGGGATTTAGTAAACCTGACAAACGCATATTTGAATTAGCATTAAAGAAGCTAAATGTGCAACCAGAAGATGTACTGTTTGTTGGAGATGACTTAGAAAAGGATATTGCTGGTTGTCAAAATGTAAATATAAAGGGTATATGGTTCAATCCTAATATGATTAAGAATAACACCGACACAAAACCGTATGCTGAGATTATCAACAATAGTGATAGATCACCCTTAATTTCATTGACCGTATAATAAGAGTAAAAATAATATTCATTTACAACAGCATAAGAGAAATATTGAGTCCCATTTATGTGTGTTAATCTAGCGCTACAAAGCATGTTTAATATATGCCTTATACATTATAGAGGAGTGAGACTATGGAATTAGAGAAAATAGTAACCGGCGGAATAAATATTGCTGTCGTAAGAAACGATACGTTAGTAATATCTGATGTTCAATCTGCATTAGATCTTTTGGCAACAGTTCAATATGAAGTAGATTCAAAGCGTATTATTATCCACAAATCTTTAATAAGTGAAAGTTTCTTTGACTTAAAAACACGTCTTGCGGGTGATATTCTTCAAAAGTTTATAAATTACAGAGTAAAGATTGCTATCGTTGGGGATTTTTCTATGTATGCTAGTGAAAGCTTAAAAGACTTCATTTATGAATGTAATAATGGAAATGATATTTTTTATTTAGCAACTGAACAACAAGCAATTGAAAAGTTAAGTTCATTGAAGTAAATGATATAAAGTGTATTTCGAAAGAGGCATCCGTTATGGTGTCTCTTATTTGTATTCTGATACAAAGATGTTTTCGAAATTTGTACCGGTACAGTAATTGTAAATGTACATGGATACAGTACCTCATAAAATTTACAATCAGCATATATTAGTTTAACTTATAATTTTTAAGGGGTGCTGAATATGACAAGTTTACAACATCAACTTTTTACAAGATTGAACCTTGAAAAACGTACTGAAGTAAAATTTGAAGAATTAAGTACAATACTCTTTGCATTTGCGCATACAATACCGTTTGAGAATTTAGATGTTATAGTAGGTAATACAAATGAAATTTCAAAAGAGAACTTACAGAAGAAAATATTAACAAGTTCGCGTGGCGGGCTTTGTTACGAATTAAATACTCTTTTCTACTATTTTTTAAAAGACTGTGGTTTTAATGCTCAGCTAGCATTAGGAACAGTTTATAAAAATGATATTAATGCATGGGCACTTGAGGACGGACATATTACTATTATTATAAATTTTGATAATGAAACATATTTAATTGATGTAGGGATTGCTTCGTTGGTACCTCTTGTTCCGGTTCCGTTTTCTGGGCAACCGGTTTCTTCTAAAAACGGCATGTACCGTGTGAGACGGAAAGATACAAGCAAAGGAAACTATGTTTTAGAAAGAATGGATGTTGATGAAGAGTGGAAAGTCTGTCATGCTTTTTATAATCATGTTATTGATGAGTCAATTGTAAATGAGGTTCAAAAAAAGGTGATAGAAGATGAGAAGTCTATTTTCAATAAAGGGCCGATTGCAGTAAAGTTGACGGATTCTGGTCATGTTTCCTTAACGAATACTAGTTTAACTGAAATTATTTACGGAGCAAAAAGTAAGCGTGAAATTACAGGGAATCAATATAGAGAACTATTACATTCACTTTTTAATATTGAACTATGAAAAAGTGAATAGCCGACTCCTATTTGGAATCGGCTATTTTGTTATTTCGAGCCAAGTAGGTTCCGTTCTCAATTTAAAGTTTGATTTTCTTAATAGATATAATACACTAGAACAGTATAAAAAATATATAAAATGAATATTGAATGTAGAGGAAGATTATTATGTCAGTTATCGATAAATTGAAACTTAATAAGTATACGAATATGGTGGTTATTAACGAACCAAACGATTATGAAGTGTTTGGAGATAAACCAACTACATTTTCTAAAGAGCATGATGCTGTTTTTATTTTTGTAGAAACGCTTGATGAGATGGTAGAGCATACAAATTTCATTATTAAAAATGAAGATTTGTTACTTGAGAAAGGTTATGTATTTTTTGCGTATCCGAAAAAAGGTAATGCTCGTTACAGTACTTTTATTCATCGTGATGAAATGTTTCCAGCGTTAAATGTTGGAGAAGATGGATATGTAGGAAATAGTGATATTAAATTTGCGCGAATGGTAAGTATGGATGACGTTTTCACTGTTGTTGGTTTAAAGCGTGAAAAGAAAAAAGCAAAGAAAACGCCTGCTGCGAGTCAATGTGTTGCTGATTATGCAGATCGAATTCAAGATGTTGAAGCATTATTAGCTAATCATCCGAATGAACTTAAATTTTATCAAAGTTTAACACCTGGATATCAAAAAGATTGGGCGCGTAATTTATTTTCTGTTAAACAAGAAAAAACACGTGAAAAACGTCTTGAGAAAATGATTGAAATCCTTTCACAAGGATATAAAACAATTGAATTATTCCGTAAGAAGAAAAAATAACGATTAGGAAAGTCACAATGATGCGACAATTAATTGGGATGAGTACATTGAAAAAAGGAATCCTTACATTATACTAAAGGATGTTCTTATATTTTTATATTATGCAAAAGAGAAAAGGTGTTTGAAATGAAATCGTATATTGTTGTTGGATCTGGAATTTTAGGGGCATCTACTGCCTATCATCTTGCTAAGGCCGGTGCAAATGTAACAATTGTTGATCGTCAAGAGTTAGGTCAAGCAACTGATGCAGCAGCAGGTATTGTCTGTCCGTGGCTGTCGCAACGTCGTAATAAAGCATGGTATAAAATCGTTAAAGGCGGTGCACGTTACTATTCTTCGTTAATTCAGCAATTAGAAGAAGACGGTGAAACGGATACAGGTTACAACCGTGTAGGTGCAATTAGTTTACATACTGATGAGAAAAAACTAGATCAAATGGAAGAGAGAGCGTATAAACGCCGTGAAGATGCACCGGAGATTGGTGAAATCACTCGCTTATCAGCTGAAGAAACGAAAAAATTATTCCCAGCATTATCGGAAGAATATAGTTCTGTTCATATTAGTGGCGCTGCGCGAGTAAATGGAAGATTATTACGCAACGCATTAATAAGCGCTGCGAAAAAACATGGTGCAACTTTCATAAAAGGTGATGCAGTATTAGTCCGTGAAGGGAATCATATTACGGGAGTTAAAGTAAACGACGAAACAATTGTAGCGGAAAAGGTAATGGTAACTGCAGGCGCATGGGCGAACGAAATCTTAAACCCATTAGGAATTAATTTCTTAGTTACGTTCCAAAAAGGACAAATTGTTCATTTACAAATGGAAAATATAGCAACAGAAAATATGCCAGTTGTTATGCCGCCGAACGATCAATATATTTTAACATTTGACAATGGCCATGTCGTAATTGGTGCAACGCATGAGAATGATACTGGTTTCGATCACCGTGTAACTGCAGGTGGTTTACATGAAGTATTCCATAAAGCGTTAACAGTAGCGCCTGGTTTAGAAGATGGTACAATGATTGAAACAAGAGTTGGCTTTAGACCGTTTACACCAGGATTCTTACCTGTTATTGGCCCACTCCCTAATTTTGAAGGCATACTCATTGCGAACGGATTAGGCGCTTCGGGTTTAACTGCGGGACCATACTTAGGATCTCAACTTGCTAAACTGGCATTAGGACAACCAATTGAATTAGATTTAAGTGATTATGATGTTGCTGGGGCAATGGAATAGTAATAAACAAAAAAGATTAGGAGTGATTTCCTAATCTTTTTGTTATGTTATTTGGGCGTAACTAAGTATTTTGGGAGGTAGGAGTTCTTTTAAACAAAGGGTACCACCACATCGTTATCAAGCTAAGAAAATAGATAACCCACAAAACGAAAATTTTTTGCCCTTTATAGCAACGAAGTGCATTTTTATCATTTGAGGTATTAGAGAAGAAAGGTTGAATCGTTCAATATAGAGGCGAATATCAAACATATCAGAAATATAAACAATAGCCTCAAAAACTGGAGGCTATTCAATTTCACAATCTATTATGAGCAATTACAATAGGTACGCTCTTTAAAGTCTGTCCCATCGATGAATCCGTAAAATGATGAATAACATCAAACCCCTTAACTTGATGGATATTAGCGAACCGTTTCACAAATGAAATTAAAGCGAGGGATCCCAATTAAAGTTTTTTAAACCTAATTGGACTTACCATTAAGAGAGCGAGGATTAATGTAATCCATGCATTGCTATATGAAAACAATCCCATACCAGCCAATGGTAATCCAGCAGCTGGAATAGGTAATCCCTTAAAATATCCAATGGTTGGTTTTACACTAAATTTAGCTAATCTTAAAGCACCCATCGTTGGAAAAAGGATAAATGCCAAAGAAGTTAAAATAGATGGTGTTGCTATCGAATGAAATAAAAGTGCAGGAGCAACTCCGAAACTAACAATATCAGCTAAGGAATCCAATTGTACACCAAACTCACTGTTCACTTTTAATTTTCTCGCAATTCTTCCATCAAGGAGATCTAAAACAGCTGAAAAGAAAATAAAAATGGAGGCTACTTCCAAATAGTCACTCATATTCATGGTAATTGAAAAAACACCGCACAATAAATTTCCAATCGTAAATAAATTGGGTACAGCTTTTACTATTTGATTGAACAAGGTTGTCCCCCCTAAGTTGATCAAACTTCACATTTATGTAGCATTTTCTATATATTCTTCCGTTATTCTTGAAAATATATGACCACTGTATGCTAAGTAAATTTCGACAAGAGAAAAGCCGATTTCCTGTACGTTATGTTGGTTTATAAACATGTTTGATCAAAGGTAAGTCTATTCTCTCTAAAAGTTGCATTATATCTTCATATAGTCATAAAATTAATCTGTGGTCGAAAATGCGTAAAGAGCAGCTAGAATGAATTACTGAGAATACGAAGAATAAAGGAGAGAAACGGAGTAAAAACTAAAAAAATTAGATAAGGAAAATGGAGAGATGAATTAAATGTTAAAGATCATTAAACATTTAAAACCATTTGTTACTTCCATCATTGCAGTTGTATGTCTTTTAACTGTGCAGGCAGTATGTGATCTATCACTGCCAGACTATATGTCTAACATTGTCAATGTAGGGATTCAACAAAAAGGTGTAGAAAATGCAGTACCTGAGGTTATTCGTAAAAGTGAAATGGATAAACTTACGCTCTTTATGAATGAAAATGAGAAGAAAAAAGTAGCTGACAACTATGCGCTTTTAGATAAGAACAACCTCTCTCAAAGTGAACTAAAAAATGACTTAAAAGATTATCCGCAGCTTGATAAAGAACCACTTTATAAGCTACATACAGAAGATAAAAATATAATTAACGAACTTAACAATATCTTTGGGAAACCAATGTTAATTACACAAGGAATTGAAAAAGGCGGCGCATCTGCTTTCCCTCCCGCTGCGACGGGTGACAACAAAACACCAGCGAAGCTTCCGCCAAATACAGATCCTTTTGCAGTCATTGCGAAACTTCCTCAAGATCAAATCAATGCAATGAAAGAAAAGGCAGATGAAAAGTTTAAGAATATGCCAGGCAGCATGGTAACACAATCAGCCGTTTCATTCATTGAGAATGAGTATAAAAAGATCGGTATCAATATAGATAAGCTTCAATCTAATTTTATTCTTACTTCCGGCGGGAAAATGCTGCTTTTATCCTTAGTAAGTATGGCAGCTACCGTTATCGTGAGTTTACTTGCTGCAAAAGTAGCTGCTGGACTCGGCAGAGACCTTAGAAAGAAAGTATTCCGGAAAGTTACAAACTTCTCGAATGCGGAGTTTGATAAGTTTTCCACTGCATCTCTAATCACAAGAAGTACAAATGATATCCAGCAAGTTCAAACACTTATGGTTATGATGCTCCGCATTGTATTCTATGCACCAATTTTAGGTATAGGCGGTATTATTAAAGTACTTACTACAGACCTTTCAATGGGATGGATTATCGCAGTTGCAGTAATCGCGATTTTAAGCTTAGTCATTGGTTTATTTAGCATCGCGATTCCTAAGTTTAAGAGTATCCAAAAGTTAGTAGATAAAATTAACTTAATCACTCGTGAATCTTTAACAGGTATGCTCGTTATTCGTGCTTTTAATAATCAAAAACATGAAGAAAAGAAATTTGAAAAAGGAAATCAAGATTTAACAAAAACAAATTTATTTGTAAGCCGTTTAATGTCATTTATGATGCCAATGATGATGTTTATCATGAATGCCGTTACTGTACTTATTATTTGGGTTGGATCACACCAAGTGGATATGGGACATATGCAAGTTGGTGATTTAATGGCATTTATGCAATATACAATGCAAATCATCATGGCCTTCTTAATGATTTCAATGGTATCTATTATGGTTCCGCGTGCTTCAGTTTCCGCACAACGTATCGCAGAAGTTTTAGATACTGACATTACCATTAGTGATGTAAAAGAGCCGAAAACATTTGCTTCAGACAAGAAAGGTTACGTTGAATTTAAAAATGTTGTCTTTAGATATCCAGGAGCAGAAGAAGATGTGCTTTCCAATATCACCTTTACTGCAAAACCTGGTGAAACGACAGCTTTCATCGGAAGTACAGGTAGTGGTAAATCAACATTAATCAACTTAATTCCACGCTTTTACGATGTCACAAGCGGCCAAATATTAATAGATGGCACGGATATTAGAGAAGTATCTCAGAAGGAATTAAGAGAGAAAATTGGTTATGTACCGCAAAAAGGAGTTCTCTTCTCAGGTACAATCGAGAGTAATTTGAAATACGGTAAGAAAGAAGCAACTGAAGAAGAACTCGCAAAAGCGGCAGAAATCGCGCAAGCTATGGAGTTTATTAACGAAAAACCTGAAAGCTTCCGTACAGAAATATCACAAGGTGGTACGAACGTTTCCGGTGGTCAAAAACAAAGACTTTCTATTGCACGTGCTCTTACGAAAAAATCGGAAATCTTCATATTCGATGATAGTTTCTCAGCTCTTGACTTTAAGACAGACGCAGCATTGCGCAGAGCTTTAAACAATGAGATTACAGGAAGTACTGTTTTACTTATTGCCCAAAGAATCAGCACAATCATGAATGCCGATAAGATCATTGTACTTGACGAAGGAAAAATAGTTGGAACTGGTACTCATGAAGAGCTTATGGAAAACTGTGAAGTTTATAAGCAAATTGCTTTATCACAACTTTCAAGAGAGGAGTTGTCATCATGAGTGATAAAAAAATAGAAAATAGAAAACAAGGCGGTCCTGGTCCTGGCGGTGGCGGTCCTATGGGCGGCGGCATGAGAAAGATTGAGAAGGCAAAAAACTTCAAAGGAACGATGAATAAACTCCTTCAATACTTGAAGCCCTATAAATTATCAATCTTAGTCGTTATCCTTTTCGCAATCGGTAGTGCAGCCTTTACAATCGTTGGTCCAAAAATTTTAGGAAATGCGACAACAAAACTTTTCGAAGGACTCGTAAGCAAAGTATCAGGAGCAACCGGTGCGGCCATTGACTTTACCTATATCGGAAACATTGTCATTTTACTTCTTGGATTATATATACTGAGCACTGTGTTTGGTATTATCCAGGGGTACATTATTTCTGGAGTAGCTCAAAAAGTATCTTATAACTTCAGAAAAGAAATCGACGAAAAAATTAATCGTATGCCGCTGAATTACTTTGATAAAACAACGCACGGCGAAGTATTATCGAGAATTACAAATGACATAGATACGGTGAGCCAAACGTTAAACCAAAGTATGTCGCAAATCATCACATCCGTTATTACAATCATCGGTGTACTTATCATGATGTTATCAATCAGCTGGCAAATGACATTAGTGGCGCTTTTAATATTGCCAGTATCGATGATTCTCATCATGGCAGTCGTAAAACGATCACAAAAATACTTCAAATCCCAGCAAGAATATTTAGGACACGTAAACGGTCAGGTCGAAGAAATTTATAGTGGTCACAATATCGTAAAAGCCTTTAACAAAGAAGAAGAAGAAGTAAAAAAATTCGAAAAGGTAAATGATACCCTTTACCACTCCGCATGGAAATCTCAATTTTTATCTGGAATGATGATGCCGATTATGACATTTATCGGTAATATCGGTTACGTCGCTGTATCTATTTTAGGCGGATGGCTTGCGGTAAAGAGAACCATCGCAGTTGGAGACATTTTAGCCTTTGTGCAATATGTTAGAAGCTTTACGCAACCAATCGCTCAAGTAGCGCAAATCGCGAACGTACTTCAATCCACTGCAGCTGCTGCAGAAAGAGTCTTCGAATTTTTAGAAGAAGAAGAGGAAGTGCCAGAAGCAGAAAATCCAGTGAAGCTGCAAAAAGTTCAAGGAGAAGTTACCTTCCAAGATGTTCAATTTGGATACAATCCAGATAAGATCATCATCAATAATTTCTCATCTAACATTAAACCTGGACAAAAAGTAGCAATCGTCGGACCAACCGGAGCTGGTAAAACAACGATTGTAAAACTGTTAATGCGTTTCTATGACATAAATAGCGGTGCAATATGTATCGACGGTCACGATATAAAAGACTTCACGCGAGAAGACCTGCGCAGCATGTTTGGTATGGTACTGCAAGACACTTGGCTATTTAACGGACCAATCATGGAAAATATCCGTTACGGTAGACTCGCTGCTACAGACGAAGAAGTAATTGAAGCAGCGAAAGCAGCTCACGTTCATAGCTTCGTAAAAACATTACCAAATAAATATCAAATGGAACTAAACGAAGAAGCAAGCAACGTATCCCAAGGACAAAAGCAACTACTAACAATTGCTCGCGCCCTTCTAGCGGATCCGAAAATATTAATACTCGACGAAGCAACAAGCTCCATTGACACTCGTACAGAAGTACTGATTCAAAAAGCGATGGAAAACCTTATGGAAGGTAGAACAAGCTTCATTATCGCTCATAGATTATCAACAATACGTGATGCAGATTTAATCCTTGTCATGAAAGATGGGGATATTGTAGAACAAGGTAATCATGAAGAGTTATTAAAAGCTGATGGTTTCTATGCTTCGCTTTATAATAGTCAGTTTGAAGGTGCGGATGCTTCTTGAGTTAGGTGTCCCGAAAGTCCATTTATATGACTAAAACCCACGGTGAAAATTCATTTTCTTCGTGGGTTTTTATCATTTTTAAGGTATCGTAAATTCTGTAATGTCTTAGTGTTTCTCCTCTTTCTCCAGAGATAAGGAGCATTTCTTCCCCATTAATTGTTGCACAACGGATAACCGGTTTAATTAAAGGGAATTATCAAAAAGGGTACTAGTAAACAGAACAAGCCAAAGAAATGGATAAGGAGTGAGCAAGCGATGGACAACATGATTAATACGGGCAACTTTGGTTTACAAAGGGGACCTGCTCAAAAAACGGTTGGCCAGTATTTGTTCGATTGCCTGAAACTGGAGGGTATTACCGAAATTTTCGGCGTCGCAGGGGACTATAATTTTACACTTCTTGATACTTTGGAGTGTTATAACGGCATCCGTTTTATAGAAGGGCGAAACGAACTAAACTCGGGATATGCTGCAGATGGTTATGCAAGAATCAAAGGAATATCGGCTCTTATTACGACCTTTGGGGTCGGGGAGCTCAGTGCCTGCAATGCGATAGCGGGAGCCAACAGCGAGCATGTGCCGATCATACACATTGTGGGTGCGCCTCCTGAGAAGGATCAAAAAGAGCATAAGCTAATGCATCACACCTTAATGGATGGAAATTTTGACGTCTTTCGCAAGGTGTATGAGCAGATTACGGCATATACCGCGGTGCTTACGCCGGAAAATGCCAAGATTGAAATTCAGACTGCGATTCGCATTGCTAAGGAAAAGAAAAAGCCGGTATACCTGGTTGTGGCTAACGATTTAGTGACCAAGCCGATTAAAGTCTGGACAGAGCCAGTACCACCACGTTCAACATCCAACCCGAATACCCTTCAGGCTGCAGTGAATCATGTCCGTACGCTTTTGGAACGTGCCCACCGACCAGTTATCCTGGTGGATGTAAAAACGATACGATTCGGCCTTCAGACAGCAACGCGGCAGCTAGCCGATGTAATGAACGTGCCTGTTGTAACGATGCTGTACGGGAAGGGGGGATTCGACGAGACCCATCCAAATTATATCGGAATGTATCTAGGCTCTTTCGGGAGGGCTGAAGTCCAAAGTACGGTGGAGAATGCAGATTGTATCATTGCGATTGGCATGGTATGGGCGGACACAAACACCGCAAGTTTTACCGCAAAGCTGAACCCGCTGATCACTGTCAATATTCAACCAGATATGGTTAAAATCGCTGAGGCGGAATATCCGAATGTTCTTGCAGCCGACGTGCTACTTGCCGTGCAGAAGGTGGGTTATAAGGGAAAAGGTTTGACAGAAAAAATTTCATTCCCTTACGATCAATTAACAACTACTGTCGACGGACCTCTATTGGCGGTCGACTATTATCCGCGTTTTCAGCGCATGCTGAAAGAGGGTGATATTGTAATCGCCGAGACCGGAACGCTCTATAATGGAATGGGAGAGGTAAGACTGCCGGGCAATGTAACATATATTGGGCAAGGTGGATGGCAGTCCATCGGTTACGCAATCCCTTCTGCGTTCGGTGCTATTATGGCCGCGCCGGAACGCAGAGTATTGCTGTTTACAGGTGACGGCGCCCTGCAGCTAACAGCACAGGAAATCAGTTCCATGCTCTATTACGACTGCAAGCCCATAATCTTTATATTGAACAACGATGGTTATACAATTGAGAAATATTTAAATGTCAAAACAGAGGATCAAAAGTACAACAAAATCCCTCGATGGTCTTACACCAGGCTGGCCGAAGCTTTTGGAGGTAACGCGTTTACCGTTACGGTCCGGACCTATGGAGAGCTTGATCAGGCTATAATTCATGCTGAAAAGGAAAGCGCCGAAAGACTCTGTATAATTGAAATGATCGCAGGGAATCCGATGGACGCACCTGAATATATGCGACGGATGCGTAGTTATATGGAGAAGCAGGAAATGCAGCGCAGTCAGAAATAATATCCAATTCCCTAGTCCCTAATTGGATACTAATTGAACCGTTCTAATCATATTCTTTTAATAAAATGCAATTAAAGGGGTGTAAAGTAAGTTGACAAAAGTTAAGGTTAGTTTACGACCCATTGCAAGTAAGTTCAATTTACCTACTGTTTTGAAAACAACTATACTACCAGGTGACTCAATTGAAAGGTTATTTATTGCAACTCAGGTAGGAGAAATCTTTTACATAGGAGACGGAGTTATAAGGACTTTTTTAGATATTCGCCCGCGAATCATAAAATTAGGCACATCTGAAGAAGGGGTTTCTAGTAGTGGTTATGATGAGCGAGGATTGCTAGGACTAGCGTTTCATCCACAATTTTATCAAAACGGTTTATTTTACCTTCATTATTCAGTAGCTGGCACTCAAGGTCCGGGTGCCCTTTCTGAACCTTTTAAACCTAATCCATGTGATCCGAAAACTTTAAACTTAAAGTGGGTAAATAGAGATACTCAATATGATCATATTGATACAGTTGAGGAATGGATTTTACAATCACATGGTCAACCTCAAAAACGACGGACATTACTTAACATAAGAAGGCCCTTTTTTAATCATAACGGAGTCAATAGTTTAAACTTTTCACCTGAGACTGGAAAACTTGTTTTTACAAATGGAGATGGTGGATCGGGTTATGATCCATTTAATTTAAGCCAGGATGATTTAGAAATAGCGGGTAAAATAATTGAAATTGATGTAAGTAAAAATACATTCATAAATAACCCTCCAGTAGTTACGCGCTTTAATGAGTTTCCTTTATCTATACAAGAAACACTTACAGTAATTGCGAAAGGGGTTCGGAATATAACAGGTATTTCATTTCAAAGGTTTTATAATCAGTATATCAAATATGTTGGAAATGTCGGTCAGGATATTGTAGAGTCTATTTTTTCGTTTGTTCATTATAAACCCATACCGGTTACTGAACTTATTCAAATGTATGTAATGAGATTCACTCCCACTCAAGATGGATTTATTAATTTTGGTTGGCGAGGATGGGAAGGAGAATTTCCTACTTCTTTTATAAGGCACTGTTCTGAGAATCCTACTTTGGATGAGAGAACAATGGCTTATTATAATGAAACAATTCAAACGTCAGCGAGGCGTATCCAGCCCCTAATTAGTTATTTTCATAAAGATTCCAGACCGGATAAGTTTGGAGGAACTTCACTTACAGGAGTTCAGCCCTATATGGGAACTACAATCCCAAATTTATCAGGTAGCGTCGTGTTTACTGATCTTGCCAAGAAAGAAGAATCTCAATCTCCAGTAAAGGGAGTGTTAGCTTATACTAGAGCAAGTATAGACGATAAACGTAATGATTTTCATGTTATTGAAACCAATTATGATTTTGGTGCTCAATCAGCTTATTATGCTAGTTTAGGAACAAACTTAGATCAAACTAGATTATATTTAGGAGTTTACGGTTCTATGAAAGTAACTGATTTTAACAAAGGTACTATTTATGAAATTGTTCCTTGATACGATATAAACTCCAAGTCTAAAAATATAAGGAATTCAATCTTCTTTAAAACGCACGACCTGTTTCCCCCTTAAAAAACTTCTATGTATAAACGATTAGTAGAAAGTAACTCATAAACCATAAGTGTATGAATAATTATAGCAAGTGATGAATTGGGTATCTTTAGGAGGTATTTTGATGAATCGCTTTAGATGCTATTGGTATCAATGGATGATAGAGCAGGATGCGAATTTTGTTCATAAAAGAAAGGTGACTCCTGCAAGTAGGTTAGTCATTACAGCTTTACTCGGTTCATTTGCTGCTATTTTTCAATCTGCGGGGAACTTAATCCCTGGAATAGGGTTATTTATTAGTCCTTTTGCGACACTACCGATTTTTCTAGCTATTTGTTATTCTATTCGTGAGGGAGTACTCTCGTATATTCTTACTATTTTCCTATTATTCATTATTGAGCCAAGTGAACTAATTGTCTTTCCCTTTACTACAGGATTATTAGGTATAGCGTTAGGAGTATCCTTTTTGCAATTCAAGAGGAGGATTTGGGTAATTTCCTTTTCAGCGATATGTCTACTTATAGGAATTATGATCATTCTCGATATCTTCCGTTTTCCTGTACTTGGTCCTACTATTCATACAACTATGGATATAAAAGTTATTACATTAATATTTATACTGAGTTTTCTATACTGCTGGATCTATGCAGAGCTGTGTAGAATAATAATGAATAGAGTATATAAAGTATGGTCTTAACAATTGTATAAAATCTTTTTGAACGAATACACTTTCTCATATATTTTCAAAGATTGGAGATTTAAGTCATGTATAACGTTGAAATTAGAAGGCCGAATTTGGATGATATTGATGAACTAAATTTGTTTTTTCGTATAGTTATTACGAATACTTATAAAAACGAAGGGTTATCACAACTATTAGATGACATAGAAAATGAAATTAATTCGAAAAAGCAATATTTGAAAAATGATTTTGATAGTAATGGAGAAAATCGTTACTTTTTATTAGCAATAGATACAAGTAACGATAAAATCATTGGAACGATTGAAATCGGTCCAGCAAGTACATTAATTAATAGTTGTACAGGCGGTGTACTTAAGGACTTATATGAAATCGGGACAGTGTTTGTACTTACGGAGTATCAAAAAAAAGGTATAGGAAGTTTGCTGTTAAATGCAATGTTTATTACTTTACTAGGTAAAGGAATAACAGAATTTTGTTTGGATAGTGGATATAAAAACGCACAAAAAATATGGAAGAAGAAATTCGGAGAGCCTATTTATGTACTGAAGGATTATTGGGGCGAATCAAGTGATCATATGATTTGGAAAAAAAGTTTACATGATATACCTATAATATTTGAATTATAAAATGAAATATGTCTCTGAACATAGCTTTTCTTACATACTTATGCTATTATTTATCTTTATAATAAAAGAGGACGTGAATGAACTTGATTAAAATTAATATTCCTGAAACTGATGTTTCAATTACTGAACGTAAACAAGTTATTAAAGGAGACGAGCCATTAATTACTCCAATTAACGGTTTTATCGATTTCCACTTGTTCCCTAGAGATAAAGGCGGCATTTTTATGTTTTACAATATTAATGACGAACTTCTTTTCGTAGGTAAAGCTCGTAAAATTAGACAACGTATTAAAAAGCATTTTGAAGATAATGTTTCGCCAATCAAAAATAATCGTGATGAAGTATACCGTATCGATGCATGTATCGTAGAAGATCCAACAGAAAGAGAAATTTACGAAACTTACATCATTAATAAATACAAAGCGAAATATAACGTTGATAAAGTGTTTTATAAATAAACAACATTAGCGAAATGAAACAATCCTAGTACATACACTAGGATTGTTTTTATTTATATAGCTTTGTAATTTTTGTCCGTAATGATTTTCCTCGCATTTGTTCCTCCTTATAAGGGAATATATTATTTAATCGGCAGAATTTTTTCGTATTTTAAAGTAATGAGCGAGAACTAAACAAAGTACCCCTATAAATAATATAATAATTCCAAGAGTTTTATGCTTTCCTTCGAAGAAAGGTATGTCTGTAATTACATTTGTCATACATAAGCCTAAGAATACAAGAATAGGTCCAATCCAAAGTAATACGTTGCCTAATTTTGTGTGTTTCTCCATATAAACCCTCCTTTATTTTTACATATATATCCATCAATATTGCAATCCATAACTTCTAAATAAAAGTTAAAGTAAATCCCCAAGAGAAATATATTTTCTTTCATAACAAAAATTAAAGCATCATATATTGGTACAAGCAAATGAGAAAGGAGATCATCATGAATTGGCTAGAAGCTTTTATTTTAGGAATTATTCAAGGGTTGACAGAGTTTTTACCTATAAGTAGTACAGGTCACCTATATTTAGGGCGGCATATTTTTCAGTTAGATGAGGCAGGTTTGTTTTTAGATACGATGCTGCATATCGGAACTTTGCTTGCAGTGTTTATTTATTATAGAAAAGAATTTATTTATTTAATGAAAAATCCATTTTCAAAGCTTATGCTATTACTTATCGTTGGGACGGTACCTGCTGTCGTAATTGGCTTACTATTTAAAGACTTTTTTGAAGATATTTCAAAAACAGGTATAACAATAGGTTGGGAGTTTTTAGTGACGGGCTTATTTCTTTATATGGCCGATAAACAAAAGAATGGTCGTAAAAAAATGAATGATATTACATATAAAGATGCATTCATAATTGGTTCATTTCAAGCAGTAGCTATATTTCCAGCAATTTCTCGTTCGGGAATGACAATTGTCGCTGCATTATGGAGAAAGTTAGACCGCGAAACAGCGGCGTACTTTTCATTTTTATTATCAACACCAGCTATTGTCGGAGCTATCATCTTGCAATTTGCAGATGTTTTTCAAGGGAAAGCAGAATCTATTTCTAGTACATCATTAATTGTCGGAACATTATCAGCAGCGTTCTTTGGTTACATAGCAGTTTCATGGATGATTCAATATTTAAAACGTCATTCTTTAAAAGTATTCGCGTATTACGTATGGGGATTAGGTATTTTAATTTTAACGTTGCAATTCACAAAGGTGTTTTAAATATAATTAGCAAGGAATTATTAGTTAAGATCCTGTTCCATTCATACACGACAGGATCTCTTTTCATTAAGGGGGAAAAAATGTTTACTAAGGCTATCGTTATCGGTGGAAGTATAGCAGGGAAACTCGTCGCAAAAGCTTTATCAAATAGGTTTGAAGAAGTAATCATTTTAGAAGCCGGAGAAAGATGGGATGGAAAAGGACCTCGTAAAAGAGTTCCACAAAGTAATCATCCGCATGTGTTATTAAAAGGCGGCGAAGAAGCACTTGAGGAGTTGTTTCCTAACATTACTAATGAATTAATTGAAGCAGGTAGCATTGTAAATAACTTTACTCGCGATTTAAAATGGCATCAGTTCGGCCTATGGAAGCAGCCTTTCAAAGGCGAAATAAATATGATTCAGCAAAGTCGTCTTCTATTAGAATCTCATATTCAAAAACGAATTGAACAAGTTTCAAATGTTACTACGAAGTATGAAATGTTGGTTGAAGGATTACTAGTAGATAACAAACTTAATAAAGTCTATGGAATAAGAGCTAAATGTTTGAAAACAGAAATGAAAGAAGACTTTCATGCAGATCTTGTTGTTGATGCAAGTGGATTTGGTTCAAAAAGTATAGATTGGTTACAAGAATACAATTTTGAAGTACAAGAAGAGAAAGTAAGAATTGATTTGTTTTACGCAACTAGAATGTTTAGGCTCAAAGAAAAAGAGAAATTAGACTGTTGTAATATGCTTATGTCTCCAAGTTTTCCTGAGAATCCTTATGGTGTTCTAATTCAAACGATTGAAGATGATCGTTATTTTGTTACTTTTAGTGGATATGCAAATGAAAAAGCACCGCAAACTGATGATGAATTTTATGATTTTGCTGAAAATCTATCAATCCCTAATGTTACAGAGTTTCTAAACAAATCTGAGGCGATTACCGATATAAAAACGTACAAAATTCCATATCAAGTACGCAGGCGATTTGATCTAGTTAATAATTTACCTGAAAGATTGTTAGTAGTTGGAGATGCGCATTGTCGTTTTGATCCAGTTTTCGGACAAGGTGTTTCAGTTGCAGCTATGGAAGCTCGCCAATTGCAGTTATTTCTTAAAGGAATAAATAATTTGGATAAAACGTTCACTCAAACGTTTTATAAGCATGTTTCTAAGATTATCAAAACACCTTGGGAAATGACGACAACGGAGATAGCACGTCATCCTAAGTTACAGAAAGAATTAACTATGAAACAAAAATTTCAGCAATGGTATACGAAACAAATATATCAGCTTTCTGCAAGTGATTCTGATATTTATATTCGGTTAGTCAGAGTTATGAACTTAATTCGAAGTCCTTTTCATCTTTTTCATCCTAGAGTATTACTTACTGTATTACTCAGACGAAGGAAATAGCAGGGAAATTGTTGTTTAAAAAAGAATGTATAACAGTTAGTAAATCAAGAAGGGATAAACGGGATGGAAATATACATAGAACAATTAAAGAATCAAGATGCTGAAGATTTATTTAATTTTGAACTCACGAACAAATCATTTTTTGAAACAATGGTACCAAGTCGTGGTTCTAATTATTACGTGTATGAATACTTTCAAAAGCAACTTGACGAACTATTAAAAGAACAAACTGAGGGGATTTCTTATTTTCATCTCATACGTAATACAGAAAGAGAAATTGTAGGACGTATCAATTTAGTTGATGTAGATAAGGAAAAACGAATTGGGTCGTTAGGCTACCGAGTTGGAGAGAAGTTTACAAAAAAAGGAGTTGCAGCATCATCTGTAAAATTGATTTTGGCTCAAGCAAGAGTCTATGAAATTAATGAAATACATGCTATGACAACAACAAATAACATAGCTTCACAAATTGTATTAGAAAAGAGCGGATTTTCTCGTGAAAAGGAAGCGGATACAACTACTGTAGATTTAAACGGGGAAAACGTAAATTTCGTACATTATATTTGGAGGATTACTAAGGATTAAAAATAATAGGGGGACATGTACATGAAGGATTTACGGTATCCAATAGGCCAATTTACTTATGTAGGCACTATTACAGAAGAAATAATTGATAAATGGATTCAAGAAATTGAGGATTTACCTAATGAATTAGCAAGAGCGATAAAAGATTTAGATCAGAAGCAGTTAGATACACCGTATCGCGTTGGTGGATGGACTGTTCGTCAAGTCGTTCATCATGTTGTTGATAGTCATATGAATAGCTACATACGCTTTAAATTAGCGCTGACAGAAAAGAATCCAACTATTAAACCGTACAAAGAAGAAAAATGGGCAGAGCTACCTGACTCAAAATTACCAGTAGATGTTTCACTTGTAATGCTAGATTCATTACATAAAAGATGGGTTAACTTATTATATTCTTTAGAACCGGCAGATTTAGAAAAGACATTTAATCATCCTGAATCAGGAGAAAAAAAACTTGCTGCTGCAATTGGACTATATGCATGGCACGGTCGTCATCATACAGCTCACATTACTTCTTTAAGAGATCGTTTAAATTGGTAACATTAGAGAAGGCGACAGAAATTGATGCAGAGATTATATTTCAAATGCAAGTAGAATCATTTAGTTCATTATTAGAAAAGTATAAGGACTATGAAACAAGTCCGGCAAATGAACTTATTGAAAGAACGATTTCAAGAATAAATAATCTGGACGGTGGATTTTATAAAATTTTCGTAAATACGAATCTTGTCGGAGCGATATGTATATCACGTAAAGAAGAGGCATCTAAATTTTGGATTAGCCCGATGTTTATTATTCCAAACTATCAAGGGAACGGAATTGCTCAAAAAGTATTAATTTTAATCGAGGAGATGTTTCCGGAAATAACGACTTGGGAGCTTGCTACAATTTTAGAGGAAGAACGAAATTGTTTTCTATACGAAAAGATGGGATATATAAAAGCGGAATTTAAAAAGAAATTAAATGATAAAGCAACATTAATTTATTATAAAAAAGAAAGGTAAAGCACATTTTAAATGCTTTACCTTTTTACATTATTTTAGATTGAATATACAAATTTAATGTATATTCTTCCAAAATGTTCGGGTTAGTAATTTCTAATTCGAATAAATATACAAAAATGAACTATTTTGTCGTATATGTTACTAACGCTTTTTGAATACTTAAAATGCTATCATCGCCTTTAAATTCTTTCGTAATTGGCGCGCTCAAACTAGACACCCATATTTTAAGTTCTGCATCTAAATCAAAATGCCCAGCTGTTTCAATACTAAATTGTGTAATACTTTTATAAGGGATAGAATGGTATTCTGTTTTTTTACCAGTTACTCCTTGTTTGTCTACTAAAATAAGACGGCGATTTGTAAATACGATTAAATCACGAATTAATTTATAAGCATGCTCAACTTTCTCATCATCTAGCATAATCTTTTCTAAATCACGTTCAACGCTTTCTGTACTCGCACTTGATGCATTTCCTAAAATACCACTAAATAAACCCATATGAAATTCCTCCTTTATAATATGTGGAATGAGTTTCTTATATTGTACCATGCTATTGGATAAGACATTATGACATAAGTTCAATAGTTTTTTGTTATTGTTGCAATTAATTTATATAACCTCATCCTAAAATCTTGTGCTAACATGTAATTAAGAAAATAGAAGCAGAGGGATTGAGCATGAAGAATATCGGTTTAGTATTAGAAGGCGGCGGAATGAAAGGGTTATATACTGCAGGAGTACTCGAATATTTTATGGAAAGGAGCTTATTCTTTCCGTATGTAGTCGGTGTATCCGCTGGAGCGTGTATGGGAGCAACATATTTGTCACGTCAAAAAGGAAGAAATAAGAAAGTAAATACAGAGCTAGTAGCAGATCACAGGTATATATCTTATCGAAACTTAATTCGAAAACGTGAATTATTTGGAATGGATTTTTTATTTGATGAAGTACCAAACAAAATTGTACCGTTTGATTTTCAAACCTTCCTAAATTCAAATGAACAGTTTGTAATCGGAACGACTGATTGCGAATCAGGACAGGCAGTTTATTATAATAAAATAGAACATGGAAATGATATTTTGAAAATCATTCGTGCTTCAAGCTCTGTGCCATTTATTGCACCTGCTGTAGAATATGATAATCGAAAACTGTTAGATGGAGGGATTATAGATCCTATTCCAGTTTTCAAAGCACAGAATGATGGTTATAAAAAGAACGTTGTTATTATGACAAAGCCAGAAGGATACGAGAAGCAGCGGAATAAATTTTCTGGACTGTCTAAAATTTTATATAGAAGATATCCGAAAATCGCAGAACTTTTAGTAGAACATTATCGTTTTTATAATGAAACTGTATCTTATATGAATCACAACGAACAAAAAGATAATTTTTATGTAATTCAGCCAAGTATACAACTTCCTATAAGCGGTATAGAGAGAAATAAAGAAAAGCTCGTTAATTTATATAATCTTGGGTATAAGGATGCTCAATATCATTATAAAAACTTATTGAATTGGATGGAGAAATAAAGGGGTGGAACGTTGCTATTAGGAAAAAAGGTTATTTTTAATGAATTACAGAAAATGCATAGTCCTCTGCATAAGCCATTTCCTTATCGTGACACACGAAAATTGCAGAAAGACTATAAAAATACATTTACAGAAGATGACTGTATTAATGCCGATTTAAATTATTATTGGATGCATACAGCAGGAACTTTGAGTAGGGTACTTAATAAAAACGAAAAGAAAATTTTGTTTCAACAAATACTATGGCTACGAAAATCGTTTTTTGAATGGTTTCCGCAATATCGTTTTCTTAAAACAGGAATTATAAAGTACCCCATTTTATATAGAGATTTCATGAATTATGAAAAGGCTCGGAAACTGTTACTTTACTACCTTACTGAATAAAGACGAAAACGCACAGGTTAAATAACTTGTGCGTTTTTTGGTTCATAAAATATACAGTATTTCCAACTTGTTTATATAGGAATTCTAATGAGAAGAAAGAAGTACTTATAAAATACTGCAGAGGAGGGAAGAGGATTTTAGTTTTGCGGTCGTTTGCCTTTAAATCATTATTCATCATGTAAATGTTAAGTGACAAAAAAGGTTTTTAATTCTTATTGGACTATCAGGCAGGTTAGTTAACTTGTGTTCAACAATTGTGTCGGATTCTTGAGAATTACTTTCAAATATTGTTAGTTATTTATGTTAAAATATTCCGAGTGAAATCAGGTTCTTATCGATGTTATAAAGTATCAAGCAAAATAATTCAGAATCGAAGAAGGGACAGTACTAACATGGAAAATGTATCAAATGTAGATAAATTGGAATCAATAAAATCTTTACAATCAACAATCAATAAATTAGAAAATGCTTTGTCGCAGATGACTCAAAAAGGCGCAAATACTACTTTAGTAAAGAAACGACTGAAAGCTGTTTGCATCGGCTTAGCAATGCTAGAAAACGTTTGGAATCAAAGAACCCATCATTACACCCTGGAAGAGTTAGCAGAAGCTCGTAATGTCATTACTGGTTTGCTGCCATCAATCAAGAACTTTTATGATAAGTCAAAGGCTGGTAGTCCCCAAAGAACACTTTTAGAAAGAAGAATAAAAGCGTTGGAACAAGCTATTCAAGCAATTGATAAATTTTCTAATAAATAACCGATTTAAAAGGATGCGTTAGTGCAATAAGAATTAAACAAATTTAAAGAGCCTTATTACAAATAAAATGTAGCAAGGCTCTAATTACAGTAAGTTTGAAACATATTCTTTCTATATTTCAATTTTAAATACTACACGTAAGATTCATCTTTATACACCACATGATTATTCTCGCACTTCACACCTTCAAGGACTTCTTATTACATCGGCTAATCAGTATACATTTCATCTTCAATTTCATATAACAGCAGGATAACTTGAAAACGAACCTCTTTTAACGGCTAATAAGCGCTTATATAGAGCTTTAAAAGATAAGGGATACCAAATCACTTATGAAGAGTTTCAAGGTGGTCATGGCGGCGTTTGGTGGCGAGAAAAGTTATTTGATGGGTTGAAAGCATTAAAACATTCAAAAACAACACTATAAAAATAAAATGAAAAGAGGAATGAATCTATGAATCAAGATGAACTAGATAAAAAGCTAAAAAAACAAGAAATTTTAGTGAAAGATGAGAAAGTTTGGTCATTCACGTATGAGGATCATATTAGTTCTATTGTTAAACAGGCAGAAAAGAAAGGAGCTTTTAATGATTTACCTGGTAAAGGGAAACCTCTTAATCTTGATAAAGACCTTTCGTACAATCCTGAAAAGCAACTGTATAGAACTTTGGCAAATAATCATGTTTTACCTAGGTGGATTGAGCTTTCAAAAGAAATTGACGATTTAAAAGAAAAACTAAAAGAAAATACAAATACAGCAGAAGCAGCGGATTTAATTCGAACTATAAATAAAAAAGTTATAGAACATAATTTACTTTGTCCACCAAGTGCGCAAAAAATGAGGGTGAAAACGGATTTTTAACAATTTTCAATCAAGCTATCTCTTGCTATATAATTAAGTTAGGTGTTTTCAATTCATTACTAAAGGGAGGTAAAAGCTGTGAAAAATACGTATCAACTTCAAATTCCGAAAGAACTAGAACAGTATCGTAGTATTTTAGAAGAAAGTGTGAAATCGTATATTAAAGTGTCTGGAACGCAAGCAGAGACAACCCTTTTTGAAAGTAAGTTTGGTGGATATCCGTATTTACCTATAAATCAAGAGCATCCTAAAGATTCTAATGGCCAACCTATGATGTTACTTGCGCAGTTAAACCTTGAAGAAATTCCGCATATTGAATATATGCCTCAAAAGGGCATGTTACAATTTTTCGTAAGTGCTGAAGATGAGCTTTACGGAGCAGATTTTGATCATCCAACAATCCAAAAAGACTTTCGAATCATTTATCATTCTACAATAACGGAAGATTTAACTAAGGTTATTACTGATTTTAGTTATTTAAACACTTTAGATTTAGAGCATTTTATCATACCTGAAGCAGCTAAACTAAAGTTTGAATTGGATTATCAACCAGTAACATCAAGAGATTATCGATTTGAAAAGATTTTTAATAAAAACATTGATTGGGAAGAAATTGTTGATGAAGAAAATAAAACAGAATTAGGCGAACTGTATGATGATTTATGCGAAGATCAAGGGCATAAAATTGGCGGGTATCCATTCTTTACACAGACAGATCCGAGGGAATGGGAAGAAAAATACCAACAACATGATATATTGTTGTTGCAAATCGATACAGATGATTCATTAAATATTATGTGGGGAGATTCTGGTGTTGCTAATTTCTTTATACGCAAGGAAGATTTGTTGAACCTAGATTTTTCCAATATTATTTACAATTGGGATTGCTATTAAAATAACAATTTAGAGCATTACTTATGTTTAAATAGGGAAAAGGACTCAATTTATTGGTGTATATATGTTTAAGTGCTAAAAAATCATCCTAACAGTTAGGGTGATTTTTGTTTTAATAATATTTAATTATGTTAACTAAATTAAAAGATAGCAATTATAATAAAAGTCAAGCGATGATATGAAATAAATAAAAATAATGTAACATGTAGCAAATCATATATGTAGCTAAAAATGATAGATCAATCAGTGGGAAATTTATTAGTAATAAAAACACTTTAATCGATTTTAAATTTTTGTTTTAAATATATTGTTACGTAAAATTTTTTTGTGTTTGTAAATAGAACGATTCATGAATTTTAAGTTCGGATTTGCTATGAACGGATTAAATATAAATTAAGTGATAAAAACGTAAAAAAGCATTTAAGTTCGATTTAGTATAAATCTCATTAAAAATCTCCCCTTCATCTCATTAAGTATAGTTTACTTGGTTTTTGATACAGAGAAACACTTACTCTATACAACTTCGTATAATATATATTATGTTAACTAGTAAAAAGCAATAAATTTATTATATGTTAGTTATGATTGTTAGGCTCCCCTTTTTAATTTGGTTCATAATGTGTTGTAGATTGTGTGGTTATTTGTTATTTTAAGTTGTTCATGTTGTGTTATTGATAAGAATGTTTCCGTGTATAATTTATATTTTAGTTAATAAAAAACGCAATTCGTTTAAAGTGAACGAATTGCGTTGATATGATTAAGAATAAGTTTTTAAAATTAGTTTGCTACAGCGATTGCTTCGATTTCGATTAATAATTTATCGTTAATCAATTTGTTAACTTCTACAACTGAACTTGCTGGTGGATTGTTTGTGTTGATGTATTGATCTCGAATATCTCTAACAATGGCCATTTGAGAAATATCCGTCAAGAAAAATATTAATTTTACTACATCATTAAAATTTAATTCTGAAGCTTCTAATGCTACTTTAATATTTTCAAATACTTGGCGCGTTTGTATACCTAAATCTCCATTCCCGACTATATGACCATCAGCATTAATCGCTACTTGTCCAGATATGTAAATTGTTCGTTTAGCGTTACTAACTTCGACTACATGTGAGCAACCGAAAGTTGCTGGCAAAGTTTCCGGATTGATAAATTTCTTTTGCAATGTGCATCTCCCCTATTTATATCGTATTTTCTTCATGTTTAATTTTAGATGACTATCTATTTTACAAATGATTTTTCACATATCCTTCTGCTACATATGTGGAGTTATAATACGCTGCTTATATTTATAAAATTAGGTATTTAATAGATTATATATGTTTGATTTTCTTGAGTGCTGATACTAATTATGCCTTGTTTTATTAATTCTTCAGTTATTTTTGTATAGAAAAAGTGATACCACCAAATAAAAAATTCTTCGTAAGTTATTTCTTTTGAGTATCTGCTGCTTGCAAAGTATTCTTTTAAAGGTTTCTCATTTTCTTTACATAATAAGATCAAATCTTTACTGATTGTGTTCGCGATTTCGTTAAGTATAGATAAGTCTTTGGCTTTAAACACTGGGATAATTGATTGCGAATTTTTATACAAGCCTAATTTTTTGTATAATAAATTTAAATTTAAGTCTACTTGTCTATCTGCCGCTACAAAATTTTTAACTAATTGTTTTTTGTATAATTAATATCAGTAATAGCATCGTGAAAATACTCTTCAAACGTTTCTTTATTCGCAGTTATTAAATTCAAAGTTGTATATCGAGTGTTTCCATAAAGACCAATTTGATATTCCCCTAAATCCAAATACGTATTACCATACATTCCAAAGGACTCTTTGTCTGTTTGTTCTTGTTCTAGAATCGCATAATAATATCTTTTATTGTTTTTCAAAGGCCGTTCTGTTTCTGAATAGTTTTCTTCAATGTTAATTATTTGTCCAAAATCTAATAACACACCACTATATAGTAAAAGACTGTACGATTCTTTAGGTAAATGATTAAATGTCTCGATTCTTTTAGACATAGCATCAATTTGATTAGAATGCTTTTCAATTATGTTAAGTGCAGTTTTAATTAGAGGCTCACATAGGTTATACAGTTTTTCTCCTTCATTAGCTGTTATAACCATACATGTTGGATAGTAACTCCCTTCTGTCTCATTCAATAAACCTCCTAGTTCTAATGCGTGCATTTGTTTTTCGAATTCCTCGTTAGTCCAATTTAGCTTCGTTTTTATAGCATTGGATCCTATAACAAGATGCAGCATCACAAGTAAATATTGAAGATTTGTTTCACTTATTTTTATAGTTGGAGAATTATCTCCAGATGAAATCATTTTAGTCTCCTAAGCTGTTTATAGTATTTTCTCTGGAGTATTATTAGCAAGCATCATTACATCCCTCCTTTTTAAATAAGTTAATTGTAAAATCTATGTATTTACTATGTTCTATAAATAAAAATAAGTGCCCTTTAATAATCTCAAATTAAAAACCTTAGTATGGCTATCTTAATACCTATACTAAGGTTATCTAGAATTTTATATTGTGTTATTGCTATTTGTATATGCCAAATTAATTTGTTCATATTCTTTTTTAAATTGATTATCATTTTTTATCCAACGTTTAAATATTAATTCATTAATTTTTATATTTGAACATGCGGTAATAATACATTTGTTTTTCTCATAATCTTTAAGGAAGTTTTCTTTTCTTTGCATAACTGCAGCTTGAGTTCTTTTTAATTTTCGATCTTGTAATTGTTCTAAACTTACATGTTCTTTATGAAATGTTTCATATTTTCTATGCAAATATATATCTTTGTCTTTATAAATCCAATTTGCAAAAAGCTGAATTGATTTTCTCCCAGTCAGCATGACACGATAATGTGTATTTTGATTTAAAAGGTTAGAATTTAAGTTGTAATTTTGCAGAACTTGGTTTAGAGAGTTCATAAAATTATATGATCCTCCTACAAAACTTACTGTATATGCTTCATAATTGACATAACCATCTCCGTCAAAATACCCTCGAATAAAATGATGCAGATATTCATCTGGTACGAATGGAAATTCTACAGTAAATGATTTACAAGGCTTGATTCCGTGAATATTCATAAGATCTTCTTTAATTGTTTTACTATTGAGGTTTAACATATATACGCCTGTTTTTTTGTTTTGATAAAGCGGCTGGTTTGTGTTTAATTCTTTTTTTATATCGTTTAGAATGTCACTTTCTTTTTGCGAGATACTGACACATTGATTTTCTTTTGGTATAACACCGTCTGCTGTTATAAATCCTAAAATATAAGCCATGTTATTTGACCAAGTTTTAAAATAATCTTCTATTAAATCATACTTTCTCTTCCAACTACCTATAGCTCGTCTGGGCACGTTTTTTTCTTTTAAAACCATACGAATATATCCAGCAGACACATTGGCAAGTACAGCTATTTCTGAGGTGCTCTTCCCTTTTGTATAAAGCTGAATCATTTCAGATTTTGATAGTTTACATTTTGACTTCTTTTTTCTTTCTTCAAGCATTTATAGACTCTCCTTCCTTTGGATAATTAGTTACCTACCTGCTTCTATAACGTATAACGAAACGTACGTTCTTTGTTGTGTATGAGAAAGAATTTACTTAAACAAAACAATTTACAAACACATAATATTAGTTTTAGCTGCTGCTAAATGAATTCTATTTTATATATATAAATAATAAATTTGAAGAATTTATGAAATGTATTGTATTAAAGATGAAAGGTAAAACGATATAGTTTACACTAATAACAGCTAGAATAACAACATACGTATATTGTTAAACGTAAAAAGGAGAACTAATGAAAAAGAAATATATAAATCAAATTCATACTGATGTAAGTTTTAAACCAAAAGATATTATAGGTTTAATGACTGATTACTTTAAAATAAAAACAAAGTTGCGACCTATAAAGAATTTACCTATTGTTTTATCGAATAAAGATAATGAGTCTTTAGATAGTGTTACATGGTTTGGACATTCTGCTGCTCTTTTAAAAATAGAAGGTAAAAAGCTGTTATTAGATCCTATGTTTGGCGATGCCTCTTCCCCATTCCCTGTTTTTAATAGTAAACGTTATAGTGGTACTTTTTCTTTAGAACGTGAAGATCTTCAGGAAATTGATGCGATTATCATTTCGCATAATCACTATGACCATTTAAATTACAAAAGTATTATGCAGTTAAAAGATCGTGCAAAGCACTTTTATGTTCCGACTGGAGTTGCGCGTTATCTTATTAAATGGGGTGTTTCACCTAGTAAAATTAGTGAGCATAATTGGTGGGATGAAATTACGTTTGATAATATTAAATTAGTTTGTACACCTGCAAGGCATTTTTCTGGACGAAGTATGACAGATAGAGATAGTTCGTTATGGTGTTCATGGGTTATCCTTGGTCAAGAAACGAAAGTCTTCTTTAGTGGTGATAGTGGATATGCTCCGCACTTTAAGGAAATTGGTAATAAATACGGTCCATTCGATCTTACTTTAATGGAATGCGGGCAATACGATACGAGATGGTCTGCAATTCATATGTTGCCAGAAGAAACAGTACAAGCTCATATTGACGTTAAAGGAGAATTGCTTGTTCCTATTCATTGGGGTGCTTTTACATTATCATTACATGAATGGAGTGATCCAATTGAGCGAGTTACGAAAGAAGCAAATCGTTTAGGGGTTAATATTGCAACGCCGCAAATAGGTGAATCTATTACGTTGAAAGCTAAAGATTATCCTACTTCAGATTGGTGGCGAGAAGTATAATCATAACAAAAAGCGAACTATATTAAATAGGTTCGCTTTTTGTTAATTCACTTATTTTGGAGTTCTCTTATATCTACTGGAATTGCATTTTCTAACGGTGTTTCTCCTTTTTCTATCTTCCCTCCTACACCGTTCCATAATCCTTTTACAGGATCGTATTCTCTATTTAGCATAAGTATTTCTTCATTTCTTTTTATAAAACATAAAGTGTGCTTGTACATTTTTTAATTCCTTCATTTGTTCTTAATAAGTTCTAACAGGCGATATTAAATATACTGCTGCAGATTGTTCACCTGCTTCAATTAATATCGGTCTCATGGAACCGCCAAAACTTAAAGTAACTCTATCTTCTTTTATTGCTTTTAAAGTATCGACCATATATCGTCCATCGAAAGATATATTTAATTGCTTTTCACCTTGAATAGCATCTATTTGTTGTGTCTCGGATATTTTACCAATCTGAGAAGCGTTAGAAGAGATTTGTATTGTGGATTCGTCAATGATTTCTAAGTTAACGTTGTTGTTTGCCCATTCACTAGCTAATAAACTTGACCGATCTACACCTTGTAAAATCTGTTTTCTATCTATATTAATAACCGTTTGGGATTCATTTGGAATTAGGCCGGATATATTAGGATATTTCCCTTCAATAAGCCTTGAATACAATGTAATTGTACCGAATTTAAAGATAATGTGACTCTCTGAAAGATATATGTATACTAAATTTGAATTACTGTTCATTAATTTTAGTAATTCACTAATAGTGGAACTTGGTACAACGCAATTCAATTTCGCATGTGAAGAAATGGTTATTTCACGTAAAGCCAGTCTGTGCGAATCAGTAGCAGCACAAATTAATTTGTTATGATCAATAACGAAATGTACGCCAGTAAGAACGGGTCTAGATTCATTTTTAGCTGCTGCAAAGACAGTTTGTTTAAAGATTTCAATCAACTGTTCCGTTTCTACTTGTATTTCTGCATGTTCGTCTATAAATGGTACATTTGGAAAGTCGTTCGCCGAGAGTCCATTCAAGTTTAAAGTAATTTCATCAGATTGAATTGTAATCATTTGCTTATTCATGCTTTTTATTACTATATCACTTGGCATTTTCTTAATAATTTCAATGAAATATTTTGCAGGTACAACAATACTTCCGGCTTTAAAGATAGTTGCAATTTGTTCGTCTTCAATTGAAATAGGTATGAATTTTTCAATGAAAATATTCGAATTACTTGCGATTAAAGTAATTCCAAATTGATCTGCTGTTATTTTAATTCCGGATAATATAGGAATTAAAGTTTTTGCTGAGATAGCTTTACTTACTTCTGAAAGAGCTTGTGTAAAGTGTTTGTGATTAACGATAAACTCCATTTTTCCCCCGCCTTAAATGAAATACTATCTTTATGAAGATTGATGAATAATAGTTCCATTAAAAATATAAGGAACTGTTTCTTTCTTTTGTAAAAGGCTTTTTAAGTGTTCTGGTATACGTAAATAAGGTTCTGCTGAATCCAATTCCATCCAGGTAATCTCTTCAATCTCTTTTGGCCGTGATATACAGATTTCCCCTCCGATTATTTCTCCTAAAAAATTAAAGAAGATTGCATGATGTCCTCTCTCCTCAAAAAAGGCTTCACTAATGGAACAAACCCCTTTTACGGATATATCTAGCCCTGTTTCTTCTTTCACTTCACGAATTGCTGCCTCTTCTAACGTTTCACCGAATTTAACTGCTCCACCTGGTAAAGTGTAATAAGAACCATTTTTCCCTTTGTTTTTAACCATTAATAGCTTTTCATGAGTTTCATCATATAGAAGCGCGTATGTAACATTTACTTTTTTCATATGTAACCCCTTTTAATGATAAGAATTTTCTGTCTTCGTTTCATTCTATCATTAAATTGTTTTTATTCACAAAAGGAAATGAATTTCTATTCATAAACTCACAAAACATAAACTTACAAAAGAAAAAGAACGTGCTTTGAAAAAATTAATCAAAATACGCCCTCTATATGTTAAAATAATCGATTCGTTTAAAGAATATCAAACAATAGCAACTATAAATTCAATTCAGTACGTTTTTTACAACCTTTTTTCTAAATAGTAATGATTATGTCCTTTAGGATGATCTTCACTTACCCCTATCACTTTATACCCATGCTTCTTATAAAAATTAGGGGCTTGGAAACTAAAAGTATCTAATTTAATTAGCCTACATTCTTTTTTAATTGCAAATTCTTCAATAAGATTCATTAAATTGCTTCCGTAACCTTCGTGCCTGTATTCTTCAGAAACCCATAGGAAGTCAACATGTACATGGTGCCAAAATGTGATTGCCGTTATCCCTCCTACTATTTCTTCTTTTTCATTTTTCACTATAAAACTAATCTTTTCTGAAGGTGTTTTTTCTTCATTTGAAAGTTGTTTTTGGTTATATTCAATTACTTTTTCTCTTATGTAATCACTATCTTCTTGTACCCATTGCTTTACTATTTGCATTTTAACTATCACGCCCCTTTACATTATTTATTCAATTTAATAATCGGAATGTCCTATCTTCTTTAATGTTAAATTATGAAATAAGTACAAGGATAAAATTAGATTTTTTGAATGTCATCCATTATTTATACATTTTTTTGTAAAGCAAAAGAGCCCTAGTATAAGGACTCTTTCTTAGCATTAAGCTATTTTTCGATTTAACGATTTGATTTCCTTCTTCTTTTCTGCATTTGGAGGGCGGATTACTATAGAGATAACGAAAGATATAACAGATAGAACACCGATTGTAATGAAAGTTGGCTGAAATCCGCCGAGTAGTGCTCCAATGAATGATCCTGCAAGTGCACCAAAACCGAAACCTTGGTAAACAATCCCGTAGTTTGTACTATGGTTTTTTAATCCGAAGAAATCCCCGACGATTGCTGGGAATATTGTGATATTACCACCAAAGCAAAAGGCAACACTTGCTACACAAGTAAAATATATCCCGTAATTTAGTGGAATGAAACTTAAAGTAAAGACGGACAATCCAATAATAATAAACGTTGCAGAGACAATTTTTAATCGACCTATTTTATCTGATAATGTTCCGAGAATGATTCTACCAATCGTATTAAAAATTGCAATCATTGCAACGGCGTTAGCAGCGGTTGCTGCACTAAGTCCAACGAGTTGTACTCCAATATCTTTTACCATACCGATTAAATATAAACCACCCATACAGGATGTAAATAGCATGAAAAACAAGAAATATACTTGTTTCGTTCGCATCATTTCACGCGGAGTATAGTCATTGTGTAATGTTTCAGTTGCGGTGTTACTTACAATTGCTTCACGTAAGAAGAACGATCCGATTAATACTAAAAGTAAGACGATAATACCCCAATATAAAAATGCTTGTGATACACCAAGACTATCGATAAGATTTCCGTTTACATATCTAAAGATTAAGCTCCCCATTCCATATGCTGAAACAGATATACCAGAAATAAGCCCTTTACGGTTTGGAAACCATTTAATTAAATTAGATAGTGATGTAATATATGCTGTTCCATCAGCATATCCAACGACAACACCGGCTAATAAATAAAGTAATGGTAATGAGGAAACTTGTGAACTAAGTATTAAACCGAGTCCTAAAACAATTCCTGCAGTAGCGATCAGTTTGCGAAGTCCAAATTTTTGTTGTAGCTTTCCTGCAAATAGAGTTGAGAATGATAAAGAAAAACTCGTAATTGAGAAAGTAATCGCGACTGAATTGAGGTTCCATCCAAACTTACTTACAAGGGGTTGATTAAATAAACTCCATGTGTAAATTGTTCCTAGGCCAATTTGAACAATGATTGTACCTAGAACAATTAGCAACGGATTTATAGATGTTTGTTTCATGCTAACTGTCCCCTTCTTTTATCATGACATGAATTTTCACAGTTAGTATATCCATAATAAATTGCAAGATACTGTACGGAAAATGGAAATTAAGTTAGCTTACACAAAAAGACACTTCATCAAGAAGTGCCTTTTTGTAGGTTATATACAGCATTTAAAGAAAGCTTTGTTAAGATAAGACATTTTCGAATGCTTATGTACATATGTTATCAAATAATTTGCTGAAAGTGATGAGACTTAAGACGTATTTTTCTTTCATAAATAAGTCGGAGAGAAAATTAATATTCAATTTCCTCAAAGTCTTTCGGCTGCGGTACAGTTTGCATATTAGCTGCATCTTTCGGATCACTATAAATCGCGTTTTGTTCTGTGTTTACATCCTTTATATTTTGCTTTTTATTTTTATTCACTTCATTTTTCATTAAAGTTCACTCCTTTTTATTATAGGAGTAGTTATGCCCTAACCATATTATTTTTACTGCTACTAAATGTATCAGCGACTAAATTGCTAAATTCACGTAAATAATATAAATAATTATCCCCACCATAGTTGTATCTTTTATTGTACATTTTAGCAACGACGACATTATATTCTGGAATGACTAATATCGTTGGTCCTGTAATTCCTAATATTTGATAGGAACCTTTAGGAACTCGCTCACCAAGTTCACTAAATAAAGCAGGTTCATTTTGAATGAACCAAAACAACCCGTTTTGAGGTAGTTCTTTATTTGTATACTCTGGACTTTGTAAGCTCGTAGCAAGTGCTATAACTTCTTTTGGGACAATTTGTTTACCATTTAAAAACCCGTTATTTAAATGCAGGTTCCCCCAGTATGCAAATTCTCTCGCAGAGACAAACAAATTTTTCTCGGAGCCGTCATCTACTGTACCAACACTATCTATGGCATCTTCATTTGGATTTACAACAACCTTAACTAAATTATCATCTTTCTTTATTCTCCATCCAGTTTCTTTGAAATCAGCAGGTATGAATACACGCTCCTTTAATAGTTCAGGAAAACTCTTATTATACAGTTGATAAATAAGCTGCGTCACCATTCTTACATTAATATCTCTGTACGCCCAAGCTTGTCCCGGCTCAAACTCACGAAAAACTGTCCCATCATTAGTTTCATTTAAACCGTGTGAATGAGTTACTAAATGTCTTATCGTTGTTTTACCGAGTAATGAAGGATCAGGTTTTTTTAAATAATTTACTGCCTCGTCATCAAGAGATTTTATTTTCCCCTCATAAACTGCATAAGCTACCATTAATCCTAAATAGCTTTTTCTTGCGGAAGCGACATTGAACTGTGAAGATATGTTTACTTTTTTACTAGTAGAAATATTTGAATGCGTTCCACTATAATGCTCGAGCACAATCTTATTATCTTTAATAATACAAAGTGCTGCCGCAGAACTTTGATTTGTCTCTTTAATGTTTTCTACCCATGAAATTAATTTTTCATATTTGTACAAATAAATATCCCCCTAAAACATATAAAAATGACAGCATGAAAGAAAAGTTTCAATACAGTATAACTTTGCATAGGCACTTTTCTTTCATGTGAAATATTATTGATCTATAGTACTTAAATAATCCACCAGCTCCAGCAATTAGAACAGCTGAAACAACCAACGCAGCCTACACAACCTACACAACCGCCACAACGTCCGCCGCCACAACCACCACAGCGACCACCACAACCGCCACAACGTCCGCCGCCACCGCATCCGCCACAACGACGTGCATCGTCTTGAATGTAGTAATATGGATATTGATTTTGTTGCTGATCCCAATAAACAACATTACCAGGTTGATAAGCATTAAGGTTTAATGCTTGTAGTTCTTGTTGAAACTCATTCATTATGAAACCCTCCATTTACAAATGTGAATTCCGTCCAAATTTTCAAGTTTATTTACTTTTAAAAATAAAGTAGAAATAAGGCTATAGACTAAATGCGTACATCAACAAAATATGACTTTACACTAGGTGATGTACCTTGTTTATGAGCCTATTTTCTTTACATTCTTTTAGTGGACGGAATTAATATAAATAGAGATAATTAAAAGTTACTAATCCAGCAAGTTAATAGTTCATCACTTAATTTTCTTTCTAGTAATTCTTTTACGGAAGGTGTTGGCATTATTGTATAGGAGTTTATATTTTCTTTATTAAAATCAATCCAGTGAAATGCTAAATGGGACTCTTTAGATATTGGAGTAAAATCTGATTTTAACTCATTTGAATCTATTTCAAAAATGTGGTTAATTTCATGATGAAGGGTTTCTTTGGCTTGCCATTGATTTTCTATGACGCCTAAAAATTGTTTTACACTGCAAGTTACTCCAAGTTCTTCTCGTAACTCTCTTAGTAGTGCATTCTCTGCTGATTCTCCAATTTCAACATGGCCACCGGGTAAAAAATAGTGATGTCCTATGTATTCAGCAACTAGTAATTTTTCATCTTTTATCATGATAGCTCGTACAATATGATGGAATTTACTTTTCATTTTGTATTCCTCCTAATCATTCACTTTATACTTGCTCAAAAATTGTCATTTAAAAGCGGGATAATATAAATCAGAGGTGCTTCATATGGATGAACATTATTAATAACTGGAAGATAACATTTTACATGTTCTAGTTTACAATTTAATTGAAACTAATAATCTTGATAAACGATTCTAAAAAAGAGTATGTTTATGAAAATAAATCATCGAAACATACTCTTAATATTTTTAGCTGATTCATTCTTTTACAATAAGGTTTGATTAGCCCTATTCTTTGCGGCCTCAAAATCGAAGCCGTAGCTAAAGTATGCAATCACTACTTTTCCCTAAGCAAATCTATTCTCTATTTCAAATTTACCTGCCTGTACAAATTTTAGACTCTTAACGAACCACGAAAGCCTCTTGCGGCATAGTAAGATTCTGCCCCATTGTGATACACAAAGACGTGTCCAAAGCGATAATCGCAAAAAAGGGCACCGCCAAGTTCTCTAATATCAGAAGGTGTTTGCACCCAACTCGATGTCTTCAAATCGAAATTCCCAAGATTTTGCAACGCCCGATATTCTTCTTCCGTTAATAGTTCAATACCCATGTCAGTTGCCATATCAATAGCGTTATTTTCTGGTTTATGTTTCTTTCTTGATTCTAGCGCTTCAAGATCGTAACAAACACTTCTACGACCTTTAGGACTTTCTGCTGAACAATCATAAAAAATGTATTCGCCTTTTTCTTTATCAAAATCAACAACATCAGGTTCGCCACCAGTTCTTTCCATTTCATTGAGTGACCACAATTTTTCAGTATTAGCATCCAGCTTTTCTTGAACATTAGTCCATTCTAGGTCGTTATGGCGGTTCATATGATTCTCAAAACGATCTTTCAATGTTTGTAGTAATTCTTCACGTTGCTCTAGTGACAACTCCTTTTTATTACTTTCTTTCATATTAGTTCCTCCCATGATGTTTTTATTAATGATAGTTTAAGTATATATAAATACTGTTTTATAATAAAATGTTTAAATAATTGTATGAATTCTGCTTGCAATAATTTATATGACTTAGTAACACCACTTCTCCGCAATTTGGATCTAAAACGGAACAACTTATTGTTTCTAAACAGTTTCTTAATCGATCTTTCAATTCTAGATGTTCTTTTCCTTTTCACTATAAATACACGATATAACTTTATTCAAAACAGTACATCTTTATTTCAACAACAATAAGCGATATACTTCCTCACCGTCATATACATTTCCTAATGGTTTAAAACCATAACCTTCATATAGTTTCTTTGCAGAAATATTATCTTTATGGACAGTTAATCTAATTTCCTCACACTCTTTAAAGTTATTTTTTATTAAGTTAATGATTTCCTTTAATGCTGCTTTTCCATATCCTTTTCCTTGCTCTTTTTCATCAACGATAAATCCGTTAATCCAATACATATCTGTTGATTCTCGTACATAAGCGTGCATAATAAAACCAACTATAAGGTCGCCATCATATATAGCGAATGGAACATATTCGACATTTTCACCATCTGGTTTTATGTATACTTTAGCAAGTGATACTGCCACTGCCGGAACAAATTGCATTTGATTTTCTTTAACTTGTAATTTCAATGCGTCTTCCCAATTTTCTCTCGTAACAATTTTTAATTGGACGTTCACTATTTTAAGCTCCTTTAAAAAGAGAATTTATCTTTTATATTCAACGTAGTGAAATGATTCCCTTTTTCGACATCACCTCATAGTATTTATTTTATAAAGTCTTGAATAAATTCTTTTTCATCTAATTCTAATGCTATTTATTATAGATATTTTCCGCTCTCGATTTGTTTATAATTATCTTTTTTAAATGAGTAATTATAACCCCTAATATAGTAATTCCCCCTCCAACTATCGAAACAAAAGTTGGCACCTCACCTAACCATATCCAAGCGATAATACATGCAGCTACTGGTGTTAAATATAAAGAACTTGTTGCTTCAGAAGCACTGGAATGAGATGTAATATATGCTAATGTAATATATGGAAGTACTGTCGGGAACACACCTAAATATATAATACTCAAAGTAACTTCTATATGACTATGGATCAAGTTCTTTATCTCAAAGAGTTGCTGCAGAATGGTTAATCAACGGTTTTTATGAGGAGCACGTAGCAAACGTAAGGATTCACCTAAAAGAGCGAAGACGAATAATGATACAAGCCTTAAATAAGTATTGTGCAGATATTGCCACGTGGGATATTCTTAGCGGCGGATTTTTTATATGGCTAAGGGTGATACCTAACATTCCGATGAAAAAACTGTTTTCAGAAGCATTATCAAAGGGAATTCTTTTAAATCCGGGACGAATTTATGAAGAGAAATCAGATCAGTACATTCGTTTATCGTATGGCTATGCTTCCCCTGAACAATTTACTCAAGGTATTTACATATTAAGTGAATTGATTAGTGAGTTGATGGAATAACAAAAATCCTCTTTAATGTAAAGAGGATTTTTGTTATATCTTATTTACCACAATCTCATCTCGTGTCCTAATAAAATGAGTTCTTTATAAGAATCACCGTCAATCTTTAGCGCTTGCACAAAAGATACCCTTATTTCAATATATTAAGTCGAACTAACAATGTTATTCAACTTTTCTCCTATACTGCAATACTATAAAAATAAAAAGGAGGAATTATTATGAGCATTTTCAATATTCTTTTGACCATTCACATATTATTTGGAACCATATGTTTAATTACGGGAATTGTAGCTATGCTTGCTCAAAAAAAGAAAGGGAAACATACGGAATGGGGCGAAATATATCATGCATCCTATGTTGTAATAACTCTTACTGCAATTATATTGTCTATTATAAATTGGGATAAAATCGCATATTTATTTTATGTAGCAATTTTCTCTTATTCATTTGCGATTTATGGCTATCTTGCAGGAAAAAAGCGTTGGAAAAATTGGATTCATCACCATATTAGAGGTATGTTAGGCTCCTATATCGGTGCCGTTACCGCACTTTTAGTAAACATCGGAATTCATATTCCCATTATTAATTTACTGCCGCCTATATGGTTTTGGTTTTTACCGACGTTAATCGGTATTCCTCTCGTAGTCAGTGTATCAAAAAAATATAAAAAACAAAGGAAAAATTAATTGTATTTTGGTTACTTTCTAATTTTTTTTGATATTCTATGTAGTGAATTGAATATTTTGTTTTTGCACTAAGGACATGGAATGGAAGAAAAATAAAAGGAATCCAAGCTTTTGGATTCCTTTTATTTCTGTTTCTTTAAGGCATAAGTGTATCCAAACGATCTGGATAATTAGTAAACATCCCGTCGACGCCCCAAGAAATTAACTTTTTCATATCTTTTTCATTATCTACTGTAAATGGATGAACTTCTAATCCATAATTCTTTATTTTTTTTACGTAGGCTGCATCAATATATTTGTAATTCATACCAAGACCTATGCAGTATGTTTTATACTTTTCTATTTCTGATTCTGTTAATTGAACTGCTTTTTTATATGATAATAATTGTACTAGCGGTATATTGGCATTTAAATTATGAATCTTTCGCAGACTTTCTTCACTAAATGATTGAATAATAACTTTATCATTTATTTGGTAGTGATTAATAATTTCTAATAGTTTTTCTTCCATTCTAGGATATTCATCTGGCGATTTTGTTTCGATATAATAGTTAGCATTATGTCCAAACGTTTCAATAATTTCTTCTAGTGTTGGAACTTTAGCACCTTCAAATTCTTCCTTTGCTAAATTGGAATTCTTTTTATTGAAAAAAGATCCTGCATTTAGTTTCTTTATTTCTTCTAATGTATGTTCTTTAACTAATCCCATACCGTTTGTTGTACGGTTTAATGTTTCATCATGCATAGCTATTAAATGTCCATCTTTTGTCATTTGGAGATCTATTTCTATATAGTCACCTTTTAATTGTTGTCCTAATGTATAAGCCACTATTGTATGTTCTGGTGCATATGCAGAAGCACCTCTATGCGCAATGTTTTTTATATAATTTGATTGATTAGTAGCTTTTATATAATTATGTTCATTTACTTGTTGAAAAACAAAGATGCTTATTACTGTGAAGAAACAAATGATTGTAATTATAGATGTTTTTTTCATAACGGTATGTTAACTCCTATATTTAAAACAATTTGACTTGGATGATTTACTCAAATAAATGCCGATTTTCAAAAACAGTCATTTGTCCTACAACTTGAAAGCCGGATTTTTTATAAATATTTATTCCATCAGGTGAAGCTTGTAATACGCAATACGTATTTTTTAGTTGTTTAGCTTCTTGCAGTAAGAAATTAAACAGAGTAGAGCCGAATCCTTGTCCTCTCATTTCTTCTTTAGTCGCAATATCATAAATACCGACACTATCTTTCGTACATACTAAAGAGCCAACAGATACTACCTCACCTTTATAAAGACCTAAGTATAGTTTCATGTCATCGCTATTCCATAAATCTAAAGAAGAAATTTGATTATAGTATGATTGAACATTAGAGCCTTCCGCTGATGTACCGAATAAAGCCGCTAATGTTTCGCCAAATTTTTGTATTTGTACCGGCGAAGTTGCTTTTTGTATTGTAAAACCTGCTGGTATGTCTATTGTAGGAAGAATTGTTTGTAAATCTGCAACCATTGCAATATTATTTTCTGCTTCTATTAATCTAAGTTTTAGTAACTCGTTCTTAAGTGTATTCTCTCGCTTTGCATCCCAACACCAAACACTCATGGGGAACCCTTTTTGATTAAAGTATTCTATCTCCGCACATAATTCCTCGTTTCCTTCCGTTAAGTTGTTGTTTAATAAAGTAATAATATTAAATGTATCTGTAGGTAAACCACAGTTAACGGCAATATAATCCTTCGTTTTCTTTACACTCATCCCTTGCACATGACGAGCAACATATGTAGTTTTATATGTAAAATTATCTATAAGTAACTTTTGATAATTCATCAGTCGTGCTCCTTTCATAGAAAGTAATAATTTAATAACTTCTATATTAAATATAACATATAAGGAATTTTACTTATTCTTTGAAAACACCCCTTTTAACACTTTTATATTACATGTTTTAGTATGAAAGAATTAAAAATGATATAACATTGTCGGATTGAAAAAAGTGGTATATAATAAATATTAACATTACTAGTAATTATTTTAGGTATTCCTAGAATAAAGGAGCGATACATATGAAAATTACTATTTATTTCGGAAGTCATGAAGATCAAGATGTTCGTACTATGGACTGTCATTTAGATGTAGAAGATACAGAAGAGATTGTATCTGTATCTTAATATAAATAGTCGGGATGAACCCTATTCCCTACAGCTTTTAAGACACCTTTTACAGGTGTCTTTTTTGTTGTTTTTTTCGTCAAAAACCCTTTACTTTAGAGCGTTTTAATAGTAAAATATAAATATACGAACAAATGTTCTTTTTATTTTAATCGTACATGAAGGGATGATTTTAACAATGGCTCCAGCAAAGCGCAGAGGAAGAAAAAAGCAAACACCTATCATTTCAAATACAGGCTTTATCGGCTCTGTCTTTATTGATACATTGGAGTTACAAAAGAAATCCTATTATTTCGCACGTAAAAAACTTCAAATTGTCCATCACGTACTAGATGGTCTATCTGGAGCAACGAGTGCTTTATTTAAAGAACATAATATTTCCGCACACATGTCATGTGTATATTTACATAAACAAAAGAAAATCGGCTTTGTTCTTTCAACAAAACCTTTTGAACAAAGTGATGGCGTTGCTTACTTTATAAATTATTTAATCGAAAAGAACTTTTATGGTGATGAAGAAGTAGAATATCAAGAAGTATTTAATACAGGTTTTATTGGTGTAGTATTCGCCGATTTATCTAGTATAGAGCGTTTTAATTTTGAGTTTGAAATGGGCATGTTATCAAAATTAATGAAAGATATGATCATTCCTGTTAAAGAGCTCTTTTTACGCCATAATGTACCGGCATACATCTCTACTTCTCATTTAGAAGAGCAAAATAAATTAGGTTTCGTTCTATCTGTAAAGCCATACGATGAACGTGCTGAAGCAGATTTATATTTTGAAACATATTTAAAAGAACGCGGATTATTTATTGGTGATGAAGAAGATGATATTGATAAGATTGTTATTAGAAAGACAGCTGAATTACGATAAAAAGCACAGGATGATACCCTGTGCTTTTTAAACATTTAAAAATATTATTTAATTACGTTCAACACTATAATCTTTTGAATGAATTTCTAAGTTCAACTTATTTGAATAAGCCTTATTCAAAATAAGAAATACTATCCCTCCTGTAATTGGAAGCGTGTAAGCAGGGATATAATTTAATAATAATCCTGATAATGCCAATGCTATTGGCTGCATCATTTTACCTATACTTAATCCAATACTGAGTACCCTCCCCCTATATTCATCAGGAATCTCTTTTTGCATGAAATAAGTTAAAGGAATATCAATTAGTGCTATCATTATCCCTAAAAAGAACATAATAAGGCAATACATAGCAACGTATACAAAATTATCCACTTCAATACTTTTGAATAAAACTGGAATTCCTGAAATTATCATAAAAATTGCCAACATAAAACTTGATTTTTTCAAAAGATAGGAATAAGAAAAACGATCAGTTATCTTTTTTACTAATATTGCACCAACTATCATTCCTACTGGAAAAGTTCCATGAATCATGCCAAATTGCTTCGAACTAAGATTGAGAACTGTGTTTATTATGTATGGTAGTGGGACGATTACAGCAAAACCTAGGAAGAAATTAAGTGCAGTTAAAATACTAAACGTATTCTTTAAGCTTTCCTTTTCAATTAAGTAAGAAAACCCTTCTTTTATATCTTTAATAAAATTAATTTCTCTTTTTGAACATCCACCATTTATGCTGTACTCGAACAATTTAAAGTGAATAAACAATATGGATATGCCCGAAAGAATAAATGAAATACCATTTATAATTATAAAAGTTTTTATATCTAATACAGCAAAAACGATGCCACCTAACATAGGACCGAGAATTAAAGATACAGAATCGATAATTTTACTTATAGAGTTAATACTCATTAACCTCTTTTTAGAGACGATATTTGGTTTTGCGGCTTCTAATCCTATTCCAAAGAATGTTGTAAATACCGACATAAGAAAGGTAGTAGCATAAATGATGAATAAGTTTAGTCCATAATTGCTGCTTAATATATAGACAGCAATTAATAAGCCTCCATTTAGTAGATCCATACAAACAACTAGTTTCTTTTTATCAACCTTATCTGCGATTACGCCGGCAAATGGATTCATAACAATCATTGGAATCGTTCCTAAAATGAGTGTAATTGCGAAATTTAATGCTGATCCGGTTATTTTTAAAACATATAATCCTAATGCGAAACTATAAATAGAGCTACCAAATATTGATATTGTTTTCCCAATTACATAGAGACAAATATTTTTTAGTTCTTGGTTGCTTTTTTCATTTTGTAACTGTATTCGTAAACTCTCCATAACTTTTCCCTCCCGCTTAACTTTGTATTACGTACAGTGTAAGTTCTCGGGTCAACCCAATATCAATATGCTAGTATTAAAAACTTTTAAAAGAAAAATTAAAAAAGATGGGGTTAACCCCATCTTTTTCCGAAAAATGAATATGTATAAATTTCTTCTCCTTGAACAAAGAAATCCTCGTATTTTCCTCCTCGTTCTATATATTCTGAAGTTCTTTCATCTATGGAATTAAACTGTAGCTTTTGGATTTCTCTCTTCACTTTTGAAGACGTAAAATTATCTCGAAATCTAGTTGTAATTTGGCTATTTATGCTGAAATTTTTAAATAAAATAAATGAACTTAATAAATAACAATCAGGTTTTAAAAGGGAATTTAATTCATGCAGCAAAAAGATTTCATTCTCAAAACTGTAATTACTTGTACCAGACTGATCAATTACAATATCAACAGAATGGTTCTGAATAGGTATACTTAAAAAATCAGCGCAAATAAAAAGAATGTTTCTTGTGGAGTTTCTTCTTTCAATTACATCTTTTAAAAATAGAAGTTTATTCAAATCTCGATCAACAGCAATATATAAGCAATCTTCTGGCAGCTCTTCATAAATATTTCGTAAAAAGAATCCAAAACCCGATCCTATATCAAGCAGTACCTTGTCATTTAAATCTAGTTGTTTTAATTTCTTTTTCGCCCATTCTCCTGCTCTATGTATATTCTCCAAATAAGAAGAATCAGTTTCATGGATATAATCTGAAATAGGATCTTCAAAAGAAGCCCTGTCAGACGTTTCAAACGATTTACCTGCTGTTAAAATCCCTGAAGTAATAACATACTCTTCGCCGCAATCACAAGTTAATTTCCCCTCCATAATTTGATTGCTATTAATAATTCCATCTTGAAGAATTAAATTTCCGCTACACTTAAAACATGTAAGAAAATTAAGTACCCTTAAATCTATCCCTAAAATTGAATTAGAAATCTCCGTTGTTATAGATAAATCATTTAACGCTGCCTTTAATTTATCTCTTCTTTCCTTTAAAATTTTTATTTCATGTTCCATCTTTTCATATTTCAATTTAAATAAAGATTGGTAAAAAGTATCTTTTTCGTAATTCATAGATTTTGCTAAACTTTTATAAAGAAAAAGTTCTTTAATTTCATTCAAATTAAAGCCTAGCCATTTGTACTCTAATATAAGCTCTATATCTTTTTGACAATACTCATCAAAAAAATAATGGCCCCCCTTTTTTTCGGGGATAATTAGCCCGAGATCCATATAATGTCTAATCGTATCTATACTTAAATTATTTTTTTCTCCAAATTTACCGATTTTCATAATATCACTACCATTTTAATATTTGTTTATAAATACTTCTTTTCTAATCATAGAAAATCCTTTTATCTATCTATATATAATTATCTTTAGTATGGGGTAGATTCAATGAATACTTTATATTTGTTATAGAAAAAAATAAAAAACCCGCGAATTATTCACGGGTTTTACTCTTAATAACTAATTGCTATTGTACCTTCACCTGCATGTACAGCAAATGAAATTGGCAATGGATAAAGCTTGAAATCCATTTCAGGGAATGCTTGTTTAATATCTGAAATCCATTCTTCAGCTCCATCTTTATCGTTAGCATAGAACATATGAAGTACTTTTGGTAATTCTTTTTCAAGCTCATTTTTAATGTAGTCTCTACATTTTTGGATTTTACGCACTTTCTTTTCAAGTAAAAGTTCTCCGCCTTTTACTTCTAAGATTAAGTTGACACTTAATAAACTTCCAAGTAAAAATTGAACTCCCTTTACACGACCACTTGCATATAAACCTTTTAAGCTTTTTGGAAATACATAAAAGGGCCTTCTTTTTTCATCTACTAATGTTTTATGTATATCTTGTAAAGTCATACCATCATTGTATAACGTTTTAGCTTTTCTCAAAAGTTCATCCATTGGATAACTTGTCGTTTCACTATCTAATACAGTTAAAGGGAAACCTGCCATATCAGCAGCTAACTTCATATTTTGATAGGTCCCACTTACTTTTCCGCTAATAGCAACTGCAAAGCCTTCTTCATATTCTTCTTTGCATTTAGTAAATAATTCTACCATTTCCCCTATGTTAGGTTGCGAAGTAGTAACTGTTCTTCCATCATTTAACGCTTCATAAAGACGTTTATGAACTCCTTCTTCACAATCCTTATAAGACACTCCATCAATAATAACTTCAATTGGGATAACAAAGTTATCACCATCTGTTGTAAAACTCGCAGTTGTACTATCAGTAAACCAAGCAACACGCTTCATGTTGTTCCTCCCTTATTCTGTTCCTCTTTTCTGACTTTTCTATATATTTATCTTACGAAAAGAGAATATCCCCTGTAATAGTAACAGGACTTTATTATTTTGGCTATAGTAGATGGATAATAAATGTGAATGTTTTTTGTCTATTTATCAAAAAAAAAAGAAAACCACAAAATTTCCCGGTCTTCTTTTAACATTACATTACTTAAATGTTTCGTTATCTAAAATAACAACATAATCATTCGTCATTCGCCCCGCTTCTTTCGTATAACTGACAAGCCGCTGGATGTTATCACAGCAAATTTTTGCTCCCCATACGAGTAACGGTACACCAATAAAATCAATATGAAATCTTCTAGAAAACAAACCGCCTAAAGTCATTAGCAATGGAACTGTTGGTGATGTATTAGAAAAAATAATCTTATCATTGTTTTGATAATGTTTTTGCAGAATCTCTCCTAAATGCTTCATGGCAGGTACAACGACCTTTGATGCCCCACATCCAATTGTATATACAGGATTCCCATATTCATCTTGTCCATGAAAAATAATTTTCCCCATATCTTCTGTTTTCAATTTATTAAAGTACTCTACATTTAAAATTTCTTCTTTCGTTAACTTCCGATCAGTTGGTAATTTATTTAAATGATAAGCTGCAGCTAGCGAGGTTGTATGCGTTCCGCCGAAATCCGTGTAAATGAATATCATATTATCATCCCTTGTTGTAAAAGTTCAATATTATTTAGTATTACCGTTCACAGCGTTGTTAAACAAGGGACGAATGTATTTACGCTTTTTGTGTTAATTCATTATATTTTTTCCAAATATAATAGCGTCTACTAATTACGGTACCTAATGTGATACATAAAAAGGCATTCGTTACAACCATTAATGTGTGGTGAGTACTGCCAGGAAACATACTTTGCTTAATCAAAACCTTTGCACCTAAAATAACAAGGAGAATAATTGTACTTAACCAATTTCCTTTTCGTAATACATGACCTGTTTCACTATCTAATCGAAATGTTAAAGCTTTTCCTCTAATAACTCCAAGACCCAATCCAATTCCGAGCATTGCAACGAATAATAGTACGTGCAATATATTTAATTGTCTCATATGAATAATGGACTGGATTGTTATAAAGCACAGCAAAGCCGGAATGAGCCAAATACGATTAATATTCACTTTGTATTCCTTACCTTGCATTAATACAATTATAAGAATAACAAGTAGAATAACAAATAGAATATCCATTTAGAGTCCTCCTATATACTTGTTTACCTTTGAAAATTATATTCGCCTCTGTTCATACCATACATGAAATACGATAGCTACTTTAATTTATAAAATATGGAATGTGATTTCCCATCAGCCTTAAGCATTATTTATAAAAGTAAAAAGACGTACTTTCTACTCGTACGTCTTTAGTAGCTTTATTAGTATATTCCTAAACTGGTTTAAACTTTTATTTATCAATAAATTCTATACCTTTAGAGTTAGTTTTATCTAATACTTGAATGTTAAATGTAGCAGCTAATTTTAAAGTGATTTTATAAATGGAATATCCAATTATAGAACCTAGAACGTTACAGATTACATCATCAATATCGGTAATACGTCC
>NZ_JAFEMR010000021.1:0-84830 GCF_016892495.1 Bacillus sp. RIT 809 | reverse complement strand
ACAAGAAAAAATATTTTTAATTTCTTTATTTTAGGAGAAACAGCGGGGCTGGGACAATTCTTAAGCGGAATTGCATGTGTAATTATAGGGATTTTATCTTTTATAATTAAATAGTTTATAAATAAAAGGAACACAACTTTAAAAAAGTTGTGTTCCTTTTATTTTTGTCACCTATCAGATTTACAATTTATTAAATAGCAAAGTAAAACTGCCTTTTTGTTTGGTTAGGAAATAATTTGTAAAATTTGTTTCTGCAATTTTCTCACCTTTCTATGTGTTAAGACATTCTGCAACGGAACCCGTTATATCAATAAAGTAAAAAAAAATTGTGAAAGACTTTTGTAACATTTGCGAAAGGGAAATGAAAGACTTGTGAGATATTATGAAATCAATCTTACTAGTAGATGTTCAAACATGTATAGGAAATATGGAGGAAAACTAAGATGAAAAAATTAAAGCCAATACTTGGTGCAGTAAGTAGTTTAACTATGGCATTGACGATAACATCCCCTGCTTTAGCTGAAACAAAGCCTGAACAAGGCGGAAAAGTGGAAACCTTTCAAGAAGATACCAATCTAAAGGAAGGACAAAATATTATCTATGGTGATTCTGGAAAAAAGGGAATCATGATTATGGAAGAACCTCAGGAAAATAATGATTGGGACGATGATGGTATTCCTAATGACGTGGAAGAAAAAGGATTTAAAATTGTATTTAATGAAAAGACAGGAAAAAATGAAGCTCAGTTATATGATCTAGTGAAAGACTTTGGAAAAAAGAGATTTATAACAAATCCGAAGAGTGCAAACTCAGATGGAGACCCTTTTACAGATAGCTATGAAGTGGAGCATTATGATAGTGATTCTGATACAGATTTTAACCCCATGATCGCGAATGTGCCAAATCTACAAATTGCTGTAAAACGTATCGATATTACTCCGGTTGCTAGTATTACAGATTCAAATGGTGAATCACGTACTAAGAGCTGGGAAAAAAGTCTATCTGTACAACATTCTTTTAATGTTGGTTTAGCGGTTGAAGGCGGCGCTGAGGGATCGGCAGTGGGTCCTGTACCTTCAGGAAAAGGATCGTTAAATGTAGGATATGGTTACTCTAATACAAAAACGGAAACAGAAAGCATCTCTAATAGTTTTGATTGGTCAACAGCAACAACTGTTGATTCAGCTAAAGCAGCAAATGTGCGCTTCCATCTAGAATATAAAAACACGGGTACAGCGTCTGCTGGGGATGTTTCACCTCACTTTAACATTCGATTAGGTAATAAAATTATTAATACTGTTAAGGCGACACAAGATCGTTATAAAGCCAACTTGTTAACTACAGCAAAAGGCGGAAACAATAAAACTGAAATTCTAATGGATAGTATAGAAGGTCAAGCGGATGTAAAAATTTCTCTAACACTAGATGAATTAAAAGCGGTAGAACAAGGGGCACCCCTTTCTATTGAGGTCTTGCCTACCAGTACAATGAATGTATATACAATGAAAGATGGAAAGTTTGAAAATTTAGGTGATTGGTCGCATTTTGCATCAAATGTAAATGCCTCTACTACATTAGTAGAAACAAATTTGGGTTCTATACCAAAATTTAGAGTGTATACACCAAGAACGAACAAAACAAAACCTGCTAGTGTTGATTATAATCTTTCACTGGACGAATTTTTTGAAAATAGCGGGATAGGCAAGGGGGCTTGGGTAGCGAAGCATATTGTAAATGGTCAGCCAAAAGAAAATCTAGTTCGTTATGGTCCAAATCGTTCTCTTTTAGAACGAGGTGTGAACCTTGGTTTCTTTGATCAACGCGCACTACAACCAACTCTATCATATAGCAGTTATGATTATAGCAAGAAAAAGATTTATGCTTCGGTTATACCAGGTATATTTAATTTAAATAAAGAAATCTTTGTTACGGTTCGTAATAAAAAAGGTGAGAGCCAAAAGGTAACATTAGTTCGAAATCAGAATTCAAATGTATATGAATCTAAAGAAAATGAACCTGTAGACATAGCAGTTAACCGTGCATCTCTTGGGGAATCTCACGCTAAGTTTGAATTAATTGATGTAAAAGACAATAAAACTGAAGTTTTCACGCCTCTTGTTTCAAATAAAAACTATCTAGACGCTATCGATAAAATAGTAGTAGATAATTCCGGAGAACCTATAGTAGAAGGAAAACAGTATTATTTGAAGTCAGCTACTAACTTCGCTAACAGTGTAAACGAATCTTGGAGCGCTGGTACTTTAAGCCAATCAATTAATGGGAGATATGTACACTTTTCACTTAAGGGGAATAATTGGGATGGATTGAGACTCGGTCCTATCCAACAAGCAATACATGGACCAGACGTTCAAGCAACACCAGTAATACTTGAAAGAAAAGGTAAATCTAGACCGGAAGAACTATTCAAAAAAGATGAAGAAGTGTTTATGAAGTTTACGAATAGTAGTCATAGTAATTATCAGTATTTAAACATTGGAAATGGTTATGACTATAGTTGGTTAGATACTGATCACAATAAATCTGCTATTAAATTAGACAAGCTTACTAATCAGAAGAACTTCTATATAAAATCTGATTCTAATTATATAACATCAAGAGAAAACCAGTGGACTAGTTCTGTTGCAGATAATGGTATTGCCCCGCTTGTAGGTGCTGGTGAGCGTGTTTTAAAATCTGAGCATACAACTTCACCAGGTAATTATCACCAATGGGAATTAGAAAGTATTAAGTAAAGAATGATGCGGTATATGTCCCCCTGTCTATATGGATGGGGGGACATATAAGGTTATAAAGATATCAAATCTTTCTGATTGAAAGAAAGATAAAAGAGGAAGAAAAGAGTTTTCCGCTTTCGGGTGTATTGTTGATTGTTTTAGGAGCAATAATATTTTTCGTAAAATAGTAGCAGTGTGAAATGTTTTTTTGCAAGAGGATTCGAATTTTTAATTATTATAATCTTATTATTTCGTTTAAATGAAGTGAAATGTATGCGGAACTTAGTAAACAATCTAAATGTTAAAGCAACCACACAAGAAAGTTTACAACAAATTTTAAAGTTATGTACAATTTATGATCAAGCCATTTATGGTGAAGTTGATACAACGATAGAGGATATTATTAACTCATGGAAAGGTATTGATGTTAGTAAAAGCTCTTATGTTGTTATGAATGAAGAAGAAATAATCGCTTATGGAATTTTGACAGGAAATGAAGGGGAGTTTCCATCTGCCGTATTTGTAAACCCTGATTATATAAATCAAGGAATTGAACATGTAATATGGTCAAAGCTTGAAGAGCGTGCTACGGGGCTTGTAAGTAATTCGTCTTGCTTGAATGGCACGATTGTAACACAAGCAAATAATTTCTATGAGGAAAAAGTATTAGAAGAAGATGGATTTATCCCAACTCGTATATGGTGGGGGATGGGGATTGAATTAAAGAGAAATGTTCCATCGCCACTATGGCCAAAGGATGTTACAGTGCGACATTACATACCAGGTTTAGATGATGAAAGATTACATCAAGCTTTTAATGAAGCCTTTGCAGACCACTGGAATTCGCATCCCTCTACGTTAGAAGAGTTTTGCAGCGTACTGAAAGAGATGGGTTTCATCCTACATTATGGTCACTAGCAATGGTTGAAGATGACGTAGTGGGTTTTATCTTTAGTAAAAAGGGTACTGATAATAAAGCTGAAATTACTCATTTAGGTGTAAGGCGTTCTAAGCGGAAACAAGGGTTAGGATTAGCTCTGTTACAGTATGCATTTGGTCAATTGTACGAAGAGGGGATTTCAAAAGTGCATCTGAATGTAGATTCTGAGAATATTACAGGAGCACCTCGCGTATATGAAGCAGCTGGAATGGAAGTACAGAGTAAATTTGTTCGTTTTGATAAGGAAGTTTTGTTGGAAGATAAAGAAGAAGTCCAGTGATGAATTGCTGGGCTTTTTTGTTTTTGTACTACTAAGGATCACTTTTCAGAAATGAGAATTGAGTGATTAAGACTGGACGGATGTATCTGGTATGCAAAGGTAGGTAATTTTACTAATATATTAAATCCTTCAGTGGGTGTGTACGCAGAACGAATAGAAAAGGTGAAAGTAAGATTTTAGATGATGATAGAAATAGAAATGAAATTCATTTAAATGGTGGAAAAGTGTAGTATAAACAATACATATTAATGTGTATGTGATAAATAACCGAGGTGAATACTTTCTCCTCGGTTATTTATATTGTAATAATATTCATACTAGAATCATATTGAATAGATGTATTTTATTGTTAATTTAGTTAAAAATTAATCAGATTTATGTATAATGATTTATTGAAAAAATAATTGAACTTTTCAGATAAATGAATTAATATGAAGTAAGCAATTTTAAGTTTTATAGAAAATAGGAAGATGAGGGGTTTTGGAAATTTTATAAGAGGCAAAATAAGATTTTAGGATAGCTTTAAAGTTAGTCTAAAATGACGTTTGTTTCATCATTTTCAAGCCAAAGAGGAATTAGGGGTAAAACATCTTACTTTAAAATGCGGCTATGAATCATCTAAGAGGGGGAAATGAAGTGGCAAACAAAGAATTGAAACGAGGTTTAGAAGCACGTCATATTCAAATGATTGCTTTAGGCGGAACGATTGGTGTTGGTTTGTTTATGGGGTCAGCCAGCACGATTAAATGGACAGGTCCGTCAGTAATGCTTGCATATGCAATCGCAGGTGTTTTCATCTTCTTCATTATGCGTGCCATGGGAGAAATGTTGTATATGGAGCCAAGCACAGGCTCATTTGCGACGTTCGGTCATAAGTACATTCACCCGTTAGCTGGTTATATGACAGCGTGGAGTAACTGGTTCCAGTGGGTTATCGTTGGGATGTCAGAGATTATCGCAGTTGGGGCGTATATGAAATATTGGTTCCCGGATTTACCAGCTTGGATACCTGGTGTTATCGCAATGGTTATTCTTGGTGCTGCTAACTTAATTTCGGTTAAGTCATTTGGTGAATTTGAATTTTGGTTTGCGATGATTAAAATCGTTACGATTTTATTAATGATTATTGCCGGATTCGGTCTCATTTTCTTCGGAATTGGGAACGGAGGAGAAGCAATTGGTATATCTAATCTGTGGAAAAATGGTGGTTTCTTCACAGGTGGTTTTTCAGGATTCTTCTTTGCGCTATCACTTGTAGTTGGGGCATATCAAGGTGTGGAATTAATCGGGATTACTGCTGGTGAAGCGAAAGATCCAAAGAAGACACTTACTAGAGCAATTCAAAGCACAATTTGGCGTATTCTAATTTTCTATATTGGTGCTATTTTCGTTATTGTAACTGTTTATCCTTGGGATCAATTAAGTTCAATTGGTAGCCCGTTCGTAGCAACTTTTGCGAAGGTTGGTATTACGGCAGCTGCGGGACTTATTAACTTCGTTGTTATTACAGCGGCAATGTCTGGTTGTAACAGTGGTATTTATAGTGCTGGACGTATGCTTTATACGTTAGGTGTAAATGGGCAAGCACCGAAATACTTTGCGAAGATTTCTAGTAACGGTGTACCTTTATTCGGTACAGTTGGTGTAATTATCGGTTTAGCGGTTGGTGTTGTTTTAAGTTATATCGCGCCAAAAAACTTATTCGTATATGTATATAGTGCGAGTGTACTTCCTGGTATGGTGCCATGGTTTGTTATTTTAATTAGTCAAATTCGTTTTAGAAAAGAAAAGGGAGCAGAGATGAAAGATCATCCATTCAAAATGCCATTTGCTCCTGTTACAAACTATTTAACAATTGCCTTTTTAATTATGGTATTAATCGGTATGTGGTTTAACGATGATACTCGTATTTCACTAGTTGTAGGTATTGTTTTCTTAGCTATCGTAACAATTAGCTTCTATGCTTTCGGAATAGGGAAGAGAGCTCCGTTAGACGTTCAAAATAATCAAGAGGTTTCAAGTAAATAAAGGTAATAAAAAAGTCCGATTTCTTATTTAGAAATCGGACTTTTGTTATTAAAACTTTTCTAATACAATCTTCCCAATTGTACGTCCACTTTCAAGTAATACATGTGCTTTTTTAAGGTTTTCTGCATTAATTGGTGTTAACGTATCATTTAAAGTAGTTTGAAGAATACCTTCATCTAATAGCTCGCTTACTTTATTTAATAGTTCGTGCTGCGTACTCATATCACCAGTTTCATACATCGCTTTTGTAAACATAAACTCCCAAACGAATGTAGCACTTTTACTTTTTAAAATCCCCATTTCAAGAGGGTGCTCATTTTCTACGATAGAGCAAATTTTCCCTTGTGGTTTAATGAGGTCACCGATTGCGTGCCAATGTTGATCAGTATTGTTTAAGCAGAAGATATAATCTACATCTTTTAGCCCAAATTCTAATATTTGATCTTTTAAAGGTTGGTGATGATTAACTATATAATCGGCACCGAATTTTTCAACCCAGTGTATGGTTTCGTTGCGGGATGCGGTTGCGATTACGTTTAGTCCAGCCCATTTAGCTAACTGAATAGCAATCGAGCCAACACCACCAGCTCCGCCGATAATTAAAATGTTTTTAAATGTGTTTTCGCTTTTCTTAGCGTAATCAATGCCTAAACGTTCGAATAAACCTTCCCACGCCGTAATAGCTGTTAAAGGAATTGCTGCAGATTCAGCATCACTCAACGTTTTTGGTTTTTTACCAACAATTCTTTCATCAACTAGATGGTATTCACTATATGTACCTTGTCTCGTTATGCTTCCAGCGTAAAATACTTCATCGCCTTCTTTAAATAATGTACAACCTTCGCCAGTTTGTACGACAACGCCGCAAGCATCCCAGCCAAGTATTTTTGCTACATCTTCTTTTTTATCTTTCGGAGATCGAACTTTTGTATCAACTGGGTTAACGGAAATCGCATTGATCTTAACGAGTATATCTCTTCCTGTCGCAACAGGTCTTTCAACTTCAATATCAATTAAACTGTTTTCTTCTTCAATAGGTAAGTATTCATGTAAACCAATTGCTTTCATTTTTATTCCCTCCATTAAAGTAAGAGTCTTTTTCTCTTTCATTATAGATGGGAAGTGTTGTTATGTAAAAAAGTTGAGTCCTTTCCATTTTGTAAAAGGTTGGATTCATCCGCATTTAGAATTCCATAATTGGAAGGGGAAAGCCATCGTTTTGATTTTATAAGCGTTGTATCATTAATTTAAAGTTATACTTATTTTTCCAGTGTACCTTGCAATGAATAATACTAAGTGGTATATTATATTTGCGAGTACTTATTATAAAATGGTACTGAATAATAAATAGTAGTGAATGTCAATTAGAATAGGGTGAATGAACATTGAATGTACAATTTAAAAAAGGAGTTTTAGAACTTTGTGTTCTTGTCTTACTCGATAAGCAAGACCGTTATGGATATGAATTAGTTCGAAGTATTTCCAATCAAATTGAAATATCAGAAGGGTCTGTTTATCCTTTACTTCGTAGATTAACTAAAGAAGAATATTTTACAACGTATTTACAGGAGTCTTCAGAAGGACCTTCAAGGAAGTATTATACACTGACGGATAAAGGTAGAACGTATTTGTATCAACTTTTGGAGGAATGGAATGAGTTTTCACAAGGTGTCAATCAATTAATAAAAGAAGGTGTACGTAATGACGAAAAATAAATTTTTACAACAATTAAATGCATCTCTAAAAAGATTATCTGAAAAAGAGCGTACAGATATTTTAAAAGATTATGAAGAACATTTTACTTTCGGATTAGAGGAAGGGAAAAGTGAAGAAGAAATTGTAGCTTCATTAGGTTCTCCAGCTCAAATCGCCAAAGAGTTATTAGCAGATTATCATATTGAGAAAGTAACAGCAAGTGCAACAACAGGAAATGTTTTTCGGGCAATTTGGGCAGTAATTGGATTAGGTTTTTTCAATTTGTTAATCGTGCTTGGACCTGCAATTACATTAGCGGCATTGATTTTTTCAGGATGGGTTCTAGGAATTTCATTTTTAGGTTCACCACTGCTTGTTATTGTTGATACTATTGTGCATCCAAATACATTTTTGCTATTTAATCTTTTCGTTTCTTTAGCACTTTGTGGACTTGGATATTTCATTGTAATTGCTATGTTATTTTTAACGAAGCTGGCAAATAATGGATTTGTTCGTTATTTAAAGTTCAATATGGCACTAGTAAAAGGTGGTTTGAAGCATGATAAATAAAAAGAGTCTTTCAATCATTGCAGGTATTATTTTTATTATTGGTATTATCGGAAGTTTATTCACTTATCGTTCAATTGCTGCAGTACCAATTTCAGAAGAAAAGGTCATTAATAATAATAATGTGTCAAGCGTCATTATCGATACGAATAATGTTCGTGTTAACACCTATCCTACAACAGAGAGTAGCATTAAAATAACATTAGATGGGGAAGTTAATCCTAATATAAAACGAACGTTGATTACGGATGATAAAGATTCGACGCTTCTTATTTCATACAAAGAAAAACAACAGAGATGGTTTAACTTCGACATTTCCGAAGTATTGGCCCCATTAACATTAAATGTTTATCTGCCTGAAAAGCAATATGATTCATTAAAAGTTTCCAATAATAATGGCTACGTTTCTGCCAAAAAACTAAACGTAACACATTTTAATATCAATACAAGCAATGGGCGTGTTGAATTAAGAGAGATCAATTCGCAAAAAGTTATTGCGGAAGCAAACAATGGAATTATGGACTTTAAAGATATAATGGCGCAAAATATTCATGTAAAATCGAATAATGGACGAATAATGCTAGATCATGTTGAAGGTGAAATAGAGGGGCAATCTAAGAATGGAAGTCTTACTCTTAAAACAAATGAACTTGATCGAAATCTTAATTTTACGACTCACAATGGAAAAATCAATATTGAAACCGAAAAAGAACCAACTAATGTTCAATTTAATGTTTCTGTCGATAATGGCAGAGCGAATATCCTGGATAAATATAAAGGGAATGCGGTTATTGGAGAGGGAGAAAATCTAATTAAATTAACCACACATAATGGAAATATTTCAGTGAAATAAAATAGCATATTACCTTTTATAATCTCAGCTCGCCGCACATAAAGAGCAATAATAAATAAAAAAATAACCGACTCCTTTTCTCAACATGTAGGTAGTCGGTTATTTTATATTTAATATTCGTTTAAGTGTGTATCCTTTCCATTCGTATACTAGCGTTTGTTTCTGTATTGCTTAAAGTGCTTTCTTACTTCGAACTTTATTTCAGAATACAAACAGTTGTTTTATTACTCTCGATTCTTAGGAGGATAACGAATAGTAATTAACGATGTAAGGAGAATTTGTGAATGACTCAAAAATAATAACTGAAACAATGAAAAGTGAGAAGGAGTTTATTTCTAACAAGAGGAATTCTTTACTATATTGTTTTATTCAAAACTAAATGAAAAGGTGGATACATAATGACAGTAAAGAAGCTTTATTTCGTCCCAGCAGGTCGTTGTATGTTAGACCATTCTTCTGTTAATAGTACGCTCACACCGGGGAATTTATTGAACTTACCAGTATGGTGCTATTTGTTGGAGACAGAAGAGGGGCCTATTTTAGTAGATACAGGTATGCCAGAAAGTGCAGTTAATAATGAAGGGCTTTTTAACGGTACATTTGTTGAGGGACAGATTTTACCAAAAATGACTGAAGAAGATAGAATCGTAAATATTTTAAAGCGTGCAGGGTATGAGCCAGAAGACCTTCTGTATATTATTAGTTCTCACTTACATTTTGATCATGCAGGAGGAAATGGTGCTTTTACAAATACACCGATTATCGTGCAGCGTGCTGAATATGAGGCGGCACAACATAGTGAAGAATATATGAAAGAATGTATATTGCCGAATTTAAACTACAAAATCATTGAAGGGGATTATGAAGTCGTACCAGGAGTTCAATTATTGTATACACCAGGACATACTCCGGGGCATCAGTCACTATTAATTGAGACAGAAAAATCCGGTCCTGTGTTATTAACAATTGATGCATCTTATACGAAAGAAAATTTTGAAGATGAAGTGCCGTTCGCTGGATTTGATCCGGAATTAGCTTTAGCTTCAATTAAACGTTTGAAAGAGGTTGTGATGAAAGAGAACCCGATTGTTTTCTTTGGTCATGATATGGAGCAGGAAAAGAGCTGTAAAGTGTTCCCTGAATATATATAAATAGAAAAAGTCATGGGCCTATTAGCTCATGACTTTTTCTATTAAATAACCTTTTTAAATAAGTTATATACTTTTTTCGAATTCCCTTCATTTAATTGATAATAAGTAAGATCTACGTCATCAGGAGTGTTTTGATGGGCAATCATAACTTCACTACTGTTGTTATCTACTATCCAAATTAAATATTGTTTATAAGTCCCATCTTGGAAAGTAATCCACATGTTACAATCTACTGAATCAGAACCTTCTTCATCTAGCGTTAAATCGCCTTTTTTTGCTGTGTCCATACTGTTAATGAATGTTTTTAATTCATCTGTTTTTGTAAGGAAGATAGATTTTTTTGTTTTAATTGACTCTACATGTATATCTTTTATTTCCTGTTTTCCTAAAAAGACAGGAGGTGCATTTGGGTCTCTTTGAGTTGAAATAATAGTAGCTTTCTTCTTTGGTTTGCTTGCTGTATAGAAATCTTGCATAGATTTTCCAGAGTTGAAAAACCATACGATTCCAAAAATAATCAATACACTACCTAGCAGTAAAATAATTTTCTTAATAGAATATTCTCCTCTCTATTACTTCGTTTGAAGAGCTTTTCTATTAATATATGATAGGTAAGCGTAAAGTATTATAGTTGTACGTGGCTATGCTTCACAGTTTTTATAGGGCGATCAACGAGTAAATTGTAAGTAAGCCCTATTAATACGAAAATTCCACCGACAATTTTGCCCATTGAGAGTTCGTGTGACAAGAAGAAATCAATGATAGTCCCCGTAAACAATTGTCCGATAAAGATGAGTAACGTTAAATAAAATGCTGGAATTTTAGGAGTAATATAGTTTGATAATGAGATGACGATAACACCTACTAATCCGCCTAAGTATACAGCGATAGGTATGGATTGCAGTGTATGACTAGAAATATACAACGAATCTGAACTGAAAATTAAAAATAACATAGAGAAAAATAATCCAGTAATATAATTAAAAAACGTACCTTCCCAATTTCCAATTTTCTTTGCTAAATTCGCGTTAATAATTCTAGCAACAACGATGGATACTCCAACTAAAATAGCGATACAAATATATAACATATTCTTGCCCCCATTAATAAATTGTCATGATAATAATTCCAGAAGAGATGAATAATAACCCAACTAGTTTTTTCTTTTCAAACTTCGCAACTTTCATACCTAATAAACCGAAATGATCAATTACGATAGAAGCAATAGATTGACCAAGTAAGCCTAATGCGATAGTAATAGAGGCACCAAGAGCAGAGAAGCTTATATTGCTAAAAAGAACAGTGAATACACCAATCGCTCCAGCGCTATATAAATAAAGCGGAATACCTTTTTCAAAGTGAATTTTATTTTTGTTAAGGACTAGCACGAAAACAACTGCTATTAAACCTACAAGATGAATGACAACACTCGCTGTATAATTGCCAATCAACTCAGATAAAATTCCGTTCAATGGAAGCATAATGGCAATAAGCACACCAATAAAGACAGAAAGAAAGTTATACAATGTAATATCCCCTTTGTATTTCATGTTTGTAATGACTGTATCATGTTGAAATTGTGTATTACTATGACATATGTCATAGTAGAAGAAGAAAATTTTGATTAAAATGGGGATTAGTTGTAAAGGTGGGGGAACTATGAAGAAAGTATGTAATTCAAATAAATTAGCAGATTATATGAAACAAAATAATATTGACTCATTTTTTAGTAGTGATATGAAGCCATATATGGAACTTATATTTTTTAAAAAGAATGAGTTCATTTGTAGAGAAAATGAAGAGATAGATTATTTATATTTCTTTGTTGAAGGAAAAGCGAAAGCGTTTAACACATTAAGTAATGGAAAGTCCGTATTATTATGTTTTTATGATAGCTTGCAATTGTTAGGGGATGTAGAGTTAATTCACTCTCAAAGGATCACTTCAAACGTACAAGTAATGGCAGATTCTTATTGTGTTGGTTTGCCTTTAGGGAAAGTTAGAAATCAGTTGTTTCATGATGCGAAATTTTTAAGATGCATTTGCGGTTCTTTAGCCCACAAATTAAATCGACTTTCAAAAAATAGTACAATTAATTTACTATATCCGCTTGAAAATCGACTTGCGAGTTATATGTTAGCAGCAGGGGAACGGGCGGTTCAGCACGGAAATAGAATTGTGTTTAGTGGGAATTTAACGGAAACAGCCGAATTACTAGGAACGAGTTATCGGCATTTATTACGCACATTGAATACGTTTTGTGATAAAGAGATCATAAAGAAAAAGAATGGTTGCTTTGAAGTGATGAATGTAGATGTTTTGCGGGAATTGGCGGCGGATGTATATAAATAGGAGGGTATTATAAATGATTACACCTATATTTAGAATTTTTGATATTGAAAAGGCTCAGTTATTTTACTTTAATTTTTTAGGATTTAAACTGGATTGGGAACATCGGTATGAGGACAATATGCCATTATATATGCAAATTTCGTTAAATGATACTGTAATACATTTATCTGAACATCATGGGGATGCTTCACCAGGTGGTGCAATTCGTGTGAAAATGAAAGGTTTAAAAAACTACCAGACTGTATTATCGAGTAAAGAATATTTATATTCTAAACCTAATATAGAAAAAACACCTTGGGATACACTTGAATTAACAGTGATTGATCCATTTTCAAATAGAATTACATTTTATGAGGAAATGGTTTAGAAATTGAGGTGTCATAAATAATTTATCAAAATAGGGGTTACAATGAAAAGAAAAATAGTGATAATTTCAGATATTTATGGAAATAGTCACGCTTTAAAGGTGGTATTAAAAGATATTTCACGTCGTAAGGTCGAAATGATAATAAATTTAGGTGATAGTGTGTATGGGCCGTTAGATCCTTTAGGGACAATTGAAATATTAATGAGTAACGAGATGATACATATTAAGGGGAGTTTACTTTATAGTGAACTGCTCTTTTTATTTTGGGTAGATATTGAATTATATAAAAATAAAATGTTATGATTATGGAAACGTATGAACATATGAACATATATTCATGTGTTTGTGAGAAGGAGGGATTGGAGTGAAAGATATAATTATCGTTGGAGCTGGTCAAGCTGGATTAACAATGGGATACTACTTGAAGCAGGAAGGATATAGTTTCTTATTACTTGAGGCGGGAAACCAAATTGGTGATTCATGGAGAAACCGATATGATTCTTTGCAGCTTTTTACACCGAGGGCATATAGTAGTTTGCCAGGTATGGCATTAATAGGAGAGAAAAATGGATTTCCATATAAAGATGAGATTGCAAATTATTTAAAAGGATATGCAAGGCATTATAAATTACCCGTACAATTGCAAACTGAAGTTTTAAAAATAAGGAAAGAGAAAGAAATATTTGAATTACACACGCCTACAGAAATTTTACAATCGAAAAAAGTTATTATCGGATCAGGCGGTTTTCAGCAACCATTCATCCCCTCATTTTCACAACATCTTTCATCACATATTTTTCAAATACATTCATCACAATATAAAACACCATCACAAATTCCTAAAGGGAAAGTACTAGTAGTAGGTGGCGGGAATTCAGGAATGCAAATAGCAGTAGAACTTGCAAAAACTCATGAAGTTACAATGTCTATAAGTCATCCTTTAACGTTTTTACCGTTACACCTTTTTAGAAAAAGTATTTTCAATTGGTTAGAAAAAATAGGTTTATTGTATGCTGAAATAAATACAAAGAGAGGAAGGTGGTTTCAGAAGAGAAAGGATCCTATTTTTGGTTTTGAAGGTAAGGAACTCATTCGTAATGGAGCAATAAAACTACAGAAAAAAGTGGTAAGTGCATCAGGAAATAACATTATGTTTCAAAATGGTGATACATATAGTGCAGAAAGCGTTATATGGTCAACTGGTTTTATGCAAGATTATAAATGGATTGAAATAGAAAAGGCAGTGAACGAGAAAGGATTTCCTAATCATATAAAGGGAATAAGTCCGGTAAGAGGATTATATTATATTGGTTTGCCATGGCAATCTCAAAGGGGTTCGGCACTTATTTGTGGTGTAGGAAAGGATGCGGCGTATTTGCTTTCTGAAATCAAAAAAATAGATCAGTAGCAGCAACTACTGATCATCCATATGTACATGAATTAGGAGAGGTCAAACATTTATTAACTTTATTATAATAGATTTTCACGGGATAAAAAACTGAAAATTCTTATTTTTATGTTGAGAAAGTTTTTTTGTATCGAAATATATGAAAAAACAGGAATTTTCATTGGGAAGAAAAATGATATTTATATTTTAGTAAATTATGATATAGTCTACATTAGAGCTATTTCCATAAATATAATTACTTGTAAATTATATTTATGTGAAGGAAGGAGAAGCAATTATGAAGTTTGATGATCAACGCCTACTAGAAGCCCGATTAGGTTCAATGCTCGTAACAGAAGAAAATCAATATTTAGTAATTAAGAAGAAAGATCATTATGCACTATTAAACATACATAATTTAGAATGTACACATGTCGAAGTGCAGTTAGAACATATTGAAGAACTGTTGCATGAAGATTTCCAAGAAAGTATAACGGAAATTATCGCGCCGGAACATATAAAAATTGTTGCGAAAAATGTTATATAAAGAAAGAGGCTGGGGATCAGCTTCTTTCTTTATATATGTCTAATTCATTATAAAGATAGCATTTTTAAAACTTCACCAATGACGCCCTCCATTTGATGAACACCTAAGTCTGTATTTGTCATAATAACAGCCCCATTACCTCTATAAGGATAACAAACCATCATACATTGGAATCCAACGCCCCAGCCAAGTGAATAAATTTGTAAGTCTTCATTTGAATCATTTAGAAAAACACCTAACCCAGTCCATTTTGAGCAGCCTTGAGGAGAAATCATGTCCTGTACTGTTTTTTGAGAAAGTTTTAGTTTTCCATTTCCTTGCAAGGAATGAATGAGTTCGATTACTAAAGTTGATAAATCGGATGGTGTTGTCCAAATGCCTGAAGCAGCTGCGAATGGATAAAATGGATACTTCTCATTTGTTACAGTTTCATCTTTATTATGCCCGCAAGCAAAAGCATCGGTTTTATCTATGACTTCGGGAGAGAAGAGTGTACTATTTTTCATTTGTAGTGGCTGGAAGATAAGTTCTTCTAGTAACTGACTAAATGATTTCCCAGTAATATCTTCTAGTAGTTGTTCGATTATACAAAAGTTTGCGTCTGAGTAGTGAAATTCACTTTCTGGTTCATAATTCATTTCTATAGGTACTGGGCAATATAATGTTCTACCAGAAAGGACTTCAGGAATTTTAGGTATTCCTTTCTCTAGCTTATAATGTTCAAAACTATTAGGAGGATCAATTATTCCAGATTGGTGACTTAATAAGTTTCGCAACGTGACTTTTTTCTGTGAAGTAAATAGATTAGTAGGGATGTTCCAGGATGTGAGTCTATCAGTTACGTCTTCATCTAAATGTACGATTTCTTGATCTGATAATGTTAGTACGAGCATTGTGGTGATGAATTTGCTAATAGAACAAGAATTGAATATAGAATCCGTAGTGACAGTTCTATTTGTTCCAGATTCAAGTGTTCCAAAGGCAGTCGCTTCGTTTAGTTTGCCATCACGTATGACGGCAAGGCTTAAACCAGCAACGGAATATTGGTTCATTCTCTCGTATATATTGTTACTTTTTAAGTTCATAGTTGCTCCTTTCTTTTTAAAAACAGAATATTAACTTTATTATACATTAGTAAATAGATAGAAGGAGAGTAAAAGAAAACACTTCATCTTTTACCGATGAAGTGTTTCTTATTTTAAGTTAATTCGAAGTGAATGCTTTAAAAAATTTATCTCGATACATGTACGTAAGCCATGAGGTTGTTATTAAGGAAATAATGATTTCTTTGTTTTTTATTGGTGCATTGAAAACGAGCCAACCAACTATATCAAATAATAAATGTAGCACGATTGAAAGAACTACAAATTGCAATAACGTATTCAAAAATCTTTTCATAAAGTGTCCCCCTAAAATAATAGGTTTTATCAATAATGTTGTATATTACTATTATACATTAAATGTGTGTCATGGTAAAATTTACATAATTTAGTAAAAAAATAAATAAAAGCTAGTAAGGGGGAACGTTCATGGAATTTTGGATGGTTATACCGATAGCAGTCTTTGGGTTCATTTATATCGCTGAAAAACTAACTAAAATTGAAAAGAAAAATGATGCGCGTTTAAAAAGGATTGAAGATAGATTACAATTAATTACGAAAGAAATGGGAATTGTAGAAGGAGAACCTGAGATTAATAAAGCTGAGATTAATAAAGAATTACGTCAGCTTGTAGAAGCAGGAAAAACGATTACAGCAGTTAAGAGAGTAAGAGAAGCATTTGGTTTTTCAATACTAGAAGCAAAGCAATATGTCGATAAATTATGAAGAAGATCATCCAATTGGATGATCTTTTTTTAATGAATTATACGTGTATTTACATAAATTGCTATTATAAAGTGTCCAATTACAATGATAGGAATAATGATTTTGACATTAGGAGTAGTGAAGACACTACCAATTTGTGATTTTAAGTTTTAAAGCGTACAGAATTTTGCACGCTTTTTTATTAGTTGCATGAAAAATATGTAAAAAAAGATGGAACAAACATTTGAGATGAATTGTCTAATATAGGTAATAACTATTTAGTTTGAAAGAAAGGGTGGAGAAAATGAAAAAGAATACATTATTAAAATTAGGGGTATGTGTTAGTTTACTAGGAACAACTCAATTTGTTAGCACAATTTCTTCTGTGAAAGCGGAACAAAAGCTAGAGCAAAAAGTAATAAAGAATGAGACCGGAACTATTTCACTTTCTCAGTTAAACAAAAATGTATGGGTTCATACGGAGTTAGGTTATTTTAACGGAGAAGCAGTTCCTTCGAGTGGTCTAGTTCTTACTACTTCTAAAGGGTTAGTACTTGTCGATTCTTCTTGGGATGATAAGTTAACGAAGGAACTAATAGAGATGGTAGAAAAGAAATTTCAGAAGCGCGTAACTGATGTCATTATTACACATGCACACGCTGATCGAATTGGCGGAATTAAAACGTTGAAAGAAAGAGGCATTAAAGCGCATAGTACAGTATTAACTGCGGAACTAGCAAAGAAAAATGGATATGATGAGCCGCTTGGAGACTTGCAAACAATTACGAATATGAAGTTTGGAAATATGAAAGTAGAAACGTTCTATCCGGGGGAAGGTCATACAGAAGATAACATTGTTGTATGGTTACCACAATATAAAATTTTAGCTGGAGGCTGTTTAGTGAAATCTGCGGAAGCGAAAGATTTAGGGAATGTTGCTGATGCGTATGTAAATGAATGGTCCACATCGATTGAAAATGTGTTGAACCGATATGGAAATATGAATTCAGTAGTACCTGGTCATGGTGATGTAGGGGACAGAAGATTACTTTTACATACACTGGATTTGTTGAAATAAGAAACAAAGAATAAAATAATGATGAAGCTGATTGTAGATGTAAGAAATTTTTGGAATAAAAAAGAGAGGAGAAAACAATTTTCTCCTCTCTTTTTTCTAACTATATTGAAATGCTGAAGCTATCGATTACGCCTGCATATGTCACTGAGATTTTAATTCTAAGTATACAAATACCAGTACCGTCATAATTGCTATAATAACGTAAGTAACATCAAGCATTATAAGTGTCTTTAAAGTTTCAGTCATCCTAATTCACCCCTGTTATAAAAATATAACATGATCTCTTATCAAACGGATAAGAGGTCATAAAGATAAAAATGTACATGAAATTCCTTAAGTATTTTCTATATTAATATATCATAAATTAATGTAAACAATGTTAAGGTAGTGTAAAAGTACTGTAAATAAAGGGAGTTCTCATAATAACCTTAAAACATTCTCAACTAATAAAATACGCTATTCTTTCTTTTGGATTATAAGAAAGAATAGCGTATTTATATGTGAAATTTTGTATTTTATAAATCAAAATTATTTACGCAAGAGATTCAAAATGCTTTATCGCCAAATATAGTAAGAAATCTTAGTTTTGTACAATGAGCTAGTAAAAGATTCATTTTTATTTATATATTGTTAGACTTTCTTTAAAGCAATTATTTAGTGATTTGGAAGCATCAACAGAAGTGTGCATGCTTATGTATAAATTTTAGAGTGTCAATAAAAATATTATGTAAACAATGTGAACTGTCACAAATTTTCATATATTATTGTGATTGATATCACATCCCTTTTTCTCAATGGGTATTATGCTTAGTTTGTAAGGAATGATTGGGAGAGGGTGGGATGATAATGTTTTGTTATCAATGTGAACAAACGCCAACAGGCGGATGTAAAGTGATGGGTGTTTGCGGTAAGAATGAAACCATTGCAAGTTTACAAGATACGATTGTGTTTGGATTAAAAGGAATTGCTGCTTATCGTACTCATGCTGCTCAGCTAGGGTATACAGATGCATTTGTAGATGCTACAACTCAAGAAGCGCTATATATGACATTAACAAATTCTAACTTTAATGAACAAGAACATATTGATATGGCTATGAAAGTTGGGAAATCAGCTTTACGGGTGATGGAGTTGTTGGATGAGGCACATACGAATCACTTTGGTGTTCCAGAGCCTGTTCAAATTACACAAAATCATGTAGAAGGTAAGGCAATTGTAGTTACTGGTCATAATTTATTTGCATTAGAGGAACTATTAAAGCAAACAGAAGGAAAAGAAATTAATATTTATACGCATTCTGAAATGTTACCAGCACACGGATATCCAAAGCTGAAAAAATATAAACATTTAAAAGGAAACATTGGTAAGGCATGGTACGATCAACGACGCCTTTTTGAAAAATTCACTGGTGCCATATTAGCTACAACGAACTGTGTTATGCCAATTAAAGGATCATACTCTGATCGATTCTTTTCATATGATATTGCAGGCTTAGAGGGCGTACAAAAAATTGAAAATGATGATTTTGCACCATTGATTCAAAAAGCGCTAGAGCTTCCCGAAGTACATATGGAGTCGGATGAACAGTTAGTAACAGGATTTCATCATAATACAGTATTATCATTAGCCCCAGAAATTATTGAGGCAGTAAAGGAAGGGAAAATAAAGCGTTTCTTTGTCATCGCAGGTTGTGATGCACCAGGAAAAGGCGGGGAATACTATCGTGAATTAGCAACGTCACTTCCGCCAGAAACGGTTATTTTAACAACTTCTTGTGGGAAATTCCGCTTTAATGATGTGAATTATGGGTTTGTACCTGGTACGGAGATTCCGCGTTATATTGACTTAGGGCAATGTAATAACTCAATTTCTACAGTGAAAATAGCGGCCGCTTTAGCAGATGCTTTTCAATGTGAAGTAAATGAATTGCCAGTGAGTATTGTCCTATCATGGTTTGAACAAAAAGCGGTTGCCATTTTACTTGGTCTATTTAGTCTTGGTATTCAAGATATTCGCATTGGTCCAAAGGCCCCTGAATTTATTTCACCTGGTGTGCTTGATGTATTACAAGAAACATTTGGTTTAAAACTAATTACAACTGCAGCAGAAGATATGAATATGATGTTATCATAACAAAAAGGATGTCCTATATGTAGAGTTGGCTTTATAAAGAATTTGTATGTATTCGCAAGCTCATGTATTAGATGCACAGGTGCATTAGTAGAAGAACAAAAAAATAATCCGTCTTCTTAATAAGGAGAGCTAGCCACATTCATTAACTTCGGAATATTATAACGCCCAAAACAAAAATGTAGAATTTTTGTTTTGGGGTATTTCCTTTTCTTAGCTGGATAGGTATGTGGTGAGATTTTTTAAAAAGAAAATAGGCAGTATCCAATAGATAATAGCGGATTTTTAAAAAAATTTAAAAGTCCAGTTGACATTCAACTCTACTTAGTCATACAATGTAGTTGTAATAAGTAATACTGAATAGCGTGATTTCTTAAAATATATTTAGTAAACAATAGGAAAAAGCGGATTTAAGAAAAAATTTAAAAATCGAGTTGACATTACCTCTACTTAGTCATACAATGTAGATGTAATAAGTAATACTGAATAGTGAGGTTTTTCAAAAGCTATTCAGTAAAAATTCGCCTTAGTACTCTGTGATACTGAATATAAGTCAGACAGAATAGGGGGTAAAGGAGGATCAGAACATGGAAAATTTAACTGAAATGCTGAAAGGTTCGCTAGAAGGGTGTGTGCTGGAAATCATCAGCCGCCGTGAGACCTATGGCTATGAGATTACCCGCCACCTGAATGAGCTTGGGTTTACTGAAGTCGTGGAAGGAACGGTCTATACCATCCTTGTGCGATTAGAGAAGAAAAAACTTGTGAATATTGAAAAGAAACCATCAGATATGGGGCCGCCTCGTAAGTTTTATTCACTAAATGAGGATGGCCGTCAGGAGCTTGAATTGTTTTGGAGAAAATGGGATTTTGTATCATCAAAAATTAACGTCTTGAAGTCAAACTAGCCTCATAAGATAAAATATTCGGCCGATATTTTGGGAGTTTCTTGTTCTGCTTTATAAAAAAGGAGGAAAAATAATATGTTGGAAATGTTCAAAAAATTAATTGGTGATAAAAAAGAGTACAAAATGATGATGGCACGGGTTGGAGCTCTGCCAGAGGACTACCAATTTGTGTTTAAGAAAATCCAAAACTACATGTGGAATTTCTCAGCGGGCAACGGGATGGATATGCTACACATACAGTATGAATTAATCGATTTGTTTGAAGCCGGTGCGGCGGAAGGCAGACAAGTGCTGGAAATCACTGGGGAGGACGTGGCATCCTTTGCTGACGAACTAGTGGCAAACGCTAAAACTTATGTCTCCAAGTATCGTGAAGATTTGAATGAAAGTATTATGAAGCAATTGAGAAAAAAATAAATGCAAAAGGTAATACCGACTGATTAGCTGGTTACAAATGTGAATTGCCACCATCGCTATTCAGTTATATTTTTAAATCAGTACTAAGTAATACAGAATATCAGTAATACTAAATAGAGGAGTGTAGGCAGTCTAGCTTTACAAAACATTTTTTAAGGAGGAAAAAAGCATGAGCAACACAGCGATTTCTGTAAAAGGGTTAAAAAAATCCTTTAAAGATAAGGAAGTGTTAAAAGGGGTAGATTTTGAAGTGCAGCGTGGCGAAATTTTCGCGTTGCTGGGCTCAAATGGAGCGGGCAAGACGACGACGGTCAATATCCTCTCTACGCTGATGAAGCAAGATGGCGGCGAAGTAGGTGTTTGCGGTTTTGACGTCCAGCGTCAATCGGATCATGTTCGTCAAAGTATCAGTCTGACAGGGCAGTTTGCAGCTTTAGACGGTATGCTCACGGGGAGAGAAAACTTGATAATGATTGCCAATTTGCGTGGAGTTTCTAGTCCTGCTCAAGTCGCTGATAATTTGCTTGCAAGATTTAGCCTGACCGATGCAGCCAACCAGAGGGCAGACCAGTATTCAGGTGGGATGAAGCGCCGGCTTGACATCGCGATGAGTTTGATCGGAACGCCAGCAGTCATTTTTCTCGATGAACCGACGACAGGGCTTGACCCCGAAGCGCGGATTGAAGTGTGGGATACCGTCAAGGAACTTGCCGGCGGTGGCACAACCATCTTGCTGACAACCCAGTACCTGGAGGAAGCCGAACAACTGGCGGACCGTATCGCTATCTTGCATGGCGGAAAAATTATTACGACTGGTACTCTTACTGAACTTAAAGAGATGTTCCCGCCAGCAAAAGTGGAGTATATCGAGAAGCAGCCGACATTGGAAGAAATTTTCCTTGCGATCATCGGCAAAAAGGAGGAGATGTAAATGAAGAGCAAAACAGGGGTATTACTAGGGCGCTTAATGCGCAACATTATGCGGAGTCCAGATACGATTATTACGGTAGCGATTACACCGATTATGATGATGCTGTTGTTTGTCTACGTATTTGGCGGCGCCATAAAGACAGGAACGGATAACTACGTCAATTATTTATTGCCGGGAATCTTGCTGATGGCTATCGCATCCGGTGTCGCTTACACATCCGTGCGGTTGTTTACGGATGTAAAGAGTGGGCTGATGGCACGTTTCATTACTATGCCTATCAAGCGCTCGTCGGTATTATGGGCTCACGTATTAACCTCACTTGTTGCTAATGTACTTACTATCGTGGTGGTTATCCTTGTTGCGCTCTTAATGGGCTTCCGTTCCAGCGCTAATATTCTGGATTGGCTTGCGGTAGCTGGAATACTTGGGATGTTTACGCTGGCGCTAACATGGTTGGCTATCATTCCCGGGTTGACAGCGAAGTCTATGGAAGGGGCGACAGCCTACTCATACCCGCTAATTTTTCTGCCCTTTATTAGTTCGGCCTTTGTTCCTACCGAAACGATGCCAAAAATTGTTCGTGCGTTCGCTGAGAACCAGCCTGTAACTTCAATCGTGAATGCGATTCGTGCCCTCTTATATGAAGGGACTGTTGGTAACGATATTTGGATTGCACTTGCTTGGTGTGTAGGAATTATGGTTATCGCTTACTTCTTCGCCGGTAAAGCATTTAAACGTCAGTTAGGGTAAGTGCACCATCGGTTCGGTGCCCTATGGTAACTAAATCTTCTGAAATGAAATATATGTTTGGAAAAGTGGATTAAAATCACATTAATCTTAGTTATTGCTATAATTGTTAGTATTTTTACTGGTTATGTAGTTGGTACGTAAGTAGGTTCAGACGCTGAAAAAAGCAGACTGAGAGAGTTAAAGGGGAAGAGATAATATTTTGACCGCAATTCTAATCGTCATATAATAAATGCAATTTTTATACATGAAAAGCCCACCTATTTCCGTAGGTGGGCCATATCTTTATTACACAATACGAAAGTATACTCTCTTTTTCTAAATATGAAATTATGCATATTTAGAAAAAACTACACTTAATAAATATTACATATAGTAAATGGAAACTTATGGTGTTATTCTTTTAAAAGGTGTAACATGTCAAACATTATAGAAGGTGTGCTGGTACTAAGTTAGAGAAGTTCTTTTTTTCTGAAAAATGCATATTAATTCGATATTTGTGATAAATATTCGGTTGGATGATTTTATGTTTTCTTAATTTATTCCTTTACATCTACAATGATTATTTATTATAACAGTTTTCGCGTCTAAAATAAGATGTTTCAGCAAAAGGGAATATAACTATCTTTATAATGAGTTCCCAATATAGTCAACGTTTTAACAAAAAGGATATCTGTATTATTTTCTCCTTTTTGCTAACTAATACAGCTTCAAAAAATAGACACAATTGCTACATGCCAATTGTAATTTATTATCTATTCATAATTCTGTTTATTCTGTCTTTCTAAAAATAAAAAAAAATTAGACTCGCAAATATAAACGTTATAATGAGGGCGTCGAGAGGTAACCGATTACCTACGGAGAAAATATCAAACATTTTAAAATTGGACAGACTGAAACGATTAATTGCAGAAAGGTGTGTGACCAGAAGGAGAATTTCTTCAAAATAGTTTAGTAGCAGCGGACATCGTATTAGCTGGTGTAAACAATATCATCAATGCTGACGAAGTATAGGGTTGGAGGATAAATGCCTCGCACATTAAGAGAGACAGCTTTAGGTGGAATCGTTTACAATATGGTGCATCAAGTAAGCGATTCATTTTTAAGAATGGTCTATATTCTTAAGCCTAAAAAGAGACGTAAGAATAGGATACAAGGGGGATTTATTATATGAATGGGAATACTGCAAAAAAAATAGAATTTCAAGCTGAAAATACTGCAGTGAAAAATGAGGAATATCTAGATCCTAAAAAGTGGCATAAACAAGATACTACCTGGGCATTGAGCCTTTTTGGAACAGCAATTGGAGCAGGAGTACTCTTTTTACCTATTAATGCAGGTTCAGGTGGTTTATTATCATTACTGTTAATTACGATACTTGCATTTCCTGTTATGTATTACTCACATAGGGCACTTGCTAAAATGATATACGCTTCTAATTCTGCTGATGAGGGGATCACAGGTACAATAAGAGAGTATTTTGGAAATAAGGCAAGTATCATTTTTAACATAGTATATTTCGTTTCAATTTATACGATCGTGCTGATGTATTCGGTTGCACTTACAAATACTGCAAGTAGTTTTATCGTGCATCAATTGCACATGCCGGAGCCTCCAAGGGCCATTTTATCTCTTGTATTAGTGCTCGGCCTTATAGCTATACTAAATTTTGGTCAAGATATCATTGTAAAGATAATGAGCATGCTAGTATATCCTTTTATCGTGTCTTTACTTTTTATCTCAATATCTTTAATTCCACAGTGGAATACGTCAATGCTCAGTTTTTCAAGTGTTTCTACTGCTTCAACAGGAACAGGGTATTTTGGAGTGATATTGATGATACTACCAATCATAGTATTCTCATTTAATCATTCTCCTCTGATTTCGTCATTTGTTATAAAACAGAGAGCTACCTATGGAATAGAAGCTACTGATGCCAAATGTGCTCAAATACAAAAAGTTTGTTATATTATGACATTCGTAGTAGTTATGTTCTTTGTTTGGAGTAGTGCACTGAGTTTAACTCCAAAAGATCTTATGATGGCTAAAGAACAAAACTTATCAATTCTATCGTATCTTGCTAATGAGCTTAATTCACCAGTAATCACTATTGCAGCTCCTATCATTGCTTTTGTGGCTATAACTAAGTCTTTCCTTGGCCATTATATAGGGGCATATGAGGTAATGCGTGACGTAATTATCAAGTTTGGTAAAACACGCGGAAAAGCTATCGAAGAAAAAACAGTTAAGGCAATGATTCTTGCTTTTGTCGTATTAACATGTTGGTATGTTGCTTATGCAAATCCAAGTATTCTTGGAATCATTGATGCCCTTAGCGGTCCGTTAGTTGCTGCGATCTTATGTCTATTACCAATGTATGCGATTCGTAAAGTACCAGTACTGGCTAAATACAGAGGGAAAATGAGCAATGTATTTGTCATTATTGTAGGTATACTTACTGTCCTAGCAAGTATTAAGTCATTATTCTAATTCGCTATTGTTAGTTCAAGTGCTAAAATAGCGGGATATGAAAAAAGAATGAAAGAGATTATGGATAAGATAAATCCACATTAGAATATTAAATAAGTAATTTAGTGAGGGTTAAAATCTAATATAAAAAGACATGAACAAAGATTAGTTCATGTCTTTTTTTGTGTTGGCGTTATTCTTAGAAGAGCGTTTAAAGTAGCAGTAACGAATAAAATGTTTTTACTAGGTATTTAAATAGGGGTAACTGGCATCTAGTCAAACTCAATATTATTTTGAGTGTAACTGGTCACTGCTTATGGGCAGTATAAACATAATCTCTCTTTTAAACCTTCTAACAATTCTTCAGGCACTTCCCTAATTTTGATATCCTTACCTAGGAAAAGTAGCCAATTTGTTATTTCTGTTAATTCATCGAGATTGTTAACATTGATAAAAGTCTTTAAAATGGCTGTGGATTGGTAAGGATTTGTATAGGAAATAGAAATTTTTAAAGGATGGTATTTTTTGAACTGGGCAATCGCTTTTGGACCAAGTTCAAGTACAAGGTTGATTGCTTCGTCCTTCTTACTGAGTTTTTCTAAAATCTTTTTCTTACTTAATCTCTTTTTCATCGTATAGGGTTCGACATTGATGAGATGATCGACAGGGAGCATCTTCTTTTTTTCTTCTTTTATGTCAAAGACTTCAATTATCCAATGGCTTTTTTCTTGATAAAGGTGTAGTAGATAAATTGGATAAGACTTGATTTCCGCTTCTTCTTTTATGGTAATCAATAAATGGCTATCCAAAAGAAGGATTTGGATGAGTTTTTCTAACATAGGATGGGGGAGGTCAGAAAGCTCAAGTAGGTCAGGATTATGAGGGTTAGTCCCTTCAAAAAGCAAGATTTGATTTAAAAGAACAAGGTCATCTTGCTGGATTTCTGAGATGAGTCCTAGTAGTTTTTCGGCTAAAGACTGACGACTCTTTAGATAGGGAAGTTGTTGATTTCTTGTGGCCATAAAGGCAATAAAAAGAGCTTTGACCTCATTATCAGTAAAGCGAACAACGGGCAGGATAGAGTTATGCATGACAAAATAGCCACCATCTCTTCCAACTTCAGCGACGAGCGGCATCCCCATGGCTTCAATCTCTCTAATGTCTCTAATAGCTGTCGATCGTGAGATGTTAAATTCTCGTATGATTTCAGAAATTGTAAAGTGGGAGCGGTTGTTGATGTACCGCATGATGGTATTAATCCGTTCAACTTTTTTCATGTTGGTCTCCTAAACAGTATCATTTTTTGACATGATTTAAGGATATTATAAACTTATCAGATGAAAAGATAAATCATTTGATTAATTTAAAAAAGAGGAAGGTTTTGAAGATGAAAAATTATACTTTAGAAGAAAAAGATAGCTTTATCGTGTTAGGTATTGGAACTGAACTTAAGAGCGAATACACAGACTTTGCTGGAATAAATAAAGAAAAAGAAGACTTTTGGGAGGCCGTTAAACAAGATGGAAGGCTTGACACTTTAAAGGATTTAGCTACAAATGATTACATTTTTTCTGTGAGCGAAGCGGTGAATAACAAGATGATGTATTACGCTGGTGTCATGACAGAGGCAACGATACAAGAAGAATCTAGAGTTATCCAGTTTCCGAGGGGAGAATACCTAGTAGTTAAAGGGGAAGGCAATACAGCTGAGGAGCTAAGTAATAAGCTTACTGGCATTGCCTTTGGTCAAGTCTTACCTGAAGTTAAGGATTTTGCCTATGTTGGTGGGCCAAATGCGACGGTTGAGATGGGGCAGCGAAACGGCTTAGTTTTTGGTGAAATGTGGATTCCTGTTGTTAGGAAGTAAAGAGATTAAAGGAGAGATGGAATTGTCCAATATCGTAGATTTTAAAATTGTAACTACAGCTGGCTTAGAATCTTCACCTATAGCGGAAGCGCTTGCTGGTCTACGTGCCCATGAAGCACGTTATTTTATGAACAAATACAAGCATGAATTTACGGTTGTACCAGCTAGTGAAAGCGAGAAGACTCTTGATTATGTGAACTGCATTTTGAAAGAAGAACGTGATATTGAGTTTGCGGCAAAACCTTTAGAAATATCGTGTTTTCAAGTGGAAAATATTAAATTTGCCTATGTCTTCTATGAGGATGGTCTTGCAGTCAACGTCATGTATACGTTGGATAACCCGAAGAAGCGGGCTGTTGGATTTAAGCTTTCTGAGGGAATGGAGATACCAAAGGAGTTAGCAGAGAAGTTTAAGTTTGCTAGGCAGAAGTCTAAACTTGCTGGAACAATTCGGGGTTCGTTTTTTGTAATAAAAGGAGAATATAGTGCAAGTTGAAGAACCAGTCATTTGTTGTATTGAGTTATTTTTTTAAAAGATGCGATTAAGGCTAACAATCTTGAATTGTTAGTCTTTTTTCACATAAGTATAATATTCATAGTCTGCTACACGCTACGTTCTTATAAAATGAAACAAAAGGAAATTACTGTAAGGGGGTGGTGGGGTGAGCAAAAAAAGGCTATTTGAGTTATTCTTAGTAACTTTTGCTTTACTATTCCTTCATATAAGCACATTTACCAATGAAAAATTGAACGATAAATTTGGTAACTTTACCTTCTTTGTTGTATTGCTCATGTTTTATATCAACGTTGCATGTATAGAACGGTATTTTGATGATATACAAAAGTGGATTCGAAATATCATATTTCTTCTTGCCCTGTTAGTAGTAACTTTAATATCACTATGGATAGGTTACTTTTAAATCCTTACTTCCGAGAACGGGAATTATGTCAAAAGTAAAGCCGGTCTACTGTACGTTTTTAGTGGATTGGTGGCCGATAAAATCTTGTAGTAGAAGCAACAGAAAAAAGGATAACAATAATTAAAGGCTGACATGATTCAACTTAGTTATAAAAAATTAATAAATATTACAAGAAAACCATCAATTTGAACAATCTTTTTTCAAATTGATGATTGTTATTTTTGAAAAAATAACTATTTTATAAAAAAAATTTTTTTGACCCCCATAAAATTATTTATTCCTTCGAATATATATAAGTAGAAGAAAGCAAATGAAAGAAAAAGCTAAAATTACCAAAAATATAGAGAAGAGTTATTCAAAGATTGCAGATAAAATAGAAAAAGAGCAAGTAGAAAAAAATAGTCATCTAAAAAAGTCGGCCTCGAAAAATATGAGTAACAGCAAGAAGACAACCCAAAAGAAAAGTACTAAGAAAATGTGGTCAAATGGTCACTTGTTTAGTGACCATTTTGCTATTTGAAGCAGAAGGAGGCAGGGAGATTACTAGTGTTGAGTTTAGTAATGAAGATCTTAAAAAAAACAAAAATAGAAGATATCGTATTTAACATACAAAACAACGGAGGAGATAAGGAAGCTTTTATCGTACAGTATCAGCCGTTTATTAGAAAATCAATCTCGTCAGTCTGCCGTCGATATATTACAGAACAGGATGATGAATATAGCATTGGGTTGTTTGCGTTTAACGAAGCAATTGAACAGTATTCATATAAAAAAGGGAAATCTTTTCTAGCGTTTGCTGATCTTCTTATAAAAAGAGATGTAATTGACTATATACGCAAGGAGTCTAAGTATAATCTTGTCTTTTTAAAAGAAGATAAGCAAGAGGAAATATTAGAAATGAAAGTATCGCTTACGGAGTATATGAAAGAGATGGAAAATAGTAACCGTAAGGAGGAAATTCTTCATTTTCAAAGTGTGCTAGCTGAGTTTAAAATCACATTTTCAGAGCTTGCTAAGGAATCTCCTAAGCATCGTGATACGCGTGAGCACTTAATAGAAATTGTAAAGATTATTATAAAAGACGAGAAAATGATGGAAGAGCTGTTCAGAAAGAAAAAGTTACCGCTGAAACATATTGAACCACGTGTTAGGGTAAGTCGTAAAACGTTGGAGCGACATAGAAAATACATTATAGCAATGTGTATTATCTTTGCAAACAACTATACATATATTCTTGATTATATAAGAGGGGAGAAGCATGATGAATAAAGGAATTGTGATGGATATAAAAAAACATAGCGTAGTTGTTTTAACTCCAAATGGAGAGTTTATTACGTTTAAAAGAAAAGTACACTCTTACATGATTGGAGAGGAAATCTCGTTTAACAAACAAGAGCAAAGAGCACCGCGTTTTTCAATCCCTTCTTTCTTAAAGCCTGCATCATTACTTGTTACTTGTTTTCTATGTGTGTTGCTGTTTTTCTACAACCAACCGGAAGAAAAAGTATTTGCTTATGTCTCAGTGGATATAAATCCAAGTTTGGAGGTGAGCGTAACAAAGGATCTTCGTGTTATAGATTTGCGAGCGTGTAATGATGATGGAAGGCGTATTTTAAAAGAAATGAAACGATGGGAAAATAAAGACCTGCAAGACGTAATACGTACTATTATAAAGCAGAGTCAAGAGGATAAGTACTTAACGAATGATAAGCAAGTTATGCTAACAGCTGTTACAAAGGACAAGTCGCTAGAACCACAGTTGGAAAAGGCTATGCAAAAATTAAAGAAAGAGTATGAGATAAAACATGTTACAGTCGTATATCAAAGCAGTACGATGCAAATGCGAGAGAACGCCAAGAAAGCAGGAGTTGGCACAGGTGTTTATATAAAGCAAGATGATGAGAAGCAGAAATCGATTACTCCTCCTGCACCGCCGTCTAATCAAGGGGAGCGCGATGAGGAGATACATTCGCAACCAAAGTCATCTCCTGATGTATCATCGGATTCGTCTCCTGTAAAAGAAGAAAGATACGAGAAACAAGAGCGTATAGAACAAAAGCAATCCAAGGAACAGCAACCGAAGCAAATAAAAGAAAATAATGGACATCAGCAAGAAAACAACGGTAGAGGGTCTCAGCAAGGAAATAATGGACATCAGCAAGAAAACAACGGTAGAGGGTCTCAGCAAGGAAATAATGGACATCAGCAAGAAAACAACGGTAGAGGGTCTCAGCGAGGAAATAATGGACATCAGCAAGAAAACAACGGTAGAGGGCCTCAAAAAGAAAATAATGGACACCAGCAAGAAAACAACGGTAGAGGGCCTCAAAAAGAAAATAATGGACACCAGCAAGAAAACAACGGTAGAGGATCTCAAGGAAATAATGGACACCAGCAAGAGAACAATGGTAGAGGGCCTCAAAAAGGAAATAATGGACACCAGCAAGAAAACAACGGTAGAGGATCTCAAGGAAATAATGGACACCAGCAAGAGAACAATGGTAGAGGATCACAGCAAGGAAATATAAACGAAAATAACGGGCCTGAAAATGAGGACAAAAACGTTCCTACCACACAACATCAAGGGAATGAAAAGAAGAATCTATAGAATATTGAAGATGGGAATTCGTTTTATGGTAATAAACCCCTCTAGTTTCAAACTGAAGGGATTTTTAATATTTAAATTTTTTAATTGACGGACATAAAATCGTATATCCTTTCGAATTATATATATGGATATCATTAATATTTATATAAAAGGGGAGTAAGAAATATGAAAGCAAAAAAAGAAATGTATGAAGAGGTTGCTGAAGTATTGAAGGTATTGGCGCATCCTGCCCGTTTATCCTTAGTAGAAATAATGATTACAAAAGGCCCTACTAATGTAACAACAATGTATGAAACATTACAAATGCCTCAAAGTACAATTAGTCAACATTTATCCAAACTAAGAGCTGCTAAAATCGTTACAGGTACTCGGAAAGGATTAGAAATTTATTATGAGGTAACGGATAATCGTACAAAAGCAATATTATTAAGCTTGGTTTAAATGCTGACTTGCTTGAATTCAACAGTAAGATGAGGATAAGAAAGCAATTCAGTTCCCGTGAATTTTTAGAATTTTACATAAGGGCTATATTTATAAGAATATGTAATTTTCTTTCACTACAGTTAATTCCTTTGAGAAATAAGCTTTTTTTCATTTTAGGGGTATTTTTTGCTAGCTTAATAGTGATATGACGATACCCCTATTATAAAATTTCAGAAGAACTCTTGACATAGAAGATGTAACAAAGTTGAGATGGTTCTTCTAGTCATTTAATTTTTTTATTTGATGGTCTTTTCCCCATTCAAATAGTTCATTCATAATTTGCATTAAAGATTTTCCATGTTCGCTTATTGTGTACTCAACCTTTGGTGGTACTTCTTGATATACAGTACGATGGATAATCCCATCAGCCTCAAGTTGCCGAAGTTGTTGTGTGAGAACTTTTTGCGTAATGTTTGGAATTTCCCGTTTGATTTCATTTGTTCGCATTTTTCCATCCGTCAAAACACATAAAATATGAACTTTCCATTTTCCGCCGATCACGTCGAGTGTCGTTGCGATTGGGCAGTCATCATTTTGATTCATATAACACCTCCAAAGGTACTTTAAGGTTCCTATAGTACCTGAAAGTACGTACTTTTCAATTATATGTGACTCATTCATACTAATACTAAAGCGTTTGAATTATTTATAAGGGGGAAGAAAATATATGAAAACACTTGTAATTGTAGCACATCCTGATATTGAAAAGTCTCGAATTAATAAAAGATGGGTAGAAGAACTTGAGAAACATTCGGATGAAATAACGGTGCATGAACTATATAAAGTGGCACCAAATTGGGAGTTTAATGTTGAAGAGGAACAAAAGCTGTTAGTAGAACACGACAGATATATATTTCAATTTCCGCTCTACTGGTACAGTTCACCACCATTATTAAAAAAATGGTTCGATGATGTATTAACATATGGATTTGCGTACGGATCTAAAGGGGATAAAGTGAAGGGAAAAGAGTTTGGTTTAGCTATTTCTATGGGTGGATTAGAAAAAGACTATAAAAATAGCGGAATTACGATGGATGAGTTGACGAAACCATTTCACGCTACATGCCTATATACAGGAATGGAATTTATACCTGCATTTTATTTATACGGAGCAGAATATGAAATCAGTGATGAAGAGATTGACATAAGTGCACCAGAGTATGCGCAATATGTTATGAATAAGAAGTATTCTAATATATAAGGAAAAGTAAAATCCAGTTATGTACAAAGCATAACTGGATTTTTGTTTATAAAAAACATAATAATTTACTAGATTTTGTATTTTGTGTAAGATAATAAAGAATATTCAATTAATAATTAAAGGAAGAGATATAAATGAAGCTGCCACTATTACAAGTAGAGACAGAGAGACTGATTATCCGTCCATTTCAAAAAGAGGATTATGAAAGTTGGTTAGATGGATTCAATAAGAGGTTACCATCTCAATATAAATACGATGATGGCTATCATGACATGTCGTCTTCAACAAAAGAATGGTTCACGGAATGGATAAGAGGATTTGATGAGGCGGCACGACGGGATGAAATGTACGTTCTAGGTATTTTTCAGAAAGAAGATGGCGCCAATATTGGAAAGCTAGAGCTTATAAAAATTTTACGTATGGACTATCAATGGGCAATGATGGGCTACTCTATTCATAATCAATATTGGAAAAATGGATACGGAGTAGAAAGTGTAATAGCTGCGCTGCCGTTATTTTTTAATGGCCTTCATTTTCATAGAATCGAATTACATATACATGTTGATAATGAGCCATCCGTTCGTTTGGCAGAAAGGGCTGGTTTTTCATTTGAATGTATGAGAGAGGCGTTTTCTATGGGGAATGGTAAGTGGGCAGATTTTCTTATTTATTATAAAAATAAGGAGACGGATATATGAGGGTACTTATTACAGGTGGAAATCGAGGATTAGGGTTACAGTTAGTAAAAGTATTTCATGAGAATGGGCATATCGTTTATCCGCTAGTTAGAAGTGTGGAAGCGATAGAACAGTTAAAACAGATGTTTTCTTCTAGATGTTTTCCTATATTAGCAGACTTGTCAGATGATGAGAGTACTGAGTGTATTAAGAAGCAAGTTGAGGAGTATACAGAGTATATTGATTTAGTTATAAATAACGCTGGAATTACTGGAAAGGAAACGGAGGTGTTACGTACCAATTCAGAAGAGTTAACGGACCTATTTAACGTTCATTGTTTAGGTGTTATTCGAGCTATAAAAGGTACATATCCGGCTTTAACTAAGTCGAACCATCCAAGAATTATTAATATATCCTCTCGGTTAGGGTCATTACATAAAATGGCGGCCAAAGAGTTTCCTCAAGGAGAGTTTTCGTATTCATATCGAATTGCGAAAGCAGCACAAAATATGTTAACACTCTGTTTACAGCAAGAGTTTGCGGATAAAGGAATTCGTGTAACCGCCATTCATCCAGGGAAATTAAAGACGGACATTGGTGCTTCTGATGCGAATATGACTCCTGCTGAAGGAGCTCAAAATATATATGATTGGATAATACATTCGAATGAGGATGTGTCAGGGAAGTTTATTGAGCCGGGTGTAGGTGAATTGAAATGGTAATTTACGATCTTTCAATTATTCAAAATGCATTTAGGTCTTTCAAAAAATGTTAAATAGATTATCAAATGCAGTAATAATTGAAGATATAGAAGAAAGACCGGAATATATCCGGACTTTCATTACCTGTTCAACACTTCAATATAAGAAGCATCCCCAGCTGTTCTAATAGTAGAGCGGAAATTATTATGTTCTAAAGTTTCAGCAACTTGTTTTAATTGCTGTGCATCATCATGATGAATGAGTAAACTATCTGAACCACTTTCTTCTATATGAATATGTTCAACATTTCCAATCGCTTCATGTATAGCTTTTAAAAATTCAGGTTTCATATTGTCCTCCTATATGTATGTAACGTCGTTACATAGTATTTCCTTATTTTTGAAATATAAAAGTAGAAGAAAGGAGAAATGAAAATGCATATAACGCAGTTTAAAGAACATATTGCATCACTTTTTGAAGAGCATCTTAATAAATACGGTGATGACGAGTATGGTTTCACTCACATTAGTAAAGAGGAATTTCACAAAATAGGTTACACGACAAATTTGACGCTAGAGACGATTGAAGAAGCATATCAAAATGGGGTTGATATGATACTTACACATCATGCGCCGTGGAGTTTTTTATTCGGTATGGAAGAGGCTTGTATTAAAAAATTAAAAGAATATGAAATGAATCATTTTTGGATTCATTTGCCGTTAGATTTTGTAAAGTTTGGCACGTGTACGTCGTTATTTAACGAAATTGGGATAGATACAATACTGGAATATTCCACGTATGAGGAAGAAGAGCTACCGGGAATAGGAGAATATAAAGAAGCGATTCCCTTTTCAAACTTAGTTGGAAAACTTGAAGAGAGAATGGAAGAGAAAGTGAAGAGTTGGAAAAATCATGATAAGCCAGTAAAACGGATTGCGATTTTAACAGGTGCAGGAAATAATACAAACCTTATTGAGCGTGCACTAGAAAAAGGTTGTGATACGTACATAACAGGAGAAAAAACATTATATACAGTACAACATGCGAAATTTAAAGACATTAACTTAATTGTAGGTAGTCACACATTTACAGAAGTATTTGGTGTGGAAAGTTTAGCTCGTAAGTTAAAAGAAAGAGATAATTCAATAGAAATTAATAGATTAAATGAAGATCATTTGGAGTGAGGGAAATGGTAACTATATACGCAAATTATGGGGAATCAAAAGTGAAGTTAACGTGGAAAAAAGATTGTATATTGCCAGAATACGAAAGAATCACGAGTGTTCACGGTTTTTGTTTTCATAATAATAAGGTTTTACTAATAGACCATGAGCAGCGTGGTTGGGACTTTCCTGGTGGGCATATAGAAGAAGGGGAACTATCAGAAGAATGTTTTAAAAGAGAAGCGTGGGAAGAAGGTTATGTAAAAGGAGAATGTACTTTATTTGGATATATTATCGTTGACCATAGTGATAATTCAAATTGGAATGAAAATAGTCCGTATCCAAAAGTAGGGTATCAGCCGTTCTATCGGATGGAGATTAATGAAGTGCATAAGTTTGGCGGTGAGTATGAATCCGATAAAAGGATGTTTGTTAGAGTAGAAGAGAGTGCAGCGTATCATTATAAATGGAATGAATTATATGATGAAATCTTGAAGGAAGCCGTTTTAATAAAATGAAAATTAATTTCTGTAATATTAAGATGTTGGAAGGGGTTTTTAATTGATTTTTCAAATAATAGTAAAGTTGTCTTTTGAATTGAGGGAATCTTCAGATATGAGGGTGAGTGAATGAACATTTCAGTAATCGCTGAACAACTAGTTAATGAGAAGATTATTTCACATTATCCAAATAGCATGAAAGTGTTGAGCGGAGGAACGACAAGTACTGTATATTTGTTGGATGGAAGATATGTTGTGAAGTCGAATGAATCGGAAGTAATACGTGAAGAAGCGAATTTTCTTTCTTTTTATGAGGGGAATACTTTATTTTCGAAGCTTTTGTATATGGAGCCTTTAAATAGATATATTGTGTATTCTTTCTTTGAAGGGAGTACTTCGTGCGAACATGGATATAAACGGATTACGCTTAGTACACTTGTAAAAGAAGGTATTAATAAGTATGAAATAGTTTCAGATATAGATGGATGGGGATGGAAAGAAAGTCCGGTTCAATCTTGGAATGAATTTTTAACAACAAATGTGATAGAAGCTTATGAAAACCTAAAACCACATATAAGTGATGAAGAGTATAGAACTGTTCTTAAGCTTACAAATAGTCCAAATAGGGGGACTGGAATAAATAAGCCATTTTTATTGCATGGTGATCTTGGATTCCATAACTTTATATTTCAAAAGAATAAGTTAACCGGTGTGATAGATCCTTTACCAGTCTTAGGAGATCCTATATATGATTTAATTTACGCGTTCTGTTCAACTCCGGAAGATTTAACAAAAGAAGCAATTTGTTATGCGATGAAACAATGTGTATTTCATAAAAAAGAACGAGATTTATATGAGGAAATAGTCATAGGCTTATATTTGCGTATAGATACGTGTTTAAGACATCACCCGAAAGATTTAGAAGATTACTTAGAAGCTTGGCGTTATTGGATGGACGAAATTGAGACGACTTTATAGCACAAATATTGGGGGGAGATAGTGAAGTGAATATTTCAGAAGCAAAAAGAGATTTGGCACAAAAAACGAAGAAGGGATTTCCCGTTATAATAGCTGGTCTTTTATTTTGGATTGTAGCGAGCATAACTGGTGTTCTTCTTTCAGAAAAGCAAGTTGTGTGGGTATATTTAATTGGTATGGGCTGTGTATTTCCTTGCGGCTTAATGATAGCTGCTATATTAAAAATTGATATGTTTGCGAAAGGGAATCCGTTAGGGACTTTAGCTGGATTAATTGGTGGGATAAATGTATTAAATATTCCGTTTGTATTACTTGCATATTTTCAATTTCCAGAGTGGTTACCTTTTGTAGTAGCGATGTTAATAGGTGTTCATTTTGTACCGTACGTATGGATTTATGAAAGTAAAAGTTATGGATTATTATCAGTGGGAACTGTATTAGTAACGTCAGTATGTGGGATTCTTTTTGCGGAAAAAGGATTTACCGTAATTCCACTGGCGGTTACAGTTGTCTACTTTATTACTCTTATAAGCTTATCGATTGAAAATAAAAAAGCAGAAAACTATCAACAAATATCAGCTTAATAAAAAATTAAAGGGATAGGAGAATGACTATGAATAATTTCGTTTGTACAACGTGTGGCGTTCAGTATGCAGCGAGTGTAGAAGAACCGGTAAGTTGTCTTATTTGTGATGAGGAGAGACAATATATTAATCCGAAAGGGCAGTCTTGGACGACTTTAGAAAACTTGCAAACGAGTGATACATATAAAAATGAAATGATAGAAGAAGAAAATGGGCTTTATAGTATTACGACAAAACGAGAATTTGCGATCGGTCAAACGGCATTTGTAGTAAAAACAGAGTCATATCGTTTACTATGGGATTGTATTACTTATTTAGATGACACGACAATTGAGAAGATAAAAGAGTGGGGCGGATTAGATGCAATTGCACTATCCCATCCGCATTATTATTCAACACAAGTAGAATGGGCAGAAACATTTGATGTACCAATTTATATACATGAAGACGATAAAGAGTGGGTTATGCGCCCGAGTAGTCGTATCATTTATTGGACTGGCGAGTCTTTACGATTAGCGGATGGAATTACTGTTCATCGTCTCGGAGGGCATTTTAGTGGCGGTTCTGTATTACACTGGGAAGAAGGAAATGATGGGAAAGGTATTTTATTAACAGGTGATATTATTCAAGTTGTAGCGGATCAACAGTGGGTGAGCTTCATGTACAGCTATCCAAACTTAATTCCACTACCAGCAAGGAAAGTGGAGGAAATGGCGAATCGCGTGAAGCCGTTACAGTTTAATCGTTTATATAATGCCTTTCACCGAGTAGTGAAAGAACATGCAAATGAGGCAGTTGAACGGTCTGCGGAAAGATATATGAAAGCGATAGAAGGAAAGCTGTTTCATACGTAAAAGGAGAGTTAGCTTTATGAAAACGTTAGTATGCTTTGGGGATAGTATTACAGCTGATGAAACATTTTTTGATGGAACGCCGAGGTTAACACCACGTTTGCAAGAGATGTTTCCAAATTGGAAAGTGGTTAATGCAGGTGTTCCAGGTGATAATACGTTTGATGCACTACAAAGGATTGAAGAGGATGTATTATTGCATGAACCAGATTTCGTAACAGTTTTTCTTGGTACGAATGATTCGGTGTTATTTGATCCAGTTCCATTACAGTCGTACAAAGAAAATTTAGAGAAAATTGTAAGTGCGATCTCACCAGAAAAAGTATTACTTATTAGTCCTGCACCAGTTGATGAAGAAAGACAACGTAATAGAACGAATGAAGTACTCGGTCAGTATGCAGCGGCGGTAGAGGAAGTAGCAAGAAAAACAGGGGGCCATTTTCTTAATTTATATGCTGAGATGATTCAAGAAGAAAATTATAAAATATTCGTAGAAGATGAAGAAAAAGATGGATTACACTTTGGAGCAGAAGGCTATGCGTATTTAGCGAAGTTAATTTGTGAAAAGTTAAAAGGAATTCTGTAAGAAGCAAAGCGTGGGCGCTTTGCTTTTTTTGTACTTCTTATCATGAATTAGCTGAATCACAGAAGTAGACGATTCCTGTACTAAATGTTTAGTACCTATAGCACTTTAAAGTACATACATTTTTAATGAGTTAAATATAATTCATAATAGCACCAGTAAGAAGCAAACAAGCTTTACGATACTATAGCGTCTGTGAAATCAAAAAAATGCCAATGTGATATAAAACGATTCGGGAGGTTAAAGATATGAGTACTTCAAATTTGAGTGAAATAAGTAAACAAATTTTAATAGAGGAGGAAACACTTCAATTTTCCTCTTTTACAAATGAAGATGCCTTGCAATTAGGTTTATTTATCGTTGAAACAGCAAAGCGAGAGGGGAAATTGATTGCTGTTGATATAGCAAAAAATGGTGTGCAATTATTTCATTTCAAGATGACAGGGACAACTGAGGAAAATACGAAATGGATTGAGCGTAAAAAACGGGTCGTTTCCCTGCATAATCATAGCTCGTATTATATGCAGATAGAAAGTGAAATAAGCGGAGTTCCATATCATGAAAAATACCGTTTAGATGGCTCGGAATATGCTGCGTTTGGTGGATGCTTTCCTATCCAAATAAAAAACGTAGGGGTTATTGGGATGATAACAGTCTCAGGATTACCACCAGAAGTAGATCATGAATTGGTTATAAGAGCAGTTAAAAATCATTTAAATCAATAATAGAAGTAATTTTAAAGGTTAAATAAAAAGGCAAAAATGAACATATTCCTGTTCGTTTTTGCCTTTTTATTATTTCTTTTTCGGTCTACGTACTAACTCGCCGCCACAATTCGGGCAAACGTTTTGTCTTTCCTCTGTACATGGTGCACAAAATGTACATTCATACACGCATATGTATGCTTCAGAATCGGGCTGAAGGGAATGGTCGCAAATTTGACAGTTTGTTTTCATTTCTAATGCCATTGTAATCCTCCTTATTATTCGAAAGTTCATAATTTAATTATAATTAATATTGTAGTGGAAGTCCTTTTTAAATGAAAAGAAATAAAAGGATTATGTTGTTGTTTGAAATGAAATAGGTCTATTTATTTTAAAATTGATTATTTAGTGCAGTTGGAATATTATGAAATAGTCAAAAGACAACAGGGGGTATATATTTTGACTAATCATAACGATTATTTTCATGTAGAAGAGGATGTAAATCACAATAGTTTAAAAGCGGATTGTGAAAAGTGTTTTGGATTATGTTGTGTGGCATTACCGTTCGCGGCATCAATAGATTTTGCGGTGAATAAAGATGGTGGTAAACCTTGTGCAAATTTACAATCAGATTATAAATGTAGTATACATAGAGATCTTAGAGGAAAAGGGTATAAAGGTTGTACAGTGTTTGAATGTTTTGGTGCTGGGCAAAAGATTTCTCAAGTTACGTTTAAAGGAATGGATTGGCGGACAGATGCCGAGCATGCGCGAAAAATGTATGATGTTTTTCCGGTAATGCATCAGCTTCATGAAATGCTGTGGTATTTGAAGGAAGCCGTTCTTTTAAAGGCGACGCGTACAATTTATAACGAGCTTAACAAAGCAATTGAAGAGACAGAACGCCTATCGAATTTAAGTCCAGATGAGTTAATGGAAGTAAATGTGCCATTACACCGTGCAGAAGTGAACATTCTCCTTTTAGAGACGAGTGAATTAGTATGGAAGGAAATGAATGTTGCACGTAAAAAACGAATCAGTCATCGCGGAGCAGACCTTATGGGAGCGAATCTGAAAAAGAAAGATTTACAAGGAGCAAATTTAAGAGGGGCTTATCTTATTGCGGCTAATTTACGAGATGCAAATTTAAGGGGAGCGGATCTCATCGGAGCAGACTTGCGAGATGCAGACATTCGCGGGACAGATTTTACAAATAGTATTTTTCTTACGCAAGTTCAAATTAATGCGGCGAAAGGGGACAAACATACGAAATTACCGAAATTGTTGTCTCGTCCAGGTCATTGGACTGCGTAAAGAGTATGGAGTGAAATAGTTTGGATATTTTTCAGTATTTAGAGGGAATGCAGGGAGACGTATTTTCGTTATCAGTATCTTCGTTATCAGTATCTCAAATAGAATCGAAGTATTATGATATTTGTAGCACGTTAGCATCAAGTGAGCATGCGGAGCGCATTAAATTGATTCCATTAGATTTATACAAGGAAAGTATGAGAATTGATTTGAAAGAAGCGTTAGAAATTGCTGAAAGTGAAGAAGCGAAGGCGATTTATTTTGAGTATGATCTTGATAATGAGTGGGATAGTCAGTTCTATATTTGTGACGATTACATGTTTCTTGAAGAAGATGATGAGGATTGGGCCAGTGATTGGACGGATGAAATAGAAGGACCGTCTTTAGGAGAGTTAGCTGATATTTATGGTGAAAATGGCTTTGATTCAGATAAAAGGGCTGTAGGTATTACTTTATATTTAATTGCGAGAACAGTGTGTAGTTTTATCAATGCACGTAGTGGTTTGCAAAGTAATATACCAATTTGCATTGCTTTTCACGACCAAGAGCCAATTATGCGAACAGGCAGAGACTTAGTCTCTGCCTGTTTTTTATACTACGTTCTCTTTTCAAAAGTAGTAATTAACACACTACATATAATAAGGATACCACCAATGAAAAAGTTACTGCTTAATGTTTCATTTAATAAAAGCCAGCCCAGTAGCGAACCAACGATGGGTTGGAAGAAGAAAAATAATGAACCGATGCTAGCATCCATTAATTCTAATCCTTTGTTCCAAAGAAAAAATGCACCTGCGGTTGAGACGATTCCTAAATAGAGTACTCCTAATAATACGTACATGTTCATATGTTCAATAGGAGTTGATTGGAATTCCCACATCATAAAAGGTGTAATGAAAAAGAGTGAAAAGAATATTGCATACGTTGTAATAATTAAAGATGAAAATCGAGTTGAAGCGATTTTTACATAAATGGACAGTAAAGCCCATGTAATAGCGGCTCCAACTAAAATGAATGTACCGATAAAATAGGAGCCGATTTCAATATCCCATCCGATAACGATAATGACACCGATTGTCGCTATGATAGTAGATAAAAGTCTACGAGTGGTTAGTTTTTCTTTTAAAATAAGCGCTGCAAATATAACCATAAATGCAGGTGTAGCTGATGTTACTAAAGAGCCTGTATGAGCGTCGGATAATTTTGTCCCGATGAATTGACATGTAATCGAAATGAAATACCCGATGAAGCCAATCCAAGCGAATAATAGCCAGTCTTTTTTGTGTATGGTTACTTTTTTCTTTTGCTTTTTTTCAGTTGTTTTCAAAATCACATATAAAACAACAAAAGCGATAATAAAGCGTAGCCAAACGAGTGTAAGTGGCGGGATAAAGTCGAGTACGTATTTACTAACGACGTACATACCGCCCCAAATACTTGCTGCTAGTGATAAACATATAGCTCCTAAAATTGTTTGTTTCATTTAAATGACCTCCGTCTATTTTTAGGGTTATGATTTATTCCCTAAGACGAGGCATGGCGCACTTGTCCCGCATTAACGGGCAGTAAAACTCCCACCTCAAAATTCAGCGAAAGCAAAGAAGTTAGGCGGTGGATCAACTGCCCGTAAATGCCCGATTGGTTCAACTAATAATCAGTGGGGGATGAAGAAAACCCCCACTGATTAAAGTTTCACTTTATTATATGAATGCCCGTCTTAGATTATAGACGGCCTACAGGTTGATCGTTTTCGAATGAAGTGTTGTAGTACATGAGCGTAGCCTCCCTTCTTCTTTTATAATGATATTATAACTTAATTTTCTGATTGTTGTAGAGCGTTATGGAATTGTGTATACAATGTGAATAACAAACCGTCACGTTTGACTGTACAGTTTATGTATTGTATGATAATAGTAATATAAACAAGGGGGGGAAGATCGTTGGGAAGGTGTATCGAATCGGACAGTTGGCTCTCATGGCTCACGTGTCGAAACGAACGATTGATTATTATACGAATCTAGGAATCTTAAAAGCGGAGCGATCTCAATCTAATTATCGCTATTACGACGAAACAGCATTTGAGACATTACAATTTATTGAGAAGTGCAAAGAAATGCATATGCCGCTTTGTGAGATTAAAGAGAGAATCGAGGAGAAGAAAAAGCTGCTCGGTATCAATGAACACGTTTCGAAACAAGTGAATGAAGTGACAGACCATATTCATAGATTAGAAGCAGAGCTAACGGAGTTAAAGCCTCTTTTAGATGAATTGACTGATTCACAACGTGAAAAAATATCGAAATCTTTATCAGGTCAAACGACAGCTTTAATACAGACACTTATTCTATTATTATAGAATAAGTGAAATCCGACCTCTTTAATTTTTGTATCGGGCTATGTTTTCTAACGAACAAATAAGAAAACATTATAGTATACAGGAGGTGGACACCTTAGTTTTTTAACTAAGGGGATTCATTGGAAATATTTAATTTAGTCATGGTTGCGATTTTAATCGCATTTACTGGATTTTTCGTAGCAGCAGAGTTTGCGATTGTTAAGATACGTTCAAGTCGCATTGATCAGCTTGTTGCGGAAGGGAAACGCGGTGCGTTAGCAGCGAAAAAGGTAACAACAAATTTAGATGAATATTTATCTGCTTGTCAATTAGGTATTACAGTTACAGCGATGGGGCTTGGTTGGTTAGGTGAACCGACGATAGAAAAATTATTACACCCGTTATTTGAGAAATGGAACTTAAATCCTTCTATCTCATCAGTAGTAACATTTGGTCTTGCATTTATGACGATGACGTACTTGCACGTTGTAGTCGGGGAATTAGCTCCGAAAACGATGGCAATTCAAAAAGCTGAAAAAGTGACATTGTTATTAGCAGGTCCGTTAATGATATTCTATAAAGTTATGTATCCATTTATTTGGGTATTGAATGGTTCTGCTCGTGTTGTAACTGGTTTATTCGGTTTGAAGCCAGCTTCTGAACATGAAGTAGCTCATACAGAAGAAGAGTTACGTCTTATTCTTTCAGAGAGCTACGAAAGTGGAGAAATTAATCAAGCTGAATACAAGTATGTAAATAATATCTTTGAATTTGATAATCGCATTGCGAAAGAAATCATGGTGCCGCGTACAGAAATCGTTGGTTTCTATCTTGAAGATTCAGTAGAAGAACACATGAAAGTAATCCAAAATGAACGATACACACGTTATCCGATTTTTGGAGAAGATAAAGATGATATTATCGGTATGGTCAATGTAAAAGATTTCTTTATTCGATATATGAACAACGATCAAGAAGATTTATCATCGATTCGCACGTATATGCGTCCGATTATTGAAGTTATGGAAACGACTCCAATTCATGATTTATTACTGCAAATGCAGAAGAAGCGAATTCCAATGGCTGTTTTATATGATGAGTACGGAGGAACAGCTGGAATTGTAACGCTTGAAGATATATTGGAGGAAATCGTCGGCGAAATTCGTGATGAATATGATGAAGATGAAGCACCACCAATTCAACATGTGAACGAGTATCATAAAATTGTTGATGGAAAAGTGCTTATCACAGAAGTAAAAGATTTGTTTGGATTACACATTGAAGAAGACGATGTGGATACAATCGGTGGATGGATTATGATGCAAAATCATGAAATCGAAGAAGGACAATGCGTTGAAGCAGAAGGCTATGAATTTAAAGTGTTAGAAAAAGATGCTTATCAAATTAAACGTGTTGAAATTCAAAAAATGGATCATGAACAAGAACAAGAGAAAGCAGCAACTGTGTAAGTTGCTGCTTTTCTTCTGACACATAATAAAATGTGAAATTAGGAGCGGATATTTTGATTCAAGTAGCCTTACGTGTATATCGATTACAATTGTATACGATCTTTAGTGGTTTACTACTAATGTGGGCGGTTACTCCGTTTGGAAAACAAGTGACAGGATTCGGTATTGGATTAGCTGTAAGTGCATACTGTCTTTGGTTATTAGCTCGCAGAGTTGAAAAATTAGGAAGAAGTATTGTGATGAAAGAAAAGGCTCCTGGATTAGGAGTTCTAAACCGATTTGCAGCCGCAATATTAGGGGCTATCATTATGTATGAAATTGAGCATGAAATGGAAATGTGGGCATTTGGTACAGGTATTTTAGGTGGTCACTTTTTAATGATTGCAAATTTAGCTTATGCGAATATGCAGTTAGTGAAAGAAGAAGAGAAGCAAAGAGAACAGGCTTCGAAAAACATAGAGTTATGAGGAAAGGGACCTAATCTGGTTCCTTTTTTGCGTTTAAAAATAAATGATATAATACGAGTGATTTACTGGTATTTATCGGATTTACGCCAAATATAATACGCTTATTTTTGAGGCATTTCAATAGTATGAAAAAAAATTAAAAAAAATTAAAAAACCCATCGATTTCTAAAGCTTATGTATGTTATCATGACAAAAGAATTTGCGAAAGAGGTGGATACCAATGTTACAAGCGTTACTTATTTTTGTGCTTCAAATTATTTACGTTCCAACTTTAACAATCCGTACGATTTTGCTTGTAAAGAATCAAACAAGATCCGCTGCAGGTGTAGGATTGTTAGAAGGAGCAATTTACATTGTCAGTTTAGGTATTGTATTTCAAGATTTATCAAATTGGATGAACATTGTTGCCTATGTCATCGGCTTTAGTGCGGGACTATTATTAGGCGGTTATATAGAGAATAAATTAGCAATTGGATATATTACGTATCAAGTTAGTTTACTAGACCGTTGTAATGAATTAGTAAATGAATTACGCCATTCTGGATTTGGCGTTACAGTATTTGAAGGTGAAGGAATAAATTCTATACGTTATCGCTTAGATATCGTTGCGAAGCGTTCAAGAGAAAAAGAACTTTTAGAAATTATTAATGAAATTGCACCGAAAGCGTTTATGTCTTCTTATGAAATCCGTTCGTTTAAAGGTGGATACTTGACGAAAGCGATGAAGAAGAGAGCGTTAATGAAGAAGAAGAAAGATGAGCATGCATCTTAAGAAAAGGGAGTAGCTGAATGGTAACAGGTTCGGTTGACGAGAGAAGACATTAAATAACAGACTAATTGGGGATGTAATTCACATATGAATTGCATCCCTTTTTTGTTATATGAACATTTCAATGGATCTAATACAATAATTAACACATAAATTTATGTGGTGTTGTTAAAACCTATGCTAAAATAAATTTGCATATTGTAAAATGATATTATTAAAATAATGATGTAGAATAGTTGAATTAATTGTAAATTAATCTTTTAATTATTAATGTGCTTCGGAGGTACTTATTTGAACACTAATCAAAAGGCTATTGAAATGTTTGAAAAAAATGAATATGAGGAAGCAATGGAACTGTTTCAGCAAGCAGTATATGAATCTAGAGATGTACAATCCCTTAACAATCTTGCTTGGATGTACTTTTATGAGGAAGAGAATGATGAGAAAGCCCTTGAATTAATAAAAGAAACTGTTAAGTTGAATCCTTCCTCATACTTTCCTTATAACATTCTAGGGGAAATTTACATTAAACAAGAAAAGTGGAAAGAAGCTAAAGATGCATTACAAAAGTCTATTTCGATTCAACCATCCAATGAAGCATATCACAATCTAGCTGTAGCTCATTATAATCTCGGAGAGCTGGAAGAAGCTTCGGAATTATTCTTACGAGTTGCAGGGGATTCGGATAATATAATGTATAACCATGTAAAGTGCTTAATTGATCTAGGGAGAACAACAGAAGCTAAAGAGAAGTTGGATATGTTTAACGAAAAATCTGATAATTTTATAGGGGAAATCAGTGTAGCTGATTTATATGTTGAATTGAATTGCTATAAAGAAGCAATTCAATGGTTTGAACAGGGGTACAAAGAATACTGGAAAAGTTCCAATTGGATTGGTAGATTTGTTTATGCTCTATTTAAAATGAATCATTTCTCTCGTATAAATGAAGTTATACGAGAAGCAATTGATCAGAAGGAAGCAGAAATAGAAGATGTTAAGAAAGAAGAAGTAGAAGAGAACTGGACAGAACACGATAAGAAAGAGTTAATTGAGGAATATATAAAAGAGAATAATTATTATAAAAAAATGATAGAACGTATCGAATCTGGATATGTTCCTCAATTAGACTTTGAAACTTATAGTATGGGGGCTTGCTATTTATTTGGGTGTAAAAGACATAATCATCTTGAATATCAAAAATAAAAGCAAACATGGTGGGCAAATTTTTGTCATTATAAGTCGCTTTTCTGATTCCGAATAACGATTGTAAAATAATACATTTCAAATAAAGGGGCTATAATTCAGTTCGGTTGGTAAATATTACGCCAAAAAACACTCGGGAAAATTTGAATATTCTACGAAGTGCGATTCTTTACATAAAGCTAGAATGGTGCCGACTACTTTTATTATTAAGGCGAGAAAATGAAAAATACAGCGTACACCGAAAAAGTGTACGCTGTATTTTGTTAAAGGTCAGTACTTATCTTTTTGGCTGGAAAATATGCTGAAAGAAGTATTTGTGATGTAAGTTATCTACAACTTTATTTGCTTGATATGTGCGGTGTTGTTCTAGTCGAAGTCTTTGCTCCATCATTTTTATTGCGTGATCTGATAAACGTAACATTATACATTTCTCCTTTTCTATAAATATAGGTTTTTAATTGGTATCGTTCCCATATTTATAACTAAGGAGGCATACTGTGTAACATAGGCAAAAAAGCACCTTCCTCTCCCATTACGCTTACGAGGTTAGCTGTCGGACTCGGGAAGTGAGAGTGTCCCTACTTAAAAAAGATTCGCCCCAAGTAGCAAAAAGCTACATAAATGGTTCCCCCGCTCCAAAATTTGGATTCAGCAAAAGGTTTATAAGGTAAAAAATAACATAAATAAATAGTTAAGTCAAACTATTTTGTGTATTCTGTCTTTTAAGTGAGGTCAAAACCATTCCATCAGGAAGTACGATATCTTGAATTTCAATAAAACCATGTTTTTTATATAAAGAAAGGGCAGGCGTATTGTTCTTCCCTGTTTGTACAATATACGCTTTTGAAGAAGAGAACATGTCAAATATAAAAAGTAGTAACTTAGTTGCTATCCCTTTATGGAAATGATTGGGTGAGACCACTAAACGATGGATATCAACTATATCTTCATCAACTTTAAAAGAAATAAATCCAATGAGTGAATTTTCCAGGAAATATCCATGGAATGTCTCATCGCAGTTTTGAATATCAGTTACAGTATCGTATAAACGGGGGATGGCCATACTATTTATGTATTTTGCTTCAATTTCGTAAGCAGGAATTTGAATGTTTAAAATAGACAAAGCAGTATGATAAGAGTTTGCTATTAATTTTTGAATCATAAATAATAACGCTCCTTTTTTCTGTATTTTCATGCGTTTGACAAGATTTTTCATTTCTGGATATAATAATTACAAGGGTTACGTAATAAGTTAGTTGATAAATAGATTTATTCTATAATAGAAATGGAGGACTAAAAATGGGATGGATTATCACATTAATAGTTGGTGCTATTATAGGTGCAATTGCTAGTTCTATAACGGGTAAAAATTTTCCGGCTGGTATGTTTGGAAATATAATTGCTGGTTTACTAGGAGCTTTGTTAGGTAGTAGATTATTTGGATCTTTTGGGCCATCATTTGGTGGGATTCATGTCGTGCCAGCACTATTAGGGGCAATTGTGTTAATTCTTATTGTATCATTTGTAGTAAAAGCTGCAAGGAAATAAAGGCTATTATTAATTATTTTATAAAGCCCTTTTTAGGGCTTTTCCTAATTAGAGAGGTGGTACACTTGGAGAAAGTAAATATAAGAAAAAGAGATAAGTTGAAAAAGTTTTTTAAAGAACAAAATTATTTAGCTGTACTACTTGGATTTGCGTTGCTGTTTGTAAATATATTATTACTTACAAAAATATCATTCGTCTTTACACCGTTCGTCGTATTTTTAAAAACAATCTTTTTCCCAGTTTTATTAGCGGGAGTACTATTTTATATATTGCATCCATTCGTTTCTCTTTTAGAAAGAAAAGGTGTGTCGAGAATTGTGTCAATTGCCTCGATATATATACTTGTTCTTGGATTATTTGTTTTTCTTGCGGTGACGGTTATTCCGATTATTAAAGATCAAGTAAATGCTTTAATAGACAACTTGCCATATTTCGGGCATGAAATCGAAAGGGCAGCACGTAAATTTGGAGAAAGTAATGTAATTGGTAGAATGCAGGAAAGTTTAAATATTGATGTTGCTAATATCGTAAAAGATTCTACAATGAATTTTACAAAATCATTATCATCAGTAACAGGAAATGTAACTGGATTTTTAAGTACACTTACTGAAGTTGTTTTAACATTTGTAATGGTTCCATTTATATTGTTCTATCTTTTAAAAGATGGTGAGCAATTACCAAATCATTTTTTAAAGTTTATATCTGAACAAAGACAACCAGCTGCGAAGAGAATATTAGATGATATGCATTATGCGATTAGTTCGTATATTAGAGGACAGATTATCGTTAGTTTATTTATCGGTATTATGCTATTCATTGGTTATCTTATAATCGGCATTAAATACGCGGTATTACTTGCTATTTTGGCGATGATTGTAAACGTCGTTCCATATGTAGGTCCTGTTATTGCGATAACGCCAGCGTTAATTATTGCTTTTATTGACTCACCAGCAATGATTTTAAAAGTAATTATTGTCATGATGGTTGTACAATTAGCAGAGGGGAAATTTATTTCACCACAAGTAATGGGGAAAAAGTTAGACATTCATCCAATTACTATCATTTTTATTATTTTAACTGCCGGAAATTTATTTGGAATTATGGGGGTTATTTTAGCAATTCCAGGATATGCGATATTAAAAGTGTTGGTTACGCATAGTTATAGATTTGTTAAGTTGAATACGTAAAAAGAGCTAAAACAGTTTTATCTGTTTTAGCTCTTTTTTATTAATAATTGATTTGCATATTAGGAGTACCGAGCTGTGCCATGACTGATCCATCAATAAACATCATACGTAGGCTTTTAATTCAACAATAGGTAGATTGCTTTCCTTTAGTTTGTAATCAAATATTATATCGTCCATGCGAAAATTTGCATCAACTTCAAGAGAAATGAAAGTACCCCCGATTTCTACTTGATTTCCGTTTTCAGTCTCAAAAGTGAGCGCACCGTCAAATGTTTCTATATACTCATCGCAGGTGTATAAATATATAGCGATAGGTGTGAAATGTATAATAACCCCTAAAGTATCATCGTCAGTCTGAATACTGCTCTTAAACTTACCAATTTTTTTAGTAAACCAACCCATAACTTCACCCCGTTTTTGTATTGTAAAGAAATTCTCTATATATTGATTATATATTATAAGGGATAAATTGGTAATAACTATTGCTAAAATTCCTAAGCCTCCACGGAATGTTAAAAACAAGGAGTTAATTATGGTTAAAGGGTCCAAGAATGAAAATCTTTGTTATAAAATCAGAAAATTCAGGTTTATATTAAGGTCAAATGTGATAAACTGTAAAAAATAACTAAAAGCAATGAAAGGGAAGAGTACATATTCAAAACTTTTCAGAGAGCTGATATGTGGTGGGAATCAGTAAGGGATGAATATGGAATGGGCTCTGGAGCTTCTAACTGAAATGAGTAGGTAAAGACGGTTACTTCACGTTATCGAAGTATGAAGTGAGCTAATGATAGCTAATTAAGGTGGTACCGCGGGAGTCTCTCGTCCTTTTTTAAGGATGAGAGGCTCTTTTTACTTTGAGAAAGGAGGAGTTAGTATGAGTGGGAAAGTAATGTTAACAGGAATTAAGCCGACAGGTTATCCGCATTTAGGAAATTATATTGGTGCGATTAAACCTGCATTGCAAATGTCAGAGAATAATGAAGGAAAAGCATTGTACTTTATAGCTGACTATCATGCATTAAATGCGGTGCATGATCCGAATCAGTTTAGTAGTTATACGAAAGAGGTAGCAGCTACTTGGTTATCGCTTGGACTTGGAGAAGATGTTATTTTTTATCGACAAACAGAAGTACCGGAGATTCTAGAATTAGCTTGGATATTAGCTTGTCTAACTCCGAAAGGACTTATGAACCGCGCTCATGCGTATAAGGCGAAGGTAGAGCAAAATAAAGAAGCGGGATTAGAGATAGATGCAGGTGTGAATATGGGATTATATACGTACCCGATTTTAATGGCGGCTGATATATTATTATTTCAAGCTACTCATGTACCTGTCGGAAAAGATCAAATTCAGCATATTGAAATTGCTCGTGACATTGCGACGTACTTTAATCATACATTTGGTATGACATTTACGCTTCCAGAGTATGTGATACAAGAAGAAGGAGCGATTTTACCTGGTCTTGATGGAAGAAAAATGAGTAAAAGTTATGGGAATGTCATCCCGTTATTTGCAGAGCAAGAAAAACTCCGAAAGTTAATATTTAAAATAAAAACAGATTCTTCACTTCCAAATGAACAGAAAGAACTGGAAACGTTATTTATGATTTATAAAGAATTTGCGACAGAGGATGAGATTCAGTCGATGCGTGAAAAGTATGAGACTGGAATTGGTTGGGGTGATGTGAAAAAAGAGTTATTCCGCGTTGTAGACCGTGAATTAGCGGATTCTCGCGAAAAATACGTTAAGTATATGAATGAGCCGCATTTACTATATGAGGCGTTAGAAAAAGGTGCTGAGAAGGCACGGGCTATTGCGAAGGTGAATTTAGCGGAAATAAAAAAACGGATTGGATTTGAGAGGGAACGTTAAGCGTTCCCTTGTTTTTGTTGGAAATCTGTAATAATCCTCTCAATAACAGGAGGAAGATTGCTAGGTAACTCATCAAGCGGAAAGAAGCGTAGTTCTTTCGATTCCGTTTGATCGCATACAAGTTCACCTTGAAATTCTCGGCAAATATAAACAACGAGTACACCATGTACTTGATCACCGTTTGGATAGATTTGATAGAAATCTGGTCCTGAGTATGTACGGAACAGTTCTACATTTTTTACGGTAAGTCCAGTTTCTTCAAATACTTCGCGTTTCACAGCGTCTTCTAGTGTTTCGTTATATTCTAATGCACCCCCAATAATCCCCCAGCGGTTAAAATCTGTACGGAGCTGCAGTAATAGTTCATTATTTTCATTTAATATAATGGCGTGTGATCCTATTAAAATGAGTGGATGATTTCCTACTCGTTGTCTCATGTCTTCAATATAACCCATATTTTTTCTCCTTGCACTTAATAATAGTTGGGCAGTTCCTTTAACATTTTTTCCGTTTTATGTGCGGTAAAAGCTAAGTTGTGATCATTTTTTGTTCTAAAGAATAATGTACGTAAAAATGTTTTAATGTTGGCGCATAAAATGCAATATTCATTGAGAGAAAGGCGTTTTCTAATTTGAGGAAGTCTCTGTACTTTTTTATGAATAATTGAAATTAAATCTTCTTGTGCAAAGTCATGATATACCATCGATACTAACGGAGTGACAACTCTTTCATCTTCATTATTATGATAAATATCTGCCGAAGTGAAGATTTTATTTAATAAACAATGTATCATTTCTTCATAGCATTCAAAGGTAATATAGGAATTTTGGATAATTTCATTAAATGCATCAGAAACGTGTGCAATACAATGAGCCCAGCCTTTATCTTCAATATATCCACGGAAATCAGTCTCTAAATTTGTATATGTTATGAGATTTTGTTTTATTTCTGTAACATCCTCCTCAGTTAGAAAGTAGTGGGAGTTGGAAAATTGGAGGATTAAAGCAATTAATGAAACAGTATAAGAGCGTGTGAAAACCCCATCTGTATATGGGGAATTAATATCAAAATATAAGTATTCATCGCTTAAACAAGTATGTAAAAGTGATTTAAGTTGATCATCGAGTAGAAGCTCATATTGAATAAAGTGAGAAAAACAATTATAAATCAGCTGATAGCGAATGTAACTGTCAGTAGTTCCAATGTGCTGAAGCATGTTCGTCGTTAACTCATTTATATCTATATGTTGCATGTGCGAATAATCATTTTGTTGTATAAGCTCTAACTGTTGTTGCAGCGCTGTAATATCCAATGGAGAACCTCCTCCGCACTTTAAAGATGCGATCTTTTCTAGTATTCTATATATTCAAGGACAATCCTGCTCATGCAAGGAGACCAAACTTAAATTCAAGTATTACATAGATGAGGGAAGAGTATGACGATTATAAAACAATTAGAAAAACATTTTAAAATAAGAAGAAGTGCTTCTTCTATAATGATAAAAGAAAATAATGCAGAGGTTTTTACAGAAGAGCAAATTGAAGAAATGGTGCAATATTTTGTTACTGAGGCGAAAAAAGGTGGATTAGAAAATCTACAATTTGAGGTTTCTTCAACAAGTCCCAATTATGATGTATATAAGAAATGCTTTGGAAAGTATTCATTTGAACATATTGCTGAAAATATAATAGTATTTAAAGATATATATGAAGTGGAAGATATAGAAAGTGATATTGATTTTAAGCTTATTGAAGAGATCGGAGAAGACGCTTTTTATTCTCTTTGGAATGAGCTGATGGAAGAAGAAATAGCGTATGATCAATTTGTAAATATGATGCTACAAGAAATTGGTGGGCAATGGAAAGAACATTGTTTAACAGCTGTTGCAAATGAAGAGCCGATAGGAATTGTAGTCCCGTTTATTGAAAGAGGTACGTTAGAAGAAGGGAAACTTATGTATTTCGCAGTCGCTCCGAGTATGCGAAATAAAGGATATGAATCTGACTTATTTACAAAAACGATGTTTGTATTAAAGGAAATAGGAGCCACTTATTATATTGGTGAGGCAAATGTACAAGATGAGTGGATGAATGATGTTTTTGAAAAGAATGGATGTCAGCAGCTGAGTTGTAGTGAGCGATATGTGAAAAGGGTTTAGAAGGATGAATGACGTAGTCTCGCGAACTCATTTAGCGGGAATCCATGTACAAATTTTGAACGAGTAAAAGAACTTTTTGCATGTTTGTAAGATAAAAAGAAAAATCGAAACGACAAAGTAAGCTTTCCTATAATACAATAGAGAAGGATTATACTATACGAAGAAAGTGTTGGTGGAAGTATGGAGCAACAAATAAATTGGTTACAAGCAACTGTAGAACGAAATGAAGATAACACGTTACATATAGAGTGGGAAAATAATATAGAAGAAGTTAAAATTTATTGGGGTACTTCACCAGATCATATTGAAGAAAATGGTGAATTACTTGTGACGGTAAATGGAGAGTCATTTACTACAATTGCCAATCCGAGTGAAAATGAGCGTCCCTATTTTAGGTTAGTAGGAAGTAATGGACAAGCAGTTACAGTCGCGGAGCGTAGATTACCATTACAAGGTGCGTTTAACTTCCGTGATATGGGCGGATATGAAACGACTGAAGGCCGTAAAGTAAAATGGGGTAAATTGTATCGTTCTGAAGAATTAGCAGGATTAACAGAATGGGATATTGAGTATTTACAGAAGTCAGGCTTAAAATTAATTTGTGATTACCGTACAGATTTTGAAGTAAAGCATAAGCCGAACCCAGGCATTACAGGTGCTCGCCAAGTATGCTTACCAGTTATGCAAGACTTAGCGAAAGATTTAAATATAAATGAGTTTTTCCAAGTTGGTGATTTATCAGTATTAGGAAAACCTGGTGAATATCTTGTGAAAATGAATCAAGATTTTGTAAGTGGTAATGAGGCATTCGTGAGCTTCTTAAAGTTAGTACAAAATCCAGAGAACTTACCATTAGTAAACCACTGTACAGCTGGAAAAGACCGTACTGGATTTGGTTCCGCATTATTATTACTTCTATTAGGTGTATCAGAAGAAACGGTAATGCAAGACTATTTATTAAGTAACGGTTTCCGTGAGAAGTTAAACGAAAAAATGATGGCATTTTTAGGTGCAAAATTACAAAACGATGAAAGTAGAGCGATATTAGGTGCGATGTTTGAAGCTCGTGCTGAGTATTTACAAGCTGCGATTGATGAAGTTAAAAAGCAGTATGGATCAGTTGAAGCATATGCTGAAAAAGCTCTTGGATTTACGAAAGAATCGTTAGAGGAAATGAAAGTGTTATTGCTAGAAGATAAATAATGAGAAGGGAGGCTGGTTTGGATTAGCCTCCTTTTCTTATTGTTGCTATAATTAAGCTATGAGAATATAGGAATTGAGGAGAACATCATGAAATACAAAGTTATACTATTCGACGTAGACGATACATTATTAGATTTCCCTGAAACAGAAAGAAACGCATTACATAACGCGTTTGTACAATTTGGCATGCCTACAGGGTATAATGATTATCTTGCAAGTTATAAAGAGATTAGTAATGGATTATGGAGAGATTTAGAAAATAAAATGATTACGCTAAGTGAATTAGCGGTAGATCGATTTAGACAATTATTTGTTCTTCATAATATAGAAGTAGACGCGCAGCAATTTAGTGACGTATACCTTGAAAACTTAGGGAAAGAAGTACATCTTATAGAAGGTGCAGTGAAACTATGTGAGAATCTTCAAGATTGTAAGTTAGGTATTATTACGAATGGATACACTAAGGTGCAACAATCTAGAATTGGAAATTCGCCTTTATGTAACTTCTTTGATCATATCATTATTTCTGAAGAGGTAGGCCATCAAAAACCAGCACGTGAGATTTTTGATTATGCATTTGAAAAGCTTGGAATTACTGATAAATCAAGTGTACTAATGGTTGGAGATTCCTTAACTTCTGATATGAAAGGCGGAGAAGATTACGGTATTGATACGTGTTGGTATAACCCGAGTCTGAAAGAAAACAAGACAAGTGTTAAGCCGACCTATGAAGTGGAGAGTCTGCTTCGTATTATGGAAATTGTAGAAGGAAAAGTAGTTTCCTTCTCATAAGATTTTCCTATTGTCGATGGGTGTCGGTAAATCGATATATTGAAAAAATCGCTGATATAATTTGAGTTGTGGTCGATATATTGGGAGTATGTTGTTTTGAGGGAATTCGCAAAGAAAAAATAGCGCTACTATACTAATGTCATTCACGTGTTATAAGGTATTAATTAAATATGTGTATATAATACATAGTTTCTCAGAGTAATGCGATGTCAAGTATGAGCTGTGTAACAACTAGAGGTGAGTGAAGGATGTTAACGTTTTTATTTGAGTTAGACAAGGCTATTCCACAGAAGGATGAGCCACGGTATGTTGCTTATACAAATGGCTTTATCGAAGGGGATTTAACGATTTGTGTGGGTGATAGAGTACTTTTTCAAAAGTCATGCATGAAGGTCGCAGAGCTGGGCATTTATTTAGGACAGTGGATGGAACAAGTTCAACACGGGCAGAACATACATATGAATTATGAAACGATTGAAGATGATGAGTTAATTCTTTGTTTTTTCTATGAAGAGGACAATCAGTGGAGAATTTCTTCCGGTTGGCAAGAATTTGAACTTCAGGAGCGTATATCTACTGCAACATTAGTAGAGAGCGTTCAACGCTATTTATATGAGCTAAATAAGGAACTGCGCGCGATAGAATATCCTGTGACGTTTGATCAGTACTTAAGAGGAGAGCGGATTATGCAGCTTTCTTACAAACGACTGTGTGATAGTAAGGCAGACACGATGCCGATAGAGGTTTACAATGGAAGCAAACAAGTAAGTGTAGTACGGGGCTATTATAAAAATACTTTGATGAAAGTGCTAGACTTCATTCCAAAAGTTGGTAGTAATATCAATTATGAAATAAAGGATAGTAAGGACAATATTCGCATCATTGCAAAGGATGCAAGTAGGCGGCGCCAAAGAAAGATTTTAGTAACGTACATCGATAATAATGGTGCAGAGCATGAAATAATTGTATGTGACGGAAAGTTATTGGATGCAAATTTCTTATTTACCTTTACATATAAGACAGAAGAATATGTTGTTCACAAAAATTCACTTGGGATTGGAAAGGTATTACGAAAGGGCTATGTAATAGCAGATTGGAATATTCGTCTTGAGGAAGATATGTATTACATCGAGATGAATGTATATGATGAGGATTATATAGAGGATCAATACTTACTGTTAGGTGTATTTCATGCGGTTTTGTATGGGTGATAAAGTGAAACTTTAATCAGTGGGAGTCTTACTGCCCGTAACTAGTGGGATAAATAATGAGGAGGGAGGCTGATTTTGATTAGCCTCCTTTTTTATCTGCTTGTCGGCATTCATACAAAGAGAAAGCATAAGGTATTCTCTAAAAGAATTATTAATCATGCTGTTCACTAGAGTATATTAAGAATAATGTATATGCAACCATATAGTAATAAAAGTCCAAAAACATCAATAATAAAATATTTAACAGTTGTTGGTTAGAGTTTTTTGAGTACCCTTTTATTAATCCTCAAAAATAAAAATCTTATCAATCGTACTATGCAGTGCTCTCGCTATATCATGAGCAAGCTGTAAGGAAGGATTATATTTTCCTTTTTCAAGATGGCTAATCGTTTCACGACGTACACCAACCTTTTTCGCTAAATCTTCCTGCGTCATATGCACTTTGGCGCGGTATTCTTTTATCTTCGTTACGAACGCCATGGTGCATCTTCCATTTCATCCACAGGTTTATCGTAAAAGAAGATAGAGAATCCGAATGTAAGAATGAGTGTGCTGAAAATAAGAGCGATATCAATCTCTTGTAAAAATGGATTCGGAAATAACATTTCAATAAACATAATGATAGTTGTTGTTAGTAATGTAATGATAAAGGCATTGCGGCATGATTTATTGACGATTTGTTCAAAAAGCTCATCGTGATGAACTTTTCTATATGTCGTGAAAAAGGAGAAGAAACAGAACATAGTAAACAGTCCTTTTTCGTAAAAAAATCCGAGAAACCCAAAGAAACCGAGAAATCCTAAATATTTAATCCAAGTTGTTTTCACGATAGATTCTCCTTTCGATGTTAGAAATAAAGTGAAACTTTAATCAGTGGGGGGGTGTTCATCCCCCACTGATTATTAGCCTTCACCAATCGGGCGTTTACGGGCAGTTGATCTCCCACCTAACTTCTTTGCTCCAGCCGAATTTTGAGGTGGGAGTCTTACTGCCAGTTAATGCGGGATAAATCACTATATGTTATAAATATATCACATATGGAAATTCATAGTAATAATAGTTTTGCGGTTTATTTCATAATAATAGTAAAAAAGGTTAAATATTCTGTAAAATAAAAAGGGAAATATCGTAAAATGGTTGTAAGGAGGGGGAGGAAGAAATGTTAACTGGGATAATGATCGTTATATTACTTGTAGTGATTACTGTAATTGGAACGGTGTTAATTGGGCGAAATGGTGATGCGAATTATAGTAAAGCGACAAAAGGAAATATTAAACGACTTACGATGATTTATATTATACTAGCCGTTGTTTTAATCGTTGGATTAGGAGTTTATATTTATTTTAAAGGTTAAAAAACTGAAAAATGTAAAAATCTGAAAATATAAGTATGCTATAATATCAATATAGTTAATTGGTAATTAAGGAAAGGATTGGATGTAATGATTGAAATTGTGAATGTGTCAAAAAGTTATAATGGATCTAACTACGCAGTAAAAGATTTAAGTTTATCTGTACCTAGCGGAGAAATATTCGGATTTTTAGGACCGAATGGTGCAGGTAAATCAACGACAATTAAGATGATTACTGGTATTCATGGGGTGGACAAAGGGACCATTACAATCAATGGTAAAGATATTATGAAAAACCCGATGGAAGCGAAGAAAACATTTGGCTATGTTCCAGATAGCCCGGATATGTTTTTACGATTAAAAGGAATTGAATATTTAAACTTTATGGCTGATATGTACGAAGTGCCGAAGGAAGTAAGGCAAGAACGAATAGAGTCTTTAGCGAAGAAGTTTGATCTTTATAATGCTTTATCTGATCAAATTCAAAGTTATTCACACGGTATGAGGCAAAAGATTGTTATTATTGGTGTGCTTATACATGAGCCGGATGTATGGATTTTAGATGAACCGTTAACAGGGCTTGATCCGAAATCTGCATATATTTTGAAAGAAATGATGAGAGAACATGCAGATAAAGGGAAGATTGTATTTTTCTCTACACACGTATTAGAAGTGGCGGAAAAAATATGTGACCGCGTCGCTATTATTAATAAGGGGAATTTGCAGTTTAAAGGAAATTTAAATGAAATGAGAGATCATTTTAAATCCAATGAATCACTTGAAAAAATGTTCTTGGAGATGACGGGTAATGAGTAAAATATGGACGTTAACGAAGGTATTATTGAAATTAAATTATGCAGATTTTATAACTGATAAAAAGAAACGATGGGCATATTTATTCTCCTTTGCAGCGATTTTATTTGTTGGGTTTTTAATATTTGGTTCGATGACGCATGGAATGTATGAAGGAATGATACATCTAGGACAGGATCCAGGGATTATTATTGCAATGGGATTAGCTATTGCTAGTATATGGGTATTTTTGATGAGTATTATGAACATTTTAACAGTGTTTTACTATAGTAATGATGTTGAAATGTTACTACCGTTACCGTTAAAACCAGCGCAAATTATTTCGGCAAAGTTCTTTACAGTGTTAATTACACAATACGTAATGAGCTCGTTTATTTTATGGCCTATCTTTATTACTTACGGTTTAAAGAGTGGTGCTTTCATTACATATTACATTTATATGGTTGTCATTTACATATTCTTCCCTATCGTTCCGTTAGTGCTAGCTTCGTTAATTATGACAATTATTATGAGGTATACGAATATAGCGAAAAATAAAGATCGAGGAAGTATATTTATTGGAATCGTAAGTATACTATTTATCGTCGGAATCAATGTATTTATGCAATGGAGAAATAAAAGTGCAGTATCTGGAGCTGGAGATTCAGTTGCGAATTATCTTGTAAATAATCAATCCTCCCTTTTCATACAAATGACAAATTATTTTCCGACTACATATTTTGGTGCAATGGGATTAGTAGAAAATGCATCGTGGAAGGGAATATTATACGTACTAATATACATTCTTATTTCTATCGCGTTTTTCGGGCTGTTTTACTATATTGCAGAGCGTACATATTTAAAAGGGGTTATTGGTCTTTCAACGAGTACAGCAAAGAAAGAGGTAATTTCAGCAGAAGGTTTACAGAAATCAACAGTACAAAGTTCTCATTTAAAAGCATATGTGAAAAAAGAATTTAAAACGTTATTCCGCACGCCACAATTTTTCTTAAATTGTATTGTGCAAACTTTCGTTATGCCAATTATGCTGTTCTTTGTTTTATTTGTACAAGATGGAAATTTAAAATGGATTACGGAATATATTGATAATCCAGAATCAGCAGGCTTTGCAATTGGTGTTGGCCTTTGTGCATCCTTATTTTTAATGGGGAGTAACGTTATTGCAACGACGTCATTTTCTCGAGATGGAAGTTCATGGTTTGTGAATCGTTATTTACCAGTAAAGGCTTCGGATATCTTTTTTGCGAAAGCAATAACTGCTTGGTTAATTAATGTGGTCATTTTAGCAGTATTCGGTATTACGATGGCAGTTGTAGCAAAAGTTTCCCCAGTCTTTATGATACTTTGGTTCTTGCTAAGTGCGAACGGGCTATTGTTAATTAATTTAATCGGTACGCGCTGGGATGCACAAACTGCAGATATACATTGGGATACAGAACAGAAATTATTTAAGAGTCGATACACAACTTTATGGAATTTTTTAGCTAATATTTTAATAGCTTTAATTATTGTAGCGGGAGTAAGTGTATTATACTTTGTCCTTCAGGTAGGACTGTGGGTTATGTTTATTATTTTATTTATACTGTTTACCATTGCCAATTTAATTTTAATTAGAATTTTAAAATTAGGTGCAGAGCGTATATTGTCAAATATTCAATAAGAAGGTAGATCCTCTGTATTCGTGCAGAGGATCTATCTATAGATGGAGGAGAAAAGGTGAAGAAAATAGCAATTGTAACAGGGGCAACTCGTCTGAATGGAATTGGTGCAGCTGTATGCAAGGTGCTTGCTCAAAAGGGGATAGACGTCTTTTTCACGTACTGGCCTCGGTATGATAAAGCAATGCCGTGGGGAATGAATGATCAAGAACCCTTTTTGTTGAAAAAGGAAATTGAAAGTTACGGCGTTCGATGTGAAATGGCAGAAATCAACTTATCGCAGTCTTATTCGCCTAATCGTGTATTGTATATGGTATCAGAACGTTTAGGTGAGCCATCTATTCTTATTAATAATGCGGCGTATTCTACTCATACGAAAATTGAAGAGTTAGATGTAGAGCAGTTAGATAAACATTATACGGTCAATGTTCGTGCTCCTATGCTATTAAGTTCATTATTTATGAAACATTTTTCACTTAAAACGAGTGGAAGTATTATCAATCTTACTTCTGGGCAGTCACTAGCGCCAATGCCAGATGAACTGGCATACGTAGCAACAAAGGGAGCAATAGAAGCATTTACAAAGTCAGTTGCACCAGTAGCTATGGAGAAGGGGATTACAGTCAATGCTGTTGATCCAGGACCAACGAATACAGGATGGATTACAGAGGAATTACAGCATCATTTAGTATGGAAATTCCCGCAAGGTAGAGTTGGAGAACCGGTGGATGCTGCCCGTTTAATCGCTTTTTTAGTAAGTGAAGAGGCGAAGTGGGTTACTGGGCAAGTCATTCATTCGAACGGTGGTTTTTCATAAAAATATTATGTTAACAAGTGTTGAGAAATAAAAAAATTAGGAATTATTTTATTTCTTTGTGTAAATAAAATGTCAAGAAAGATAAAAAATTGATAGGAGAGTATGTTGTCATTTGTAGATTGTAAATCTTCATGTGACAATATACTCTTTTTCTTTTGCTACAGAGAAGAAAAATGAGGTAGAAGAAACTCGAATATTAAAATAAATTTATCGTTTTTTGTACGTATTATTATGAAGATTACTGTCGGAAAGATGGTGATTCGTGTGAAAAGGGATTTTTTAAGGGAAAATAGAATCGTAAAGAGGAGGATAAATTATATAAACATAGGGGGATTTATATGAAAATGAAAAAGGTCGCTATCGCATCAGTAGCAATTGGTACAATGCTTTCAATGGCAGCTTGTAGTACCTTCACAGATAAAGATGAAGCGAAGAAGGATCCAGCAACAGCGCAAAATGAAGAGCAATCAAAAACGACAAGTGCAGATGAAGCGTCAAAAACAACGAAAGATACTGAAAAAGACACAAATACTTCTTCGAATGAAAAAACAGATAAGGATGCAAAAAATACAAAGGAATCATCAGGAACAGAAAGTAACGGCAAAACAACAAAAGAAAAAGAAACGACAGGAAAAACGAATGATCAAACTACTAGCGGGAAAACGACAGATCAAAGCACAAGTACAAACAATAACGGAAAGACAACGAAAGATCCGAAGAAAAACGTCGCTGTGAAAGCAAATGTAAAAGAAGTTGTTACCTTAATTGAAAGCTTAGACAAGCAATTAGCTGCAAATCCTAAATTAGAAACAGTAAATAAACTTGGAAAACAAATTAATGAGAAGTGGGATGTAATTGAAAAAGATATAGAGGCATCACATCCAACTGAATACAAAACAATTGAACAAAGTTTGTATCCATTAATTATAAGAGCGGAGAAAGAAAAGATAGATGTTAATAAAATGAAGTCATTAACGACGAAAACGAAAAAAGATTTAAATCAATTATTAACGAAGCTTTCATAGTTTCAAAAGCCTACTCGTGCGAGTAGGCCTTTTTAGTTTGTTGAGGTAGTATATGAGGCTCACAATATACTATCTAAATCTTTTTATTTACTGTTCATTTTCGGTGGGTGTTAAGAAATACAGACTTAACAACCCAATGATAAAAATAAAACCACTACGGACAATTCACAATGGTAATTGTGACGCTAGCCATTGTTCGAGGAGAATCAAGAAGTGACGCAGCAACAATTACCGTTCCAGGTCCATTTGCGGCTAGAAATACAGCGGTAAAGTTACCTGAAGCATTGGTGATGGTAGCAAGAGGAACCATAAAGGCAAGAGAAGGATTACTAAATGAAAAGCTGACTACTACCCCTGCAGCAGGACTACCGTTTAATAATACTTGATCCGAAAAGAATAAAGTATTATTTCCTTGGGTGGATACACATGCTGTGGTTGCGTTAGAAGTTAAGGTAATAAAATCCGTATTATAATACATGGTATATAAGCAAAGAAGAGCCTGATATGGCTCTCAGGCTCTTCCCTCAATAGCAAAGAGTAAGTCTTTTAATTACCCTTCTGCTACATAATACACAAAATTTTTATATATGTGTAGAGCAAAAAAATCCAATATAATTATTTGAATATAGTGTTTAAGGGTGAAATCAGAGGATTAAAATAAGGAATTAAATTACAAATGTTGATATAACGCTTGAAATCAATAGGGTTCCAACGAAGTACAGGGAATAAAGTGATATTACGATAATGAAATATGAAATATTGCATATCGAATTATGAAAGTGAAAACTGAATAAAAACGTTATTTGATATAGAAAGAGATTTAGGAATTGCAAGGTGAAAAGTTTAATGAATAATCCCTTTTCATTCAATATTCATAGTATGAAAGATGGAATACAAAAATATTTACAGAGGTGAGGTGAATAAAGCATGCGTTGTAATTATTTTTACAATGAAACGCAAATGCGTCCTTTAGGAGGGCAAGGGCCTGCGCAAAGTACTATTCAAGCCGTTCATCAGGCTATACAAGCACAGCAACAAGCATTACAAGCGCAACAAATGCAACATAGTTATTACCCATCACAATCGTATTACAGAATTTACGATACTTTATTCATAGTCATGCAAAAGACTTTAAAACGACTGTTCTCTGAAAACAGAATACATATGAGGTTGGGGTAGCAAATTCTTCTACTCCGTAAAATGTATTAAGTCGTCATGCAAAAGACGTAAAAACATTTGAGAACGAACAATCTGTACGGTATGGTCACAGTACCGTAGCCCACGAACCTATATGGTCTGTTGTGGGAGTGGTGATGGCACACCGCAATCTTGCACGTCAGCGATACCAGAAATGGACTTCGCCTTTGGTAGCAAGAATCCCACTGACGTTAGTCAGCTAGCCCCTTTAGGGGTGGGAGTGTCAAATGATGTAGATTGCACAGGATGGAATGTCTTTTTGATCGTTACCGTATGAAACTGTATATGTTTTATAGCGAACAATGAGAAAACAGAAATAGTTCTTTGATGGGGAACAAAAACCTTTTTAACTTGATGGGGATAGGCTACAAAGACACAAATTTCATACCTAAATAACTCAAAAAAAAGATTACCTGTATCCTAAGAGGCAATCTTTTTTGAGTTGCTTGTAATGGTTAAGTACAGGTTTTAAATATTATTTAGTGTTATTTCTACTCTCCAAAACCTTCTCCATATTATTAGTCGCCCATTCCTTCATTAATAGGATAATTGGACGTAGTGACTCTCCAAGTTCTGTTAATGAATATTCTACTTTAGGAGGTACCTCACGATATACCTCCCGATGTATGATGCCATCTGCTTCGAGTTCTCTAAGTTGAAGTGTTAACATTCTTTGGGTGATATTAGTATTTAATCTTTTTAATTCATTAAATCGCTTCTTACCATCTAATAAATGATAAAGAATAACCCCTTTCCACTTTCCGCCAATAACCTCGACGGTAGATTCTATTGGACAAGAATATTTATTTAAAAATGAACAATTTATATTATTTTCATTTGAATTTATCATAAAAAGGCACCTCTTTAACAATGGTATATTTTTTGATACTATAACACAAAAATGTGCGTACTTGTATCATCGTTGTTTAAAAAATATAATTTAGTTAAGAAATAATTTAATGAAAAGAGGATTTTTTATGACTAACACAACACAAAGTACAAAACAAAAAATTATGGAGGCTTTTAATTTTAGGCATGCATGTAAAGAGTTCGATCCTATGAAGAAAATTTCAGAAGATGATTTTGAGTTTATTTTAGAAACAGGAAGATTATCTCCTTCTTCTTTTGGATATGAGCCTTGGAAATTTATTGTGGTTCAAAATAAAGAATTAAGAGAAAAACTATTACCATATTCATGGGGAGCAGGTGGGCAGCTTTCAACAGCAAGTCATTTTGTCATTGTTCTTTCAAGAAACATTAAAGATATGCACTATGATGCAGAGTATATTCAGCACATGATGAAAGATATTATTGGATTGCCTGAAGAAGCTCAACAGATCAGATATGAATTCTTCAAAAAATTCCAAGAATCCGATTTTAAATTGTTAGACTCCGAACGTGCTGTATTTGATTGGTCATCAAAGCAATCTTATATTGCTTTAGCTAATATGATGACTAGTGCAGCTCAAATCGGTATTGATTCTTGTCCAATGGAAGGATTCGATAAAGAAAAAGTAGATTCTTTACTTCGTCAAGAAGGAATTTTAAAAGATGGTAATCTTGAAGTATCAGTTATGGTTGCATTCGGATATCGTAAAGGAGAACCAAAATTTAATAAAACAAGACAAACTATGGATACTATTGTTGAATGGATTCAATAAGATAAATTTGTATCTATATAACGAAAAAAACGCCATCCTTTTTATAGAAAGGATGGCGTTTTTTTATGTCTGTTTTTAAATCTGACGAGTTACAATTATTTGCAAAGGAAATTCAATGTCTTTTGTCCCATATCGCTAAAGATATTGGGTTTGTACAGCGAACTAGCATGTAGTAGGTCCTTTGGATTCTTTTTTATTTTAGCGAGAATACTTAGTGAATAGTTGAATTGCTTTTTCAGGTACATAGAATTTCCCATTGCTTTCTACAACGATGCTTCCTAATTCATGATCTTTTCCACCGATACAGATAATGTTTTTATTAACAAACAATTTGGCCTTCGTATTATTGCGTTTTACTACAAGCACTGGGTTTCGTACATCTTTTTTGTCAATCGTTACAGTTGCACCAATTTGTTTAAAGGCTGTTTCAGCATCTAAGAATAATTTCTTAGTGATTTCTCCTAATTGAAAGCCCATTGCTTTGGCCATTATTTTCGCAATGTCTGTATTTTGGACTAAACCGTATGGCTTTTGAGGACCGTAAGAGTATAAGAATACATCTTCACCCGTATGACCACCAGTTGTAAAACCGATGTTCGCCCGGTTGGCCAATAATTTAGTAAGGATTGGACCTACATCAGTTTTCTTATGTGCAGCTTTTAATTTTTTTCTTTCATCATCAGTTAGGTTGTCTAAACCGTAAAGTGCAGCTACTTCTTTTATATTAGATAAATCATCTTTTAGTTTACTGGTAGCACCTTCAAGTGTCATTTTCGCCTTTTTCAGTGGGTCAATGTAAGCTGATACTGGTGTAGTATCATATCCTTTTGTTGTATTGCTGTTACCGATGGAAATACCGCTATTACCATGATCCGCTAAAGCAATGACCATAGTGTTACCATCTTTCTTCGCAAATGTTAACGCTTCTGTAACCGCATCATCAAACGCCAATACATCGCTAATCATCCCAATTGGGTCATTTGCATGTGCTGCCCAATCTGCCTTACTACCTTCTATGAATAAGAAGAAACCATCTTTATCTTTTGATAATGTTTGAATTGCTTTTCTCGTCATCAGGGAAAGAGTTGGCTGCTCAGGATGATTTTCTTCACGATCCATATCGAACGCAAGGGCAGTATTAGAGAAAGAACCCCAGATTTTATTTGAGTTGGAGTTTAATAACGCATCTTTTGTTTCGACAAAGTCGTACCCTTTGCCTTGAATCACTTTTACTAAATCTTCGTTGTCTTTACGAATTCCATTGCTTGTCGTAGGCTGAATTGCTGCCTTTCCACCACCTAATACAACTTCTATATTTTGATAAACTTGCTGTTCACCAAGCACTTCAAAATTCTTGCGGTTAGCATGGTGGGCAGAGAAACTAGCCGGAGTAGCATGCTGAATTTCTGATGTAGCAATGATTCCTGTCGCGCGGCCGGAACGTTTTGCGCCTTCTAAGACGTTGGCAACTGGACGAAACTTACAGTCTTCTTTCACTGGTTCTAAGCCAGGTGAATTCACAACAGAAGGTAATACGCCCACGTAGCCTGAATTAGATTTATTTCCGGTCGCTAAAGCTGTGGCTGCCGGTGCAGAGTCCGTAATAGCTGATTCTGCTGAATACGTACGAACACCTCCGGATACAATTTGATCTAGTGCAAGAGATGAACCTTTGTACCACCGGGCTAATGTTGTAGCAGAAGAGCTTGTCCCATCTATAACCATAAAAATTACATTTTTAGGTTGCTTTCCTACTTTTTTCACCTCAGCTTTTACCTCGTTACCGTTCATCATGCTTCCTGCTGCTAATGACCATAGCACTACCGTTCCCGCTAAAGTTAGTCCCATTATTTTTTTACGAAGAGTAGTCATTGTGGTTCCTCCATTGATTGTTTTCGATATCCCAATCTAGCGTTCGTATGTAAACAAGATTTATTATTAGTAGTACCCTATTGCAACGAAACTAACAATAACTATGGAGTCAAAAAGTTAAATTTAAGCTACTTACTCAGCAATCGCTTCTCCTCATATAAACCTCTGTGTACCCTTAGTTGCACGGTCTTTCCTATAAAAAGAATCTTCTCTTTATTTTATGGGAAACATTTAAAAAAGGATGGTGGGAAAATGACAATTGATCGAGTTTGTACAATTGGTCCAGCAAGTAATAATAAAGAAACATTAGCGCAGTTAATAAACAATGGTATGAAAATTGTTCGGTTGAATTTATCACATGGCACGCATGAAAGTCATAAAGATATCATTCGTTTAGTAAAATCGTTAGACGATTCTATTAAAATTCTAGGGGATGTACAAGGTCCTAAAATAAGATTGGGTGAAATGAAAGAGGAACAAATTACACTTGAAGCAGGGGAGTTATTTATTTTACATACTCATCCAGTACAAGGGAATAAAGAAGAAGCAAGTGTTGATTATGTAGGGATTGCGAATGACGTGAAAGTTGGTAGTAGGATTCTTATAAATGATGGAGAAGTTGAGTTAATCGCTGAAAAGGTAAGTGCGGACAAAATAGAAACGAGGATAAAAACAGGTGGAAATATTGCCTCTCATAAAGGGGTGAATTTACCAGGTGCAATTGTTAGTTTACCAGCTATTACAGAGAAAGATAAAAAAGACATTCAGTTTCTTTTAGAAGAGAATGTTGATTTTATTGCGTGTTCCTTTGTGCGAAAACCTAGTCATATAAAGGAAATACGAGAGTTTATACAAGAACATAAAGAAACTTCCCCGAATTTAATTGCAAAAATAGAAACGATGGAAGCGATCGAGAATTTTCAAGACATATGCAAAGAAGTAGATGGCATTATGATCGCAAGGGGAGATTTAGGTGTGGAACTGCCGTATCAATTTATTCCGCTTTTACAAAAAATGATGATTCGTGAGTGCAATCGAACGAATACATATGTAATTACAGCGACACAAATGCTTCAATCTATGGTAGATCACTCTATTCCTACAAGAGCTGAGGTGACTGATGTATTTCAGGCTGTATTGGACGGAACGAATGCTGTTATGCTTTCTGCTGAAAGCGCGTCAGGGGATCATCCAATTGAAAGTGTGAAAACATTACGTCTCGTTTCTGAATTCGCGGAGCATGTAAAAAAAGACGGTCCTTTTGCGATGAAAGATATACTGGAATTACTGCATAAGTCTCTTTAGTTTATATAGAAGGGTTTATCTCTCATCCTAAAAACGTACAGAAACGAATCAGGGTATGAGGTGCCATTTTAGTATTTACTTACAGATTGAAAGGTGGCATGCTTGCTACCTATATGAAAGAATCGTTATGGAACATAGAGGTCTTTCGAAAATCGAAAGAAGGATGTTAAATTAATTAATCCAATTATCTCATTTAAAATATGTTCATTCCTATTCATAAATGATATCCTTATAGTTGAATACTTTTGCTGAACCAGCAAGAATTTGTTGTTCTTTCTGTATGAATTCAACTTTTTTATGGAAAGATATGTTAGTAAGTGTGCAATTTGAACGTTTTATTTTTTAGAGTATGATAGGAGGAGAATGAATATGGAAGCAATTGAAGTAGGCGAAATTTTTAGTCTTACCGATGAGAATAATGAAGAACAGGAAGTTGAAGTGCTTGGAGCGATGGATGTCGAAGGAGCAGAATACATTGCGGTTGCCTTTGTAGAAGACATTCAAACAGAAACAGAGGAAGACATTGATATCTTCTTTTTAAAAGTAGAAGAAGATAATGAATTCTCATACATAGAGAATGACGAGGAATTTGAAAAAGTATCTGCTGCGTTTGAGAAGATTATGGACGAGCAAGAACAAGAATAATAATAGTTAGACAAAAGAGGGAGATGCATATCTGCCCTCTTTTTTGTATAGGGTTGAAAAATCTGTCTCTAATTTTTGTTTTTAATTCACTATGAATCATACACTTCTTTTGTGTTCGTCGAAGCCGCATCTAATAGAAGGAAAATCGACGCTATAATATGTATAGCGATTTGTATATAGGGAAAGAAAGCAACTAGAATAGCCAAGATTCCTATATAATTAGCATAGGCTTTCATGCCTTCCTTTTTAGCTAATACACTAGTGATGATATGTAAAGTAATTAATATAAAGAACAGTATCCCGGATAAGTCAAATAGCCCTTGAAATACGTAACAAGGAATTAATAAAAGATGAGAGATACCTGTAGTCCACTTTAATGCTTTTACGACTGCCTTCAAAGTTAATTCCTCCTAAACAATATGTGTGTATGAATATATTACCAAATATAGTGGGTAATGGATATTTTTTTGTGATTCACATTTAGAGAATGTGATAATTATATTATGTAAACTAAATGGTTTTTTATTTCTTCACTAGAAAAACCACCGAAATGAGGGTGGCGCTTATTATATATAGTTATTAAATGTGTTATTTTCTAAGGAAGAGAGGGGAACCTTTACTTCACTACCTTCTTTCATATTTCGCAGCACAACTGTTTCTGTAGATAGTTCCTCTTCACCAATTATAAGTACGTATGGGATATTTTCTTTATTTGCATAGTTCAGGGCACGTTTTAATTTGCGTCCTGCTAGTTCAAGTTCGACTTTTAAGGAAGTAGTAGAGCGCAATTGCTGGGCGATTTGTAAACATTGTAATTCTGTCCCGAGTGGAATGATAAAAAGATCCGCTGTAGATGATGTTGTTGATTTCTGTGATAGAGCTGCATAAATGACATCTAAACCGAATGAAATCCCTACAGTTGGATAGCTCATATTATCACCACGGAAGGCTCCGATAATATTATCGTAACGACCACCGCTACCGATACTAGATGTAATCGTGCCATCTTTTAGAAAGATTTCATACACAGTGCCTGTATACATTGTGAGTCCTCTTGCTAAAAATGGATTGAATATCGTATTTTCATTTATTCCGAGAGCGAGTAAGTATTGCTGTAATTGTTGCAATTCGTTTACTCCATCGTCAACAAGTGGATTATTGAAAGTTTCTTTAAAGTCGGCAATAGTAAGTTTTAGGCAAGATAAAACGGTATTACATATCGTGTCGGCCATTTCTACAGAAATTCCACGCTCCAATACATCTTTTCGTATACCATCAATCCCAATCTTTTCGATTTTATCCAATGATAAAATTACGTCACTTGTTAATTCGGTAGGGATGTTAATAGACTGGAGAATACCGTTTAATAATTTTCGATTATTATATTGAATCGTTACTTCTAAGTTTAACGTTCGGAATAGTTCAAATGCCATGCTCATAAGTTCAGCTTCTGCCATGACAGACTCTACACCAACTATATCAACATCACATTGAATGAATTCACGAAATCTCCCTTGCTTAATCGGACCATCTCGAAATACTTTACCAATTTCATAACGTTTAAAAGGGAGGCGAATATTTGGATTCATCGCGACAACTTTGGCGAATGGAATTGTTAAATCGTAACGTAAGGCAAGCTCGCGTTTTCCTTGATCCTGAAGTGTATATATTTCTTTTAAAATCTCATCACCACCGCCGTACTTGTATGACATAAGTTCATACATATTTAACGTTGGAGTTTCTAAAGGTTTACACCCATACCTTTCAAATGTATCTTCACATGCTCTTTTAATTTTATTTCGCAGTACTTGTTCCTCTGGTAAATAGTCTTTTGTTCCTTTTACATTTTTCATTTCCACTAGAATCACTCCTCTTTTAAATTAAAAAAAGCTATGCGGGTATAAAAATACCCACATAGCTTTATGAACGCTTCGTGGGTCAACAGGAAAAGCCCTGTACCCACGAAGAAAAATTTTTCTTCGGATACACGGCGTTACGTATGATGATGAAGTTGGAAAGAAGTATTAAAATTTCGCATTACAAATCTCTCCTTAACATAAGTTTTTCCAAATTATATCAGATGAATTTTGAAAAATCAATGTTTTCAGTTTTGAAAAAAGCGTGAAGTGATGTAGGAGAAATGGAAAAGAGTGTATAATAAAAGAAAACTTAATGATATGAAATAACCTTTTAAGGAGAACATTATGAAAAAAGATAAAACAAATGCGATGCGAATATTAGATAAAGAAAAAATTGAATATTCGATGATGTCATATGATCCAGACGATGGGAAAATTGATGGCGTATCAGTTGCGGGGAAAATTGGTAGAGAAGTGAGAGAAGTATATAAAACACTTGTCGCTCAAGGGAATAGTAAAGATTATCATGTGTTCATTATCCCAGTAGATGAGGAACTCAATTTAAAAGCAGCCGCAAAAGCAGTAAGTGAAAAGAAGATTGAAATGATTCCGGTTAAAGATATTACGAAAGTTTCAGGGTATATTCGCGGTGGTTGTTCACCAGTAGGGATGAAGAAGTTACTTTCTACATGTATTGATGGGAGTGCCCAATCACTTGAAACGATCATTGTAAGCGGCGGGAAAATTGGTATACAAATTGAGCTTAAAGTTGATGACTTAGCGAAAGTGACGAGAGCGCAGTTTGGTGAGGTAACGAAGTAAATAGTGAAATTTAACGGGATATAGAATCGTTACATATTTGAAAAAAAGTGATAGTAAACCTATGAATTTGAAATACAATCCTTATTAAGGCTTACTTTTCAAAGAACACTTTAATTTAAATCCCACAGCATATTTATAATATGTTGTGGGATTTTTCTACTTGAACCTCTAAAATTGAACAACTTCATTATTTTTAAAGTAACGTGTACTGAAGGGAAAAGATAAATATACCTTTATATAACTTCAAAGAGAACTCATTGAAATCCATATACTGAACTAATTCTAGTTCAGTATATGGATTTTGGGTTTTAACGGATCAATCCATTTAAAAATAATGTTTTTCATCTGTTATACTTAAAAAAACGAACGTTTTAATCAATTTAAATAAAAATGTTCATATTTTTGTTGTATATTCACAAATAGTTTGTTATATTAGCAATATAATAATTTTGAATAACATCACTCGTATATACTCGGTAATATGGTCCGAGCGTTTCTACCTAGTTCCCAATGAAAGAACTGGACTACGGGTTAAAGTATTCGGTCGCTTTCTGTATTGAGCCGCTACCGATCTATAATTTAGCAATGGTCTCATCTTTTGCTTAATTAACTTTGACTACCGTAGTTCTAGAAAGTAGAGATTCTTCTACAATTTCTAGAGCTTTTTTCTTTGGACCAAAACATCGAGTATAGAAAACAACAAGAGAAAGAGGAGAGATTATTTATGAAGAAAAACCTGTTGAAAAAATATGGTGCTCTAGCAACTACTATCGCATTATCATTCTCAATACTTGCAGGATGTAATGCTAGTCCAAAACAAGCAGCAGAGGCGAAAAGTACTCAAAATCCTATCTTAATTCAAGGCCCAATGCCAATAGAAGCTGAAAAATTTGCAAAAAGGTTAAAAAATGTGAAAGAAGAAAAGTCTGGGAGTTTTGTATTTTATAAAGGAACTGTAGACAATTATCCTGTAATCGTCGCGAAAACAGGTAAAGGAATGGAAAATACAGCAGCCGCTACAGCAGTGGCTATTGAAAAATATAAGCCTATAGCGATTATTAACCAAGGAACATCAGGCGGGCATGATCCTAATTTAAACGTATTTGATATTGTTTTAGGAAAAAAAGTCGCGAATATAGGTTCATTAAAAACAACAAATATGGATGAGAACCAAGGAATTGAGCCGGCAAAATGGATATCTATGGACCTGATGGCTTCTGAAGGAAGTGCAGGAGAAGATCCAAATGCTGAGAAAATCCGATACTACGAGGGAGATAAGGATTTACTTGCAGCAGCTAATGCAGTAAAAGACAAGTATACAAAAGGTAAAGTGGTAGAAGGTACTATAGGTTCAGCAGACGTTTGGAATAATGAAGTTGATCGAATTAAGTGGTTCCATACAAAATACGGTACATCTGTAGAAGAAATGGAAGGTGCTGCAGCAGCGCAAATCGCAAAAGCTTATGACGTACCATTCTTAGGAATTCGAGTATTATCTAACAATAAAACAAACGGCGGAAAATACAACCCGAATACAGCAGCGGCAAATCAAGAATATGTATATGAAGTAGTTAAAAAGTATATAGATTCGATGCCAAATAAATAAGTAAATAAAGGTAGTTCTATTCTCAACATAAACATCAAGTAACTCCAAAAGTTTTCGAGACAGATAGACCTATATTAGGATTAGTAGTTGGAAAAGAAAAGCTTGTTTCTTATTTGAAAAGATAAGAAATGAGCTTTTTTATGTGAATTTTTTTTATGAACTATTCAATAAATATGTATAATTGCATAAAAAAATTGAAGTTTATAAGTTATCATTAAACTACTTTTTACTGTAAGCGAATATTTTAATAGTCTTTACTAGAGAAGAATATTCTTTGTGAAAATAAAAATTGTTTATGTAATTGAAGAAACTAAAATTTAGGAGAACAGTATGAAAAAGAAACTATGTACATTGGCTCTTGTAACAGCAATATCTTCTGGCATTGTGACAATTCCAACAGTAGCATCTGCTTGTGGAATAGGAGACGCAATGAAACAGGAAAATCAAGAGCACAAACGTGTGAAGAGGTGGTCTGCTGAGCATCCACACCATCCTAATGAAAGCACACACTTATGGATTGCACGAAATGCTATTCAAATTATGAGTCGTAATCAAGATAAGACAGTTAAAACAAATGAACTACAATTTTTAAATACCCCTGAATATAAGGAGTTATTTGAAAGAGGTCTTTATGATGCTGATTATCTGGATGAATTCAACGATGGGGGTACAGGTACGATAGGTATTGACGGATTAATTAAAGGAGGATGGAAATCCCACTTTTACGATCCTGATACTAAGATGAATTATAAAGGAGAAAAGCAACCAACAGCTTTGACGCAAGGAGACAAATATTTCACATTAGCAGGTGATTATTTTAAGAAAAATGATTGGAAACAGGCTTTCTACTATTTAGGTGTTGCGACGCACTATTTTACAGATGCGACTCAACCGATGCATGCTGCCAATTTTACAGCTGTTGACATGAGTGCTTTAAAATTCCATAGTGCTTTTGAAAATTATGTGACGACAATTCAGACGCAGTTTGAAGTATCGGATGGAGAGGGAAAATATAATTTGGTGAATTCAGGGGATCCAAAGCAGTGGATACATGAAACTGCTAAACTTGCAAAGGCAGAGATCCTGAATATTACCAATGATAAGATTAAATCTCAATACAATAAAGGAAACAATGATATTTGGCAACAAGAAGTTATGCCAGCTGTGCAGAGGAGTTTAGAGAAAGCACAAAGAAATACGGCAGGATTTATTCATTTATGGTTTAATACATATGTTGGAAATGCGACAGTTGAAGAAATTGAAAATACGATAGTGAGAGATTCTAAAGGAGAAGCAATACAAGAAAATAAAAAATACTACATCGTACCAAGTGAGTTTCTAAATAGAGGTTTAACATTTGAAGTATATGCTTCTAATGATTATGCACTATTATCTAATCCACTGGATGATAATAAAGTTCATGGCACACCAGTTCAGTTTGTATTTGATAAAGATAATAACGGGATTCTCCACCAAGGAGAAAGTGCATTGTTAAAAATGACCCAATCCAACTATGGGCAATACGTATTCCTAAATTACTCTAACATGACAAATTGGGTGCATCTTGCAAAGAGAAAGACAAACACTGCACAGTTTAAAGTATATCCAAATCCGAATCAGCCGGATGAATACTTCCTATATACAGACGGTTATCCAGTAAATTATCAAGAAAATGGTAAAGAGAAAAGATGGATTGTTTTAGGGGCGAAAACAGATAAACCAAAAGCATGGAAAATGATACAGGCTGAATAGGGTTATCTATTATATAGAAAGAACGTGTACGTAGTTTTCAAAGATTTCATGGGTTTAGAAAGCATGTTTTGATTAATCAATTCAAATTGTATTTTAAAGGGGAAATGGGTATATGAAGTTCCGAAACACAAAACTTGCTATGGTTACACTATCATCATTTTTTATTTTAGGTTCTGCATCTCTATCATTCACAGATATCGTACATGGTGAAGTAGTTTCTGCATCTCCACAAGTAGATACGTTTTCAGCACAAGAGATTACTGTAAAAAACTATGACGATACATATTATAATAACGTTATAGGAAAAACGGGTTTAGAATTAAAGAAGGAACTTCATAATGTTATTGATAATCATACAAAGATATCATACAGTGCGGTTTGGGAAGCGCTAAGAGATACTGATGAAGATCCAAATAATAAAAATAATGTGTTGCTCTTATATACTGGGCGTTCGCAAGGGGAATTTACGAATGGTTCAGGAGTTGATAACTGGAACCGAGAGCATGTTTGGGCAAAATCACACGGTGATTTTGGAACGGCTGCAGGACCAGGAACAGATCTGCATCATTTAAGAGCGACGGATGTATCTGTAAATAGCTCACGTGGAAATCTGGATTTTGATAATGGTGGTGTGAATCATTCAGAAGCGACAGAATGTAAGTACGATAGTGATTCTTGGGAACCTCGTGATAGTGTAAAAGGAGATATCGCTAGAATGCTATTTTACATGGCTGTTCGTTATGAAGGAGACAACGGCGAAATAGACTTAGAATTAAATGAAAAGGTGAATAACAATAAAGATCCATACATGGGTAAACTATCCGTTTTACTAAAATGGAATGAACAAGACCCTGTCGATGATTTAGAGCGAAAGCGTAATGAAGTGATTTTTACAAAATATCAACATAATCGTAATCCTTTTATTGATCATCCTGAATGGGTAAATAAAATTTGGAACTAAGATTTTTACAGAATTTTTAGTGATATTATACTTTGACAGAAGGGATGGATCATTATGATCAATCCCTTCTTATGTTTATGCTAGAATAAATGTTTTTCATAGGAGTGCAATAGATTATAATAAAGCTTTTTACTTAAAGCAACAGTTTCAAGTGGTAAGCTTTATTTTATTTCATTTATATATGACGTTCACCGCACATACAAATTATTGCAACATTAGACAGGGAAACGAAAAAAATCCAAGAATATGTAATATAAAAGGAAAAGAAAGGAGGGAAAGAGATGTGGAAAACTACCGATCTATGTGATGAATTTGAACAAGAATTACAAATATGTCGCCAGTCTTTTCAATCTTATGGAAAGAAAGAACAATTCTATGGGAAAATCGCAACAGTAAAAGTGAAGGATGATAATGTACTAGTAAAAGAGGGGTTACAAACACTGCCAGAAGGAACGGTATTAGTGGTTGATGGTGGAGCTTCTAAAAATTGTGCGTTACTTGGTGATAATTTAGCAGCTATTGCGGAAGAAAGAAACTTAGCAGGAATTATTGTAAATGGATATGTTCGTGATTCTATGGAGCTAAAAAATATTAATATCGGTATTTTAGCATTGGGGACGATGCCAAATAGAAGTGTAAAAGAAGGAAAAGGAGAGCGAAATATTTCATTGCAATTTGGTGAAGTTGAATGGAAACCGAATGAATATGTTTATGCAGATGAAGATGGAATTATTGTTAGTGATAAAAGCTTACATAGTGAGGGATGAATTCTAATAATGGAAGGCTATTAAGCTATTATTCTTAGAAAATAAATCCGATAAAGCATGGACAAAATTCTTTGTCAATAGTAAAATAATACAGAATTTAAAAATTACAGAATGTATAGGTTTATCGTATTTACGATAAAGTGAAATTTTAATCAGTGGGGATTTTGTTCATCCCACTGATTATTAGCCTTCACCAATCGGGCATTTACGGGCAGTTGATCCCTACCTAACTTCTTTGCTTTCGTTGAATTTGAGGTGGGGGTCTTACTGCTCGGCGAATAGCGGGATGACTTGAAAAGGGAGTAAATTTTGCCTAGAAAAGTGAATGTTATCACAATGGTGCGTTCATAAACAAAATTATTTTTCCTATACAAATATAGCCGCGAATAATGCGGGTAGGAGGTGTTGTACATTTTTGTTCGACACTTACAAAAAGAGAGTGTCAACCGCATACCCTTAAAGGGTCTTTTTTTGTGTGAATGTTAGTAAAGGGAGGGGATTTTGGGATGGCAATGTTAAAGAAATGGCTGCTTACATCATTAATGGCAGTGGCACTTGTATTTGTTTCTTTTTCGAATACAGTACATATTACGTTTGCTGAAGGAAAGACAGCGAAACTTGCAATTATTGGTGAATCACAAAAAGGAATTATGTTATGTCCGAAAGAAGTTTCCATTGAAGATGGAGAAACAGCTTTTAGTTTGCTACAAAAAGTCATGGGTGACAAAGTAACATCTGAAAGTATGTCATTTGGAACTTATATAAAGGGCATCGATGGATTAATGGCCGGAGCAACGAGCGGTTGGTTGTATGATGTAAATGACAAATCTGCAGAAGTTGGGGCGGATAGTTATAAATTAGAGTCTGGGGATGTTGTTGCATTTCGTTACGTCGCAGACTGGAGCAATATGAGTCAAGAAACATTGCAACAAACGTTAGATAAATTTGGCACTTGTAAAACTGTAGAAGAGCCAAAGACAGAGGAACCGAAACCAGAAAAACCAGATGGTAAAACAGAGGAACCAAAACCAGAAGAACCAAAACCAGAAAAACCAGATGGTAAAACAGAAGAACCAAAACTAGAAGATAAAACAACAGAACAACCAAAGCAAGAGAAAATCGAAATCCCAGCCGCACAATTAAACGAAGCGATTTCTAAAACGTCAGAAAAGATGTTACAAGATGGAATTAGTAGTGATTGGGTTGCGATTGGACTTGCTCGTTCAGGTGTAAATGTTCCACTTGAAACGAAAATAAACTATGTTAAGCCAGTAGCTGAAAAAGTTAAGAAGCGTTTAAATCGTTTTTCAGCAACAGATTTAGCTAGAACGATTATTATGATGAATGCAATGAACGTAGATCCTACAAAGGTAGAGGGACAAAATTTAGTACAAAATTTATTTGAATCAGATAAAGTGAATTCCGTTACAGGATACGCATTTACATTACTTGCATTAGATACAAAGAAATATGAGGTTCCGGCTGAAGCGAAATGGAATCGAGCTACTTTAGTACAAGCACTTTTACAGGCGCAGCATACAGACGGTGGCTGGACGTATGATAGTTCAAGTAGTAAAGAAAGTGCTAGTAACGTTGATGTAACAAGTATGGTATTAGCAGCATTAGCTCCTTATCAAGAACAACAAGACGTTAAGCCAGCTATTCAAAAAGCTGTGGATTACTTATACAAGCAGCAGTTAGGTAATGGTGGTTTTGCTGCTGATGGACAAGAGAATTCTAATAGTACTGCACAAGCAATTATTGGACTATCGTTAGTTAAAGATGTAGATCACAATCGTCTTAATAAAGCAGTACAAAATTTAATGTCATATCAGCTTCCAAATGGTGAGTTCAAATGGTTACCAAGTGATCAAAACGGTAGTGGAATGGCTACAGAGCAAGCATTTTTAGCTTTACTTCAGTTTAAAGAGCTTGGAAAATCGATTTATGATTGGTCAAATGTAGTAGAGAATGAAATCGATACGAAACCAATTGTAGAACCAGAGCCAACTGTAGAAGAAAAAGAAGTTGTAGAACAACCGAAACAACAAGAAGAGTTACAAAAACAACCAAAAGATGAAAATCTAAAAGTTGTTGTAGATAACGAACGAGTTAATAAAGAAACAAATAAGAATAAGAATCAATTACCACAAACAGGAGCATCTTCTCATAGTGCAGCTGCACAAGTAGGTATGGGTGTATTATGTATCGCTTCTGCATATGTATTATGGAGACGTAAAGCAGCTTAACAAAAATTAGGAGCAATCATTTGCTCCTAATTTTATTATAAAAGGTGAGGGCTAATAATGAGTGGAGATGAACAAAATCTCCACTCATTAAAGTTTCACTTTATTATGAAAGGTGAGGGGCAGCATGAGTAAGATGAAATGGTTCATTTCTTTAGTTCTTTCATTGGGATTATTAGCTGGATGTGAAGAAACGGCTGTAAAACCTGAGAAGAAGGCCGAACCGAAGCAAGAAGAGCAAAAAGAAGTAGCGAAACAAGAAGAACAAAAAGATGTACCGAAACCGGAAGAGAAACAAGCTGAACCGGAACAGAAACCACAAGAAGAGCAGAAAGATAAACAAGAACAAAAAGTAGAAGAGAAACAAAAAGAAGAAAAGGTGCAGGAACAACCTGAAGTAAAGAAGGAAGAGAAACCAAAGGAACAGCCTGCTGCAAATAAACAACCAGAGCAACAAAAAGTACAAGAAGAGAAACCTCAGCAGCAGAAAGCACCAGAAGTAAAAGAAGAAGCGAAGGTTGTTAATCAGCCGAAAGAAACACCGAAGCAGGAGCAAAAGGAAGATACGAATAAAGAGGAGAAAACGATACCGACTCCGGCAGTACCAACTCCTGAACCACCAAAATCAGATCCAGTACCAGTACCGAAACCGCAAGCGAAACAAGTCACTATCTCGGTAAAAGGACATGAAGGATACTTATTAGGTGCGAAAAAGGTTGATGTACAAGAAGGTGCTACTGTATATAGTGTACTAAATAGTACAGGATTAGATGTTGATGCAAGTGGATCTAAAGGTGATGTTTACGTAAAAGGGATTAATGATTTATACGAAAAAGATATAAGTGATACAAGTGGTTGGAAATACCGTGTGAACGGTGCATTTCCGAATCGTAGTGCTGGTGTAGTTACAGTAAAACCAGGAGATACAATTGAATGGGTGTATGTATTAAAATAAGAAAGGACCTTCGGTAAAGGACTATGAAAATAAGCTTTTCTTCTTTACATCCTTTTGTGAATTTTTTCTATTATATTGGGGTGATGATACTATGTATGATGTGTCTTCATCCTCTTTTTTTAATTGGAGCGATTGTACTAATAGTAATCTTAAATATAGTACAAGGAAATGGCGAGAAAATAAGAAACATGCTGCCTAGTACTATCGTATTCTTTCTAATGGTAATTTTATTTAATTCTTTATTAACACATAGAGGGGCGACTACGTTATTTTGGTTAGGAGATAGCCGGATTAAGCTTGAGGCAGTTATGTTTGGGCTTGTTATGGGGCTATTATTAGTTACGATTATGTTTACGTTTGCTTCTTATAACGATATTATTTCGAGTCATAAATTTTTATATTTGTTTTCAAGAATTTCACCGAAAGTTGCATTGTTAACGATGATTACAGTGCGATTTGTTCCTTTGTTTATTAGGCGGTTAAAGAAAATTACACTCGTCCAAAAAACGAAAGGTGTACAATTAGATTCAGGTTCACTCATTGAGCGTATAAGAAATGGGATGAAGTTACTGCAAGTGTTATTAGTTTGTTCGTTAGAAGATGCACTACAAACAGCAGATTCTATGCAAGCTCGCGGATTTGGTGTAACGAAGCGTACGACTTATATTCGATATAGAATGGAAAGACGCGATTGGTACACGCTAAGTTATTTAAGTATTCTACTTATAACCTCATTCATATTTAGTTATTATGGTGGAGGGAAATTGATCATTTATCCGAAAGTGGAATCAATACTATTCCAGCAATACGATGGAATGATGTTTTTCCTATTTATGATGTTTATTAGTTTACCTATTGTAATGGAAGGAAGGGAATGGATATGGTGGCGCATGCAGAAATAAAGAATTTATCATTTATATATGCTGATGAAAATGAAGAAGCGTTACAGCATATTTCTCTTTCTGTTCAAAAAGGAGAATTTATAGTACTTGCTGGTGGTTCAGGTTCTGGGAAGACAACTTTATTAAAGCATTTCAAAAAGGAGTTACTTCCAATTGGCACGCGTTCTGGACATACATATTATGATGGTGCTTTATTAGAAGAAGTACCTGATTTATTATCTGCACAAGAAATTGGGATGGTATTTCAAAATCCAGAAAATCAGCTCGTAATGGATACAGTTATTCAAGAATTAGCATTCTCTTTAGAAAATATCGGGCTACCATCACATATTATTCAACAAAGAATAGCGGAACTCATTAGCTTTTTAGGATTTCAAGATTTGTTACATCAATCTGTTCATACTTTATCTGGTGGTCAAAAACAACTAGTAAATTTAGCGGCGGTATTAGTCATGCAGCCGAAGTTACTATTACTGGATGAACCGACAGCGCAGCTAGATCCGATTGCAGCGAAAGAGTTTTTAGGATTGTTAAAGCGTATTAATGAAGAACTTGGAATTACGATTATTTTAAGTGAACATCGTTTAGATGAGGTGATGTCGCTAGCGACTCGTGTCGTTTGTATGGATAAGGGCCGAATCGTTTATGATGGTAGCCCTAAAACGGTTATAGCGAACATGTGGGAAGTAGAAAAGTTCCGTCCATTCATTCCGCAAATTCCAAGATTGTTTTTAGAGTGGAATGTGAAAGAGATTCCATTTACAGTGCGAGAAGCGCAAATGAAAATGAATGATTTTTCAGCGATATCATATAGGAATGGGCAAGTAGAACAATGTGAAAAGCAAGAAGTAATTTTAAGTGCAGAACATATATCTTTTCAATATGAAAAAAATAGTCCACTTATTTTACGAGGTTTAACAGTGAACATCGAAAAGGGAAAATGGACAGCTCTAGTTGGGAAAAACGGAACTGGGAAGTCTACACTGTTAACGATTTTAGCAGGATTGCAAAAAGCTAGAAGAGGTAAGGTAAAGTGGAATGGAAAAGTGATACATAAAATTGATTCGAAAGAACGATTTAAAAGTATAGGGTATGTATCGCAACATCCGTACTATCATTTTACATTTGATACAGTATGGGAAGAGGTTTATGAGCGTGCGCGTGAATTATATGGCGAAGAGGGAAAAGTAATAGCAGAAGAAATGTTGAAAAAGTTCTGGTTAGATTCACTTAAAGAGCGCCATCCACATGATTGTAGCGGCGGAGAGCAACAATTACTCGCATTATGTACAACGTTATTATCAAAGCCAACGTTATTATTACTGGATGAGCCGACAAAGGGACTAGATCCATGGAAAAAGGAAAGAGTCGGAGAGCTATTTAAACAGTTGCAAAAAGAAGGTACAACAATTGTAATGGCAACGCACGATATTGAGTTTGCAGCGAAATACGTTGATCAATGTATGATGTTATTTGACGGGAAAGTCATTATGAATGATGCACCGAAAGAGTTCTTTAGTGGTAACTTCTTTTATACAACATCTATTAACCGATTCATCCGTAGAGAGTTGCCATTTGCATTAACGTGGGAGGATGTGTACGAAGCGTGTCCAAACGATATGTCGCATTTATAATATTTATTTTTGCCGTTGCAATATGTACACTACTCTTTACGACTCTTATTATGGACGGGTATTACATGGTAAGTAGTTTGTTTTTATTAGCTGTCATTATGCTACCTTTCTACGTCCGTTTTGAAAGGAAGGCGTTTGTTTCACGTGAAATTGTTATCGTTGCGGTGTTAGCGGCGATTGCAGCGGTTAGCCGGGTACCATTTTCTATTTTACCAAGTGTACAACCGACTTCTTTTGTCATTATCGTTGCTGCAATTGTTTTTGGGAGTGAAACTGGCTTTATGATTGGGGCAACAGCGGCTATTGTATCTAACATTTTTTTAGGACAAGGTCCGTGGACTCCGTGGCAAATGTTCTCTTGGGGCATGATCGGTTTTATAGCAGGATTACTCCGAAATACATTTTTGATGAAAAAACTATGGGGACGACTCATATATGGATTTGCCGTTGGATTTCTATTTGGCTGGATTATGAATTTGTGGGGTCTTCTTGGTTTTATACAAGAAGCAACGTGGGAAACAGTTATTGCCTACTATGTCGCAAGTTTTTACTTTGATCTGAGTCATGCGATATCGAATGTTATTTTCCTTCTGTTATTTAGCACGTCATGGATTACGATCCTCACAAGATTTAAAAAGAAATACGGTATATTAGATGAGCATAACGTGACATAGAAAAGCATACTCATATAAGGTAGGGTCGCGACTTACATATTCGTTTGCCTCTTTCATGCTTCTTACATAGTGTAAGGAGCATTTTTTATTGTCAGAAAATAGATCTAATATATATCCGTTATTATATGAAATTATTTGTATAATAGTAGGTGAGAACTTTTTTCAAGGGGGAGGTGTATAGTTAATGAAGTTAGTTATTCCGAAGCAACATGGTGCATGGGCGATGCTTGTCATACCATTTCTATTAAGTGTATTACTTGGTAAACCTACTTTTTATCATATCCCATTGTTTTTAGCCTGGTTCTTTATCTATCTAGCTACTTATCCATTTCTCATGTACATAAGGCAAAGACGAAAAAAAGAATTTCTACACGCTGCAATTGTTTATTTTATCATTGCATTTGTATTTGGGATGATTTCTTTATTATATGAATGGCGAATTCTTTTATTCGCAGTATTAATGATTCCATTGTTTATTGTAAATATGTATTACGCTCGTCAAAAAAATGAACGAGCATTACTAAATGATATTTGCGCGATTATTGTGTTTTGTATAGGTGGCTTAATAAGTTATTATTTCTCAATGAAATTTATTGATAGAACCGCATTATTCATTGCGCTTATTTCATTTCTATATTTTTTAGGAAGTACGTTTTATGTGAAAACGATGATTCGTGAAAAAAATAATCCGAAGTATCGTTTTATATCTTGGGGATATCATATTATATTAACGGTAATCGTATTTACTATAAATCCGTGGTGTTCACTCATATTTGTACCAAGTGTAATTCGGGCCATTATGTTGTATGGCAAAAAGATTTCTATATTAAAAGTAGGGATTTTAGAAATTGTTAATTCTGTATATTTTTTAATCATAACGGTAATAATGATGAAGTATGCCATTTGAAAAAAAACTTCCCATCTTTTGATGGGAAGTTTTCATTCTTGTTCTAAAATATGAACGGTATAATCGCATCTTTGTAATGCTTGTTCTACAGCGTAAAGGGATTGTTCAATACGTGCACGATTAAAATCTTCTTCAACAGTTTGTAATGCATCTTCTAAACAATGTTTTGCTTCTTGTAATGATTGAAAAGAATCTTGTACGTATCCACGAGCATTCTTTTGCAACGTAGTAGCCTCCTTTTGTACATCTTTTTGTAGTATGAACAATAAAGAAGAAAATATAATTTTTATATTTATTTGACAATTATAATAAAATTACGTATAGTTAAATTTAAAGTGAATATTTTCTTATCCAGAGAGGTGGAGGGACTGGCCCGATGAAACCCAGCAACCGCGATGCAGGTGCTAATTCCAGCAGAACATTTTTGTTCTGGGAGATAAGACGAAGATATACGTAACTTCTTCTTATCGGAGAGGTTTTTTTGTTGCAAAAAAACCGATTATGAAAATTTATTTTAAGAAGAAAGGGTAATTAACTGTTACGATTTATTTAACCAATTATAACTAAAGTTAATTAAATATATCAGCAAGCCCTGCTAGTCAAGTGATTGGCTAGTAGTGAGGGTTAACTGCGGGCAATCCCTAAAGCTGATTGAACTACAG
>NZ_JAFEMR010000020.1:0-89677 GCF_016892495.1 Bacillus sp. RIT 809 | reverse complement strand
CAAATGTATGAACTATTTTTTGTTTCTTATATAATTTCTGATATAAAATAACAGCTAAAAGCGGAACAGCCATCGTAAACCCTAAATAGTTACGACCATTTTCTATGTTCAGCAAGATAATATATACAAGCGATGTGAGACAATAAATACATAATGTAGAATGATAAACTATGTTTCTATTAATATTTTTCACCTACCTAAGTATATATAAGTTGTTAATCGAATATCCGATATTTTAATTATATATGAAATGAAAATAGACGGAATGAAAAATTCCATAAAACAACTTTGTATTAAATTAACCGTCTACTCCCATATTTAAAAATTGAACAAGTTGATCATTTAAATAACTTGTACTATAAGAAAAATCATGTTGATACCACTCAATAATGATGCCAATAATCGCATTCGCTTGGTAGGAACAATAAAGTGAATCGTTCACTCCTTCTTTAAGCAAAGCCTCTTTATCTTGAAGTAACAAATGCTTTATTTCCTCAAAAAATAAATAATAGTACATTAAAGGAACCTTTTTGGAAAAAACAATTCTGTAGAATGATTTATATTTTTCGATATGATGAAAAATCCGAATTGTAGAAGGATCTAATTTACTAGTTTTCAATACTGATACGTAGCGATAAGGTTCTTGATAAGAACGTGTCAAATCTGCTGTAATTTCTTTAAAATACTCCTCAAATAAATCTTCTACTTGTTTATAATGCAAGTAAAATGTACCACGATTTATTTTTGCCTTTCTGCAAATTTCCGAGATGGAGATGACTTCTAAAGTTTTTTCATTTAATAATTCTAACAATGCGTTATGTAACGCCTCTTTTGTTTTCACAATACGCATATCTGTACGCATCATTTTTTTCACCTCTTATTGAACACATTTCATACGATTTGTTAATTATTGAACATTTATCGTTTTTTTGCTCATTGTAAGCGTTCTTTTATATTATTATAATTTTTATTGAACAACTGTGCAATAAAAGACAAAGGGGGCCGTTTCAGATGAGATTAAAAGGTAAAGTAGCAATTGTCACTGGTGCTGCGTCAGGCATGGGGAAAGCAATTGCAGAAGGTTATGCAAAAGAAGGAGCAAAAGTCGTTGTATCAGACTTAAACTTAGAAGGGGCTCAACATGTAGTACAAGGAATTAAAGCTACAGGTGCAGAGGCCATTGCTGTTCAAACAAACGTTACCTCCGATGAAGATGTCCAACGTCTTTTCGATGAAACAAAACAAGCTTATGGGAAATTAGATATTCTTGTTAATAATGCAGGTATCATGGATGGAATGGAGCCTGTTGGTGAAGTTTCAGACGAACGCTGGGAGAAGGTTTTCTCTGTGAATACAGTATCTGTAATGAAAACAATGCGTATTGCAGTGAATCTATTCTTGGAACAAGGACACGGTACGATCGTCAATAATATTTCTGCAGGTGGATTATATGGTGCACGTGCTGGTGCCGCTTACACAGCATCTAAACATGCGGTCGTTGGCCTAACAAAAAACACTGCCTTTATGTATGCGAACAACAACATCCGTTGTAACGGTATCGCTCCTGGAGCAGTCATAACAAACATTGCTTCTACAATGACAAATGTGAGCGAATTTGGTGCGAGCCGCCAAGCATTAGGTATGGCAATTAATCCACGTGCTGGACAACCAGAAGAAGTTGCACAACTGGCTATCTTCTTAGGTTCAGACGAAGCTAGTTTCGTAAACGGACAAGTGATTTCTGTAGACGGCGGCTGGACTTCATATTAATTTTAATTCAAGTATATAAAAGTAAATAAATTTTGAAAAAGCAATGCTCCTGTCAACTTGGCAGGAGCATTTTTCGTATAAATAAGCATTTTCATAGATTGGATGACTTTACGCTATAGAGTAATGAATAGACATAAGGAATAGAGGTTTGTTATTAATTGAATGTAAATTATGTTTTGGGAATGTAAAATTTTCCATACCTAATTTTATGGCGTGTTTTTCTAAGTAGAATGAAAATACTAAATGTTTCCGTATATATGTAAACTCTAATTCAAACATCATTAGTTAATTTCCTTAATGTATCTCGATGAATTAGGTTCACTCAGTAATTGCATAGTAAAAAGAAAAGTCCATTCATGTCTAATAAAAACCATTAAAACGGTGGCAAATGGAGAAATATCTAATTCACTATTTTTTAAATGCGGAGGGAATATGAAGCTACTTTTAAAAGAAATAGCAGTGAACAGAAAAATATTCATTATGTTACTTATTGGATTTGTATTAACGATATTGCCGATACTAATAGCTATATCTACTCGTGATTATTATGATGAGAAATTTTATGAGCGTAAAAATGGTTACTTTAAATATTACTATTCTATTCATCTTACGAGTAAAGGGGAATTAAGTTTTAATGAAATTCAAGAGCTAGCACAGGCTAACTTTACAAACGCTAGTGTTATTACAAATGATATTAATAGTAAAATTCCAGATCTAGGTCATGTGACTATGATTGGTCTTATTAATAATAAGAGCTGGTCTCCGCCGTTAGTAAAAGGCTCTCGTATTAAACAGGATGAAGCAAATAGTGTAATTGTGGGAAAGAGTCTTTATAAAGATTCTGAAACAATACAACTATTTAGTAGAGAGTATACAGTTAAAGGAGTGAGTGGAACGAATACTGAATATGAATATAATAATAAAATTTTCGTACCACTAAATGACATGCCAGATGAGATAAAACGACGTATACAAAATGAACAAACATTTCAAATGATAATTAGATCTAACGAAAACCCTGAAAAAGAGATAGATACATTCGTTCAGCAAATTAAACAGAACAACAAAGAGATTAAAGTGGTAAATGAAAACGAGAATTACAAGAACGAAAAAAACTCAAGTCAAGCTATGACAGAGCAGTTAAGTATTCCGTATAGATTGCTCTTCATAGCTTTAATTAACTGTATTATTGTGAGTTATTTTTGGATTTATAAGAAGAGAAAGAGTATATCTTTAAGGAAAGCTTTGGGAGCAAGTAATTTGAATCTTTTTGTTTTTATATTTAGCCAATTATTTATATGTGCACTTGCTGCAGCGATCTGTGCAACATGTATTCAATGGATGTTAAGTGCACTGAGTAAAAGTATTATACATTCTATAGGTTTTCACATTAGTATAGACTTCTTTCATATTGTGATGAGTGTATGTATCGCTCTTTCTATTTCTTTCATCACCTCGGTAATTCCATTCATCCAAATCATTAACATTGAACCTGCTAAAGCCTTAAAGGAGTAAAAAATATGATGAGAATAAAAAGTGCTCTAATAGCCTTGAAAAACAGATTGCTAATCTCGATGTTTCTCCTTTTACAATTTACGTTTGGATTATCAACAATAACTGTTTCAGTCAATATTTTTTACAATTTATACTATCTCACCAATAACTCCAATTCAGTGTTAAATAAGGACATTACATATTTAATTACTTTTGATATGACAACGGATAGATTGAAAGAAGAACAATTTAATAAAGAGCATATAGAAGAGATTTACAATAAAATTCAACAAAATAAAGATGTAATTTCGTATGGTACATACGAAGAGAGAATAATCGAACTAGAATCAAGCAATAGACCATTGAAAGACAGCATGCTTACTGATTTGACAAATAAAACATATCATGAGGAACGTCCAACTATTAGGACAATCATAGTAGATGAAAATTACTATAAATTACTGAACTTACCTATAAAAACTGAAAAAGGATTCTCACATCAAGATTTTCAAAAAAACAGTGGAGAAAAAATGAATGTTTTAGTTGGTTCTTATTTTGAAAAGTACTTTCGCATAGGGGATGCAATCAATAATCAATATACAATTATTGGTTTTTTGCCGGAAAATAAATTCATTGTAAATAATAACGGAGCGAACACATACCTAAAGTTAGAAAAGGCAATGATAATGCCCATGCCGATTGATAGATATGAAAATTATGAATCGATGTTTTTAAGATTACATCAAGGTACGATTCTAACTTTACGAAAAGATGCAGATGTAAAAAAACTACAAGAAACGATTCAACTTAAAGGAAACGACGTTACGTTATACCTGAAAAATTTAGGTGAAGAAATAAATGAAGATGTTACTAGTAGTAGACATTCTGAAATAATTGGACTTATAGTAGGAAGTCTAATTATTTTATTTATAATGGCGGGAATTGTCGTAACAACAATCGTTTCCATAATCATGAGGAAGCGTGAATTTGGTATTAAGATGGTCCTTGGAGAGAGTAAGTATGGGATATTATTTCAAATTGTTTTAGAAAACATATGTATTGCGATAGCTGGCATGGTTATGTCCATGGTGTATTTTCTTTGGAGGTATGGGGCTCATCTACAATTTTCAAAGGACTTAAATGCGGCATCTGTACTAGACTTAAATTTAAACTTACCTATATTATTTTTAGTATTCCTATTCTTACTTCTTATCATCATTGTTTCAAATTTCATTGTCTTCTGGTTTATTAGGAAGCTTGAACCTAAAACATTAATAGGAGGGATGGAATAATGAGTTTAATTGAGCTAAAAGATATTAAAAAGGTGTATAGCAACAAGAATCACAAAACGTTCGCGTTAAACGGTATAAACTTAACGATAAACAAGGGCGAAATTATAGCGGTTATGGGTCGATCAGGTTCAGGAAAAAGTACACTATTAAATGTTATAGGGTTAATTGATATGCCAAATGAGGGGGAATACTCCTTAAATGGTAAAACATTAAGTGAAATAAGAAGGAATAAAGTTCATAAAACAAGAAATGAAATAATCGGGTTTATTTTTCAATACTTTGCGTTGTTAAAAGAACATACTGTACTGGATAATGTAGCACTACCGCTAACATATAGAAAGTTAAAGCAACGGGAAAGAGAAAATAAGGCGAAGTTCTATTTGGAAAAAGTAGGTTTAAAAGAACAAATGCATAAAAAACCCGATGAACTATCAGGTGGTCAGCAACAGCGGGTAGCTATCGCAAGAGCGTTAGTAGGCGAACCAGAATTAATTTTGGCCGATGAACCGACTGGAAATTTAGATAGGAAAACGGGAGAAGAAATTATGAATCTATTATTACAACTAAATGAAGAAGGAAGAACGATTATTATTGTAACGCATGATATTGAAGTAGCTAATCAGTGTAATAGAATTATTGAGTTAGTTGATGGGGAAGTTGTGCGGAGTTAAAGAATTAATGAACAGAATGAGAGTTAGCAATTCAGCTAAGATACATATAAAATACACTTACTTTTTATTTTAGAAACCATGACGATTAACTTTTTAAAATGGTTTCTTTTTAGTATATGGATTTGAAAGTGTAGTGAAAAAATAAATTATTCATCCGTAACTTTCCACAATAGAAAATCGTTAAACAAAAGAATAGATTTTTAATCACGAATGGGGGAAAACCATGAAAATTCTAATACTAGGCGGTACACGATTTTTAGGAAGAGCATTTGTAGATGAGGCTTTACAGAGAGGGCATGAAGTTACATTATTCAACCGTGGAACAAACAAAGAAATTTTTCCTAAAGTAGAGCAGTTAATCGGTGACAGAAATAACGATGTATCAAGTTTAAAAAATCGAAAATGGGATGTTGTCATAGACACGTGTGGATTTTCTCCACATCATATTAGGAATGTTGGAGAAGTACTTAAAGATAATATTGAACACTATATATTTATCTCAAGCATTTCCGTATATAAAGATTGGATCCCTCATCACATAAAAGAAGACTATATATTACAACCCGAACCGACGAGTGATCAGATAAAGGCTGTAGAGAATGGTGAAATATCGCCTTACGAGCATTATGGTGCGCTTAAAGTATTATGTGAAAAAGAGGCAGAGAAGTATTGGCCGGGGCGTGTTTTACACGTAAGAGCGGGACTTCTTTCGGGAGTGTTTGATTATACAGATCGGCTTCCATACTGGATTCAGCGCGTAGCAAAGGGCGGAAAAGTGTTAGTGCCAGGAAGAAAAGACCGTCCAGTACAGTTAGTTGATATAAAAGATGTTGCGAGCTTTGGACTAAAAATGGCAGAAAATAATAAAGTAGGTACATTTAATGTAACGGGTCCGAAAGATGAATTGACGATGGAAGAGTTATTAAATACGTGTAAAGAAGTTACGAATAGCGATGCTGAATTCATTTGGGTAGATGAATCATTTATGAAGGAACATAAAGTGCAGCCTTGGGCAGAGATGCCATTATGGCTTCCCGAAACTTTTGCATTAGAAGGTGAAACAGATCCGTGGAAAGGTGGATTCTCTATTAATATAGAGAGCGCAGTTAAAGAGGGTCTTATTTTTAGAAGATTAGAAGATACTGTTACAGACGTGCATGACTGGATGAAGAGTATGGACGAATGGGAATTAAAAGCAGGTATTTCAGTTGAAAGGGAGAAAGAATTGTTAGAAAAGTGGAATGGATAGTTTTTATAGATAATAGGGATGGAGAGAAATATGATAGATCAATTAAAAAAGGTTAGAAAAAGGACGATAATTTTAACGGTTATAATCCTCTTGCTAACTGTCATTCTCGTAAGAAATAGTACGTGGTATATCTCTCGTTCCTTTTCTTCTGAATTTTTTCAATTGCCGATGCCATTGGATAGTAAAGCAATTAAGGATTATGAGGTGGATGAGAAGAATTGGATTGAATTAGCAAATGGCGGTTATTGGGAAGTAGTAGCGAATCGAGTTATAGAAACGAAGCAATCGAAGGCAGAAGTAATCTCATTCTATCAAAAAATAGGAAAGTTAAAATATCCTAATTCTAACGTGGTCGGTGTAGAAATTCAGATATACTTTTTTGAGGATAGTGTGGAAATAGAAACTGATAAAGGAAATTATTACCGAGATAAAATGGGAGGAATTCGTTATGTAAGTGAATATGATATTAGAGCTATAAAGAAGGAAAAGCAACCTAGTGATCCAGAGACGATAACATATGTGATTCAAGTGCATACCCAATTTGATTATTGGTATAAACTTGATTGAACATGAGGGACTATAGGAAGGATAAAAGGTTATGTGGAAAAATATCATTCGAAGTATTTCTTTAGACTTAAGATTGAAAAATCCAGCTACGAAGGATGAACTTGCTGAAGTACAAAAATATTTGCACGTGGAGTTACCGAATGATTTATCACATTTATTACAGGAAACAAACGGTATAGAAGGTGAATATGGGGACTTTATTTGGGATGCTTCAAGAATTAAAACGGAAAATATGAATATGAGAAATACAGTTGTCTTCAAGGATTTGTACATGCCTTTTGACTGTTTATTATTTTTTGCTGATGGCGGAAATGGTGATTTGTTTGGCTATTCCATTTTGAATGGAATAGTGCAAAGAGATGATATATATGTATGGAATCATGAAAATGATAGTAGGACGTGGGTTGCTCCTTCCTTAAAAACTTTTATGGAGTGGTGGGGGAGTGGAAAGATAACAATTTAAACATAGTATCAAGAAAAAACGCCTTGTTAATAAAAAAACAAGGCGTTTTTCGTATATAAGTCTACCACTCAATCGGATCTTCTCCATACACTTCCCATAACTTAGGAAACATATTTTTCAATCCTTCTTCGTCATCTTCATCCCAGTCTAATTCGATGTCAATATTAGAGGCTCTTTCATTTGAAAGTACATGATAAAGTGTAAAGTATGTATCTTCTTCATTTCCAGTCTTTTCTTCATATACAGTTTGACCATAATATAGAGTAAGTTCTTCTAATTCTAGGATGTCATCTTCACTCATATTGTCTAACACAGGAATTAACAGTTCTGGATCTTCAATACACGCTTCATAAACTTCTTTTCCTTGGAACAATAACCATCCACGGAAGTAATCAAAACAATCATCCGAACAACCGCCTAAAATAATATAAGCTGCTGCCCATAAGCGAGATGTATAGGAATCTTTTAATATGCGATGCATATGTGTGTCAAAAGCTACAATTTCATGTACTGTACGTTTAGCAAGGTGAGAAGTAAGCCATTCTAGTTGTTCTTCTTGGTCTTCACCTTTCGTTTTTGTACGATCAAGTAGTTCCCAAAATTCTTCTTCTGTTATCGTTTTTTCTTTTATATAATCTTCCCCAGGGCACGGGTCTGTATATCCTTTTTTTCGTTTGGAAGCGATTAGTTTGTTAGCTTCTTTTATACATTCTTCTGCTGTTTCAAACTCTTTCGCTTTCACACTACCAGCTGTGCCAATTTTTCCGTAAAACACAACATAGTCTTTTTCTTTCACAACGATTTTCCAAAACTTATTAGATTTTTCAGTTTGCTGGATTAATAACGTTTCCATTCGTACCCCCATATTGCTTTTCTAGTGTGCAATGTGATTGTAACATATGTATATTTACTTGTAATGACAAATCAAGTGTATCGAGTTTTTGAAAAAATCAAAAATCATTGAACGGAATAGAAAAATTTAGTAATCTTATTTATACAGTACATACATAATAGTTTTGAAATAATTCGATATTTAATAGATAGGGGAAAATCGGGATGGATCTTACATTTAAAGTAGAGGAAACATGTTTTAATTACCGCGTCGGAGCAATTTGTAAACAGGATAATAAAATACTCATTCTGCAAGGTGACGGTGAAGATTTTTGGTATGTACCGGGTGGACGAGTGAAAATGTTAGAAAATAGTGAAGATGCGTTAAAACGAGAGCTTGCAGAAGAACTAGCTGTTCCAATTGAAGTAAAGAGGTTAATATGGTCAGTAGAAAATTTCTTTACACTTTCTGAGCGAAAGTTTCATGAAATTAGCTTTTACTATGAAGTAGAGCTGCATGAATTACCCGCGAATGGAGCCGACCACTATATTCTGAATGAAGAGGGTAGAACATATATGTTTAAGTGGGTGCCGGTAGAAGAGTTAGATGCATATAACTTACAGCCAGCGTTTATAAAAGAGAAAGTAAAGGACGTATCAGTTCATACAGAACATATCGTTTTACAAAAGTAAACATGTCCGGAGGGGGAAAACGGTGAAGGGGACTAAAAAAGAGATACATATAGATGATAAAGTAATTCGTTACACACATATCGAAAAAGGTTCTAATACAATTTGTTTTATGTTCTCAGGTTCAGGCTACAATTATGATAAACCGTTATTCTATTATGCAACGATGCTTATGCTTGAAAATAAAATAGATGTAGTACATATTCATTATTCCTACGATGGACAATTAATGGAAAAACCAATGGAAGAAATAACGAAAGTAATGATGGATGATATTAATCCTGTCATTATTGAAGTGCTAAAAAGTGGGCAATATAGCAATTCGATGTTTTTAGGAAAATCACTCGGAACAATCCCAATTGCGAATGATTCAATGAAGAGAGAAGAATACGTACAGTCAAAGATGATATTACTTACACCTTTACTGACGTTTGATGCGATTTTTGATTCCATCTTACATAGTCAACACGAAGGGCTATTAGTTATTGGAGACAAAGATCATCAATACAATGCAAATCAATTGGATCAATTAGAACAATCCAAGTTAAAGATTGAAATTGTCAAAAATGCAAACCATTCTTTAAATGTTGGGGAATTTGAAACAGAAAATTCGATTGAAGCTATAGCGAAAGTAATAGAGAGACTTAAAGAAGTTGTGAGGACAAACTAATTTAAGTTTTCAATACATGCAAAAAGAGGCGCGAATTGCACCTCTTTTTTAATTTAATAAGCCTTCAACACATGAAGTAAATAATCCTTCCGATTTAGCGGATTAAAGTCAACACGTTTTCGAGTAGGGAAGGGAGCCATCAGTTTTGTAAAACCACCTGGCTTTGTTATAAAGATACCTTCTCCTTCAGTAAATGAATGGAGCAGTCGTTTAAAATTCTCTGTTTTCGCAACAGGTAATGATCCTGTTAAATGGTAAGAGTCATTATAGAATATAGGCTCTGCAAAAGTTGCTGGAATGGCAGCTAGTTTATACATTGCGGTACTAATTGCGTGCTCTGGAACAGTTAATTCAAATTCGTTTAATGGTTCATATACACATGTTTCAGCTTGCTTTAAAGCAGCCATTAATACGAGCGGTGTTAAGTTTCTAAAGTCACTCGCTGTTGTAACAGGGCTTGCATAACCAGTATGTGTTAACGTGACGATAATATCAGTAACTTCCCATCCAAATAAACCTTGTTTTAACGTTTGAAATACTGTATCTTCAATCGCTTTATGAAATGCTAAAGGTAGTGATCCAAGTTCAACGCCTAAGTTATACGTAATACCAGAGTTAAGCACACCACGTTCCACTTTGAAGCCGATTGTTGCGTAAAAAGGATTCTCTTTTTCACTCATTACTTCAACGCTATTCCCTATGCCAATTGGTTTTTCAATACATACAACTCGCGTATTTGAAAAAGTAACTTGTAAATTGTATTTTTCATAAAGTGTTGTTTCGATAACTTCTTTTTGCACTTCACCGAAAAGGCGAATGTATAATTCATTATGAACATCGTCTTTCCACACTTTAATGAGTGGATCTTCTTCGCATAGCTCCATAAGTGCAGCGTATAAATCATGAATTTGCTCTTTAGGAACTGCCGCGATTGCTGCTTCCATTTGCGGTTTGGCAAAGTAAATGTCTTTAATATAATCTGTCCGTTCACCGATAATATCACCAATTTTAACATTCGTAAGTCCCCACACTTTGCAAAACTCTCCACTTTGAACAGTAGAAGCTTGAACTGCATTTCCATTATGAAATATGCGCATTTTTTTAATCTTTTCTTTATGTGACAGAGACTCACTGCGCTGAATATCAACATATTTTCTAACGTGTAAACAACCAGAAAAAACTCTTACATAAGCAATCTTTTCCCCAGAAGATTCGCGTTCAATTTTAAAAACAACACCGGATAATGTTTCATCTTGTGCCGATTTAGTAGTTGGAATTAAGGCTGAAATATTTTCAAGTAGTTCAGTTACACCTATACCTGTCATTGCTGAACCAAAAAAGATAGGAAACACATTTGCTTGCTGTATTTGCTTTTCGAGTTCTTTTCTTAATAGTGCGTCCGGTACTATTTCGTTATTTACATATGATGCAAGCAATGATTCCTTATATGGTGCTAATCGTTCAATACAATCGTCATATGACTTATATTCAATAATACGAGCTTCCTTTGTTCCTTCGTTCTCTACAGAGTAGAAGGGGAATGCATCCTTTGAAAGAATTGCTTTTATTTGTTTCACAACTTTTTCAGTATTTGCGCCACTACGGTCTATTTTATTTACAAATAAAACAGTCGGTATGTTTAGTTTCTGTAGTGTTCGCATTAAAATCTTCGTTTGTGCTTGCACACCTTCAACGGCAGATATAACTAAAATGGCACCGTCTAAAACGCGGAATGATCGTTCCACTTCAGCGATAAAATCAGCGTGTCCGGGTGTATCAATGACATTTACTTTTAAATCATCAATAAAGAAAGAAACGACAGATGCTTTAATCGTAATTCCGCGTTGTCTTTCTAATTCCATTGAGTCAGTTTGCGTATTGCCACTATCTACTCGGCCAACTTCTGTAATCACATTCGTTTCATAAAGAATACGCTCAGTCAAACTCGTCTTGCCAGCGTCTACGTGCGCGACAATCCCTATATTTATTGTTGTCATATATAAATATCCTCATTTCATTTTCCATTTTTATTTCCTCATTTCTATTTGTGTATTGCCGCATTACAATCACTCTCCAGTCATTTAAATTAGTACTATTATAATGCAATTAACATTTTTTGTAATGTGACAAAGCGCCTTAATTTGGAAAAATAAAGTGAAACTTTAATCAGTGGGAGTTTTTCAACCCACTGATTATTAGTTGAACCAATCGGGCTTTTACGGGCAGTGGAGCTCCCACCTAACTTCCTTGTTTTCGAAAATTTTGAGAGGGAAGCCTTACTGCCCGTTAAAGCGGGGTAAAAAGAAAACAAAATGCTTGCATTATAAATCGATATAGATTATATTAATTGACATATCAACTATTGATGCATCAAACATTTTTGGTTTGGATGTAAAGGAGGGGTAATTTGACAAGTTCATGCTCAAAAGAAGCAATAATTTTATATAAATTACACTTCCTCAATAAAGAAGTAAGTTCGAAGTTTGAAGGTTGTACGGGTATGAGTCAATCTAGACTAGAGCTTATACTTCAGTTATATGAAGTAGATGAAATTAGTCAAAAAGCACTTCAGCAAGAAGTGAATATTGATAATGCCGCGATTACGAGGCATTTAAAACAGCTGGAAGCAAATGGAATGATTACAAGACGTAAAAATCCAGATGATAACAGAATTACGTTAGTTTCTCTTACAGAAGAGGGGCGAAATAAAATTCAAGTGTATCAAGAGGAAAAAGAGCGTTTCGCTACTTCAGCATTTAAAGGATTAAGTGAAGAAGAGCGTGACAATCTTTTAACGATGTTAGACCGCATTCAAGAAAATATAAAAGAACTTTAAAAAAGGGAGAATACAACTATGACTAACTCAGTAAAAACAAATGATTTTAACGAAATTTTAACAGGACGTCGTTCAATTCGTAAGTACGATCCTTCAGTGAAAATTAGTAAAGAAGAGATGACTGAAATTCTTACAGAAGCAACACTTGCACCATCTTCTGTAAACATGCAACCATGGAGATTCTTAGTTATTGAAAGTGACGAAGCAAAAGCAACACTTGCGCCACTTGCGAAATTCAATCAATCTCAAGTAGAAACATCTTCAGCAATGATCGCTGTATTTGGTGACTTAAACAACTTTGATAACGCAGAAGAAATTTACGGTACAGCAGTAGAGCGCGGTTTAATGCCAGCTGAAGTAAAAGAAGATCAAATGCAAAAACTTTCAGGTTACTTCTCAATGGTTACACCAGAAGTAATGAAAGATACAGTTTTAATTGATGGTGGTCTTGTAGCAATGCAATTTATGCTAGCAGCTCGTGCTCACGGTTATGACACTTGCCCAATTGGTGGATTTGAAAAAGACCAAATCGCAGAAGCATTCGGATTAGATAAAGAACGCCACGTACCAGTTATGTTAATTTCAATCGGAAAAGCTGCTGACAGTGGTTATCCATCAGTACGTCTTCCAATTGAAAAAGTTGCTGAGTGGAAGTAATTTTATACAAATAGAAATAAGTGAGATATGAGAGGGGAAACACCATGATTATTATTCACGCAATATTTCAAGTGAATCCAGAAAAACAACAATCATTTTTAGAACAAATTCAGCCACTCATCCATGGTTCAAGAGAAGAAAGTGGAAATGTATCTTATGACTTATATAAAGATACAGAAAAAGAAAATGTTTATACGATGGTAGAAGTATGGAAAGATGAAGAAGCAGTTGCGAGTCATAATACGAGTGAACACTTCACATCTTTCGTTAGTAAAGCAGCACAATTTTTAACTGCTCCGCTTGATATAAAAGCTTATAATGGAACGTTAGTAAAATAATATGGTGAAAAAGATGATTTTAGCAAAAAGCTGAGGTCATTTTTTTTGTATAAGTAGAATCTAATTTCGGTACAGTTATGTTGAAATAGAAGTTTTGCTCTTATCTTCAATGACAGTGGTGAATTGAATGTTAAATTCGAACATTCAGTTTATTAGGATATTTTTCCATGGTATAATTTTCTAGAAAATAAAAGGTAGAGGGGAGTAAGTGATGGGAGAATTTCAAAGTAATTTGCATACGGCAACGCAACTTGCAACGAAAATGAGAAATGCTTCAGATAGAATGCAAAGTGCTACTAGTCGCACTATAAATAAGACAACGCGTACTACACTATCTGTGAACTTCAAAGCACAAGAAGCAAATCAGCAAAATTTACACATTACGAAACAATTTTGCGCTGCTTTTCAACAGACGATTGATAATATCCATTCCGTAGTAAATGAATTTGAGAAAATGGATAACGGACTTCAAAAGACTTTTCAATAATGTAACAGCCTACGTAAAGGGGAAAAGGTAGGGAGAAAAGATGAGTCAAGAAATTGAAACGAGAATCAGTCAATGTAATCAAAAATTACGAATTATATTTGAAGAACAAAATGAAAACCGAATTGAGCTGCAAAATCAAGAACGAGCTGAGGCTAGTTTTTATGAATGGAAAAATCGAAGCAATCGTTTATTTAACCGAATACTAGAAACTTGGCATGGTGACAAAGAAGTATTTCACCTTTTTACGAATATGCGGCAAGAGATCGGACAGTATGAAAGAAAACTTACATTCGAATTAGAAAACGAAAAAGAGACGTTGCTTAAAGAAAAACGGCATCTCAGTGAGAAAGAAAACGACCTTTCCTATGAACAGCGGCAACTACAAAGGGAGGTCAATACATGAGTTTAAACATGTATTTGGGAGAAGTACAAAGTCAAACTCAAAGTATGAACGCTATATGTAATGCTACGATTCAAAGTATGGAACAAGCTATTCAATCTATTGATGCCTTTGCGGTAGATACAGTATTACAAGGACAAACATACAGTAGTGCAAAAGCCTACCTTGTCCAAACATTTCGGCCATTAGCGCAAGGAATCATATGCTTATGTGAAGAATTAATTCGCCAAAATGAAGCATTCCCAAACGAGTTCCAAGCGAAAGTTGCTTCGACAGATGTGATCGAACAAGAAATAAGAGAACAAATACGGGGAATTAATCAATCGATTACAAGTATAGAAGCAATAGAAGTACTTGCACCAATGCCTGGAGTAGAAGCAATTGTTGCGGTCTTAGTTGCAATGAGAAAAAAACTTGAAGAAAAACTAGAGCGTTTATATGAATTCAATCATACGTCCAGCAACAACTACAGCACCGCCCTCCAATTAGCCGCTAGCATCACAGCCGGACTCGCTGAAGTGCAAAGCGGGAAAGGATTTAGTCCTGTGAGTGGTACGTTTAGTACACAAGGGTTGAATATGGATTGGGTGAGTTCTATTCAGGGGATTATAGAAGAAACAGCCCGAAAAACCGATCAGTCAATTAAGGATATAGAAACAAACAATATAATTGAGGAGAAATCTCCGGTTAGAAATGCTTGGGACGATACGGCAGACAGTATAGTTGGCATGTTTGAAATAGTGAAAAAGATGTGGGAAGCGACTCAAAGAGGATCTGGGAAAGCTATTGGAGATGAAATCGAGTCCGCAGTAGCTTTAAGTAATATGGATATAGGAACTTTTATTAATGTAACCTATGCACTTTTCCATTTGGATGAGACTGCAAAAAATATGTGGCATGCATTTTCAAATAAAATAAAACGAGATATGATAGATGGAGATGCAGAGAGTCGTACAGAATTGACTACTTATGGATTAACGCAAATAGCTACCACATTATTGGGCGATAAGGCACTAAATAAAATCGGTCATATCGCAAAAGGAGCAAAATCATCAAGTGGAATAACTACAATTGCTAATGCAGTAAAACTAGCAAAAGAATTGAAGCCTAAGCTTGAAATGTTACAATCCTTTAAGAGAGATGCTTCCTATGCATTCTCTAGTGTTGGTGGAACTATCGTAACCAAAATACCTCAAGGCGAATTGATAGAAGCTTATTATAAGTTTGCGAAGTCTAAAGGTTATTTTCAAGATGCAAGTGGAAGATGGCATCGATCTGATGGGGAATACGCCTGGAAAAGGCTCCAAAACGGGTAGAGAAGTAATAGAAAGAATGGAAAATGAAATTCCACCAAAAATCCGTACAACACGTGATGGTGAAATAGAATTTATGGCAAGTGATAATAAATGGTATCCTATAGATCAAGCAGATATGGCTCATTTAACTGATGCAGTTTCATGGTGGAACAGTACAGGTAGATATTATGGAGAGAAGTCCCCAGAGGTTAGAGAATGGATGTTAGACTCCAATAATTATGTATTAGATCATTATAGTTTAAATCGATCCGCAGGTGCAAAGTTAAATGAAACCTACTTGCCACCAAATAAATAATTATTGGGAGGAATTTATATTGGAACTCAACGATCAAGCGTATGACCAAATTGTGAAATTATGTAACGAGGGAAATGCTTTTGTTGAAAAAGGAAAAGATGATAAAGCAATAGAGAGCTATATGGCTGCACTGGATTTGGTTCCGTTACCGAAGAACAATTGGGAAACAAGTACATGGATTTATACAGCATTAGGAGATACTTATTTTTTAAATTGTGAGTATGAGAAAGCAAAAAGCAATTTTTATAATGCATTAAACTGTCCGGATGGTATTTCAAATCCATTTATTTTACTGAGACTTGGAGAGAGTTTATTCGAGTGTGAGGAGTTTGATAAAGCTAAGGAGTATCTGTTAAGAGCTTACATTTTAGAAGGCTATAAACTCTTTTTTTAATGAGGATGATAAGTATTTTGAATTGATTAAGGATATGATTTGAGGAGGATAAATATGGCTATTTTACAATCACCTATAAAAGAAGAATTCGAAAGTCTTTTGGAAAAAAGCAATGAACAATTTAATAATGGTTACTATAATGATTCTATTGTGTTATTAGAAGAGGCATGGGATATAATACCTAATCCTAAAGGTATTTATTGTGAAGAGAGTTACCATTTAGTTAAGGATATTATCTCCACTTGTTTTATGGTAAATGATTTAAAAAAAGCAAAGGAGTGGGCAGATAAAATATTTTTAACTGGATTTGCACGTATAGATTCCGGTGATAAGGAATTTATTGCAGGAAAAGTTGCTTTTGAATTAGGTGATTTAGAAACCGCAAAAGAATTTTTTAGCATTGCCAATAAAAAATCAGAAGGTAGATGTTTTGGGAATCCGAAGAATACTAAGTATCTTAAATTTTTAAAAAGTTAAAGGTTTAGCTGAGTAAAAGGAATTTGAAGATAGATTTAGTGAATTGCAAGCAGATATGATATCCATATGTATGGAATCTGTGGAGGATAGAGCCGATAAAGTATATGTTGATACTTCAAGGGAAGACGGTGTAATATCTAGCAGTTTCTTTTATTTGATTAACAATAAGTATTTAGAGTCTCATAAGGTGAAATGATGCGTTGGAGGGTGGGGAGAAAAGATATGATGTGTCTACCTAAAGAGGGTTTATAGTATTAAATATTTATCAGAGTGGAAGCTTCAAAGTTGAATACAAGTATGATTTAGTATACACAAATGATGATATAAAAACGGCTGATGATTTTGCTGATGAGTGGTTTGAGGAAGTGAAAAATAATAAACTTTAAAAAATTTTATAGTAATAGATATATTTAAATTGAATTAATAACTCATGAAAGTTTTAGCATCCATTTGTAGAATAGCATTTGCATACAGGAGTGACAAAGTATTGCTGTAATTAATTTAAAACGTATTATGAAGTGTACAGGAAAATAATAGACTGTCAGAAAGTACGTACTTCATGATGGTTGGACCATCATAGGGTACAATGTGCAATGATAGAATAGAAAAAGAAGTATGAGCTTAGGCGAGATGACATTTTACATGGCGATGAATATAAAACGCATGGAATGGGCATGAAACTAACGAAATCGTACAAACTCGTAAGTTTTAACGTAGTAGTTGTCATGATATATAAAAGGTGCCATACTGTTACTACAAAACTTACAAATTTATGCTACTTAAAAACATATGAACTTAAAGCACTTGATTGTCAATTAAAAGCAACAAGTGCTTTTTTGCGTTTTGGGATAGAAATGAGTAGATACATTATAATTTTATAAGTGTGCTAAGTATTAAATTTTTATAGATTGTAGGAGGTAGTTTAATAAGGTTTAACATGGATTGTTTTTTTATTGTGAGGGTTTAAGATTACAACATAGGGTACAAGGGAGAAGTAAAGAACCTAGATAACGTTCCGCGAATTGATAGAAGCTTATTATAAGTTTGTGAAGTCTAAAGATGGTGGTAAGGGTAAGACTACAGAACCATACGATGTAGTACCGTATAGGCCAAGCAATTCACCACTAGAAAATCATCATGGCGTTATGGATGTTTGGGCTAAACATAATGTCCCCGATTATGTTAGTAGAGGGGCGAATACTCCAACTATAGCCTTAACTCAAGAGCAACACAATGCTACTAAAGCTGTTTATAGACAATGGCTCTTTGATAAAACAGGGAAAAAGGTTGGAGGTAAAGTAGATTGGAAATCTGTTTCACCAAAGGAAATACAAGAATTGACGGAAAAAATGTTTGATGTTGCGAATGTACCACGTTTAGCTAGACAAGAGTATTATAGGGCTTTTAATCAATATAATTTTAGGGAGTAATTCAGATGGGAAATATTAATCAGTTGATTAAAAAAGTAAAATCATTACCTAATTGTCGAGTTCAGGAGCCTACAGAATTACCGATAATTGATAAGAATAAGCATATGCTACCAGGTGATTTAAAAGAATTTTATAGTCTTTGTGGTGGTCTAACTTTATTTGAAAATGAGGAATACCCTATTCATATTGTTACCCCAGAGGAGTTTATTTTGGCTAATCCCGTAATTGTAGGAGAGTTATGTGAAGAAGATATTTCATCAACTTGGTATATTATATGCAATGATGGCAAGGATGAATATCTAACAATAGATCTTAGTGAAGAAAGACTAGGTAAATGTTATGATAGTTTCTTTGATCGGCATGGAATAGTTGGGGAGTCGCAAATTATTGCAACTTCATTCACTGACTTACTTGAAAAACTTATTAAGAATAATGGACAATATTGGTATTGGCTAAAGAGTGAATTTGAATCACTTGGAGATGCTTATGATGATCAAGAGTGAAAAAGAGAATCTTTAAGTGGGATAGGAAAGTGACAGGGCGTTTGAAAATACGTATTCTATGATGGTTGAACCATTATGGAGTACTATGTGCAATTATAGAATAGAAAAAGAAGTACGAGTTTAGGTGAGATGACATTTTACATGGCGGTGAATATAATCACATTGAACGGGCATGAAACTAACGAACTCCTAAGTTTTAACATAGTAGTTGGCACGATATATAAAAGGTATCATACTGTTACTACAAAACATACAAATTTTAGAGTCGTATGACAAGATTGTTAGTTCTGAAGTTTCGCTGAAAGTGTTAGCTAATTCTATTACTAAGATGATTCCTCACGCTAAGGAATGGTTAAAGATACTTCACAAAAGAATATTAAATCATGAACCATCGAGGAATATTTATAAAAAAATCATCCCCACATTAAACAATGATATTCAGAAATATGTTGTTTCTCAATTAACCAGTATCAAAGAAAGAAACCCAAGTCGTTTCGAAGAAAGTGTAAATTCAATATTAGATTTTTTAAAGTAAGTTAAAAACCTTGACTGGCTAAATGCCTTTCAAGGTTTTTTAGTAAACTAAAAGGTTTTACTTTTTGAAAATTTCACATGTAAATCAAAAACTTACAGAATAATAGTTATCTATTAAATGAAACCACAATTCATAAGTGTTGATTTCTTTTTCTACCATTTTAAAACAAATATTATATTACTCCTGAGATGAACGCAAATAGCTACCGCATTTTTGGGCGATAAGGGACTAAATAAAATCGGTCATGTCGCAAAAGGAGCAAAAGCATCAAGTGGAATAAGTACAATTGCTAATGCAGCAAAACTAGCAAAAGAATTGAAGCCAACGCTTGAAATGTTACAATCTTTTAAGAGAGATGCTTCATATGCTTTCTCTAGTGTTGGTGGAACAATCATAACCAAAATACCTCAAGGCGAATTGATAGAAGCTTTTTATAAGTTTGCGAAGTCTAAAGATGGTGGTAAGGGTAAACCCAGCAGTAACAAAAATACAAATGTAGATGATTTTGATGCAAAAATAGCTACAAATAAGCAAAAAGGTAATTATGGTGAAATAAAATCTAGTGACAATTTATTGAATAATCAAAGTTTAAAAGATGCTGGATTTGATTTGAAACTAGTCGGCAAAAGTACACCATCAAGCATAAATGATAAAATAGTAAAAGGGATTGATGGATTATACGAAAATGCAAATCCAAATCCAAATTCAAATATTAAATATGTTATTGATGAAGCGAAGTTTGGTAGTTCAAAATTAGGGAAAACTAAAGATGGACCACAAATGTCAAATGATTGGTTGAACGGTTCTGAAACTGGAAAAAGTAGAATATTGAAAGCTGTTGATGGAGATGAAGTATTAGCTGAAAAGATTGCGAATGCATTGGAAGATAGTGAAGTTGAAAGAGTATTATCAAAAGTCGATAGTAGTGGAAACGTAAAAACATATAGGTTAGATGAAGAAGGAAACAACATTGGAGAATGGCCATAATTTAGAAGCTAGGAGGAATTAAATAGAATGAGAGATCAATTGTGCATAGAAGAAAAATGTAAAAAAGGAATAGAACTCCATAAAAAGTTTATTGAAGATAATAGAGAGGAGATTAGAAGTTTAGAAGAAGATGAAAAGAATGGTATACAAAGAAAGCCTAAAGATAATATAAGTATTATAGAAGGAAGATATTTAAGGAATTTTATACATGAGATGAACGACATTAGAGCAATGTATTCTTTAGGAGAAGACATTAGCACAATGGAAGTATATTTTTATAATGCAATGGATGATTTAGAGCATACAGGGACTAGCAAAGTGGGTTATATATATATGCTTTGGATAATTTCTTTAGGAATTTTGTTAGAAACGGATAAAAAAAATATAGAAAGATTAAAAAAGATAGTTGATAAAAAAAATGTGAATGATGCAGTAATCGATTTCCTCTTATGCGCTAGTGATATCGGATACACAAAAATGACGAATGTTTATTTTAAAGAAAATCCATATGCAAAAACGAGAGAAATTATAGAACTTGCACAAACAGATAAAAAAGAAGCGTCTAAAAGATTGCAAACGTATATGGAGAAAGAATGGTTTAAAGGTCATTATGATTATGAATGGAAAAATGCACATAAAGAACCTGGATATGTAGGGTATTGGAGCTTTGAAACGGCAGCGCTTGCGAAAATTTTGGAACTTGATGATACAAGTTTAAAAGATAATAATCACTATCCGTATGATTTGGCGCATTATAAGAATTCAATGAAATTCAAACACATATCTCTAAGTAAATATAACTATGAGGATGAGACGGAAGAGATAGATGAAATAGTAGAAGGAATTGAAAATAATCCTGCATTGGAAAACATTATTCCGCCAAAATGGCATTCATTGGTCAATGAATTAATACATGATTATAAGAATATGGACGATGGTAGTTTTTATGAAAAATACAAAAAAACGATAGGAATAGGCCAAGTGTGGTTTTTACCACAAGAGTATGAAGAAGAAAATGAGCAAAAAAATCTATTAGGAAGTTTAATTGTGTTTGCCCTTACGGTAAGAGATTATATATTACAATTGGATTATAAAGAGGATTTAGAGGACTACATTGATAATCTTAAAAATTTCTGGAATGTTTCAGAAACAAAGTTAGTTCAATTTATTTTAGAGAATGATCAAAATTATTATGCATGGGTACCGGAAGGAGTAAATATCCCAAATATGTATGAAGTAAAGATAGAGAGTGTCGATGTAGAGGAAGTTCTATAACGAGCAAATTAAAACATTGTGCATCATGAGTAACGCTGAAAAACTAAATTATAAGGAATTTAATGAATAAAGAGATTGAAAATAGTGGTAGTTTGGAGAAGCCAACTGCCACTATTTTTCTGTTTACGAATGGTTCTGTAAATTAAGGAGCGTGTTTAATGAATTCAATCATTCGTCCAGCAACAACTACAGCACCGCCCTCCAATTAGCCGCTAGCATCACAGCCGGACTCGCTGAAGTGCAAAGCGGGAAAGGATTTAGTCCTGTGAGTGGTACGTTTAGTACACAAGGGTTGAATATGGATTGGGTGAGTTCTATTCAGGGGATTATAGAAGAAACAGCCCGAAAAAACGGCCAGTCAATTAGGGATATAGAAACAAATAACATAATTGAGGAGAAATCTCCGGTTAGAAATGCTTGGGACGATGCGGCAGACAGTATAGTTGGCATGTTTGAAACAGTGAAAAAGATGTGGGAAGCTGTTCAAAGAGGCTCTGGGAAAGCTATTGGAGATGAAATCGAGTCCGCAGTAGCTTTAAGTAATATGGATATAGGAACTTTTATTAATGTAACCTATGCACTTTTCCATTTGGATGAAACTGCAAAAAATATGTGGCATGCATTTTCAAATAAAATAAAACGAGATATGATAGATGGAGATGCAGAAAGTCGTACAGAATTGACTACCTATGGATTAACACAAATAGCTACGACATTATTGGGCGATAAGGCACTAAATAAAGTAGGCCATATCGCAAAAGGAGCAAAAGCATCAAGTGGAGTAAGTACATTTGCTAATGCAGTAACACTAGCAAAAGAATTAAAGCCTACGCTTGAAATGTTACAATCATTTAAGAGGGATGCTTCTTATGCATTCTCTAGTGTTGGTGGAACTATTGTAACCAAAATACCTCAAGGCGAATTAATAGAAGCTTATTATAAGTTTGCGAAATCTAAAGATGGTGATAAGGGCACGGATAAAACACTATCTAAAAAGAAATCAATACCCGATTTTGTGAAAAAACAATGGGAAGCAGGAAATAGATTTAATAAGGAAAATCGTCCTCGATATACTTATAATGAAATAGAGTTAGAGGCAAAGGAAAACAATGGGAAGAAATATGTTGTGGATTCTTATATTCCAGGTGAAGAAATTGTCTCGAGGAAATTTACCCAATTGGCTGAAGTAAAAGAAAAGACGGCATTAAGTTATTTAAGTGAGTTTACTAAAAAGTATTCTTCCGGTTCAGAAATTTCTTCAGGTAAATTTAATCCTAATGCTTTAAAAGGTGGTCGACTAGATGGAGAATTAATTTTGGAAGTCCCTGTACAAACAAAACCAGTTCCACAAAAAATTATTGAAGAGGCGAATGAGAAAGGGATTATTATTCGTGATATTAATGGGAAGGTGTATAATTAATGGAAATTTATTATTGTGATAAGTGGTCTAATATAAAGAAGAAGCCTTGGAATATTATTGATGAGAATGCAGCCAAGATACTTCATGGAAATCGACATTCTTATACTGCTGTTCTCAATGATGGAGAGCAGCCAAAGTATTTAGTAAATGTCACTGATAAATGGGTATCGGTAAGTTTTTTGGATGATTTTCTTCGTAAATATTTACACTACGATTTTATTGTTAAAGAAGATAATAGAATATTCCTAAGGACAATAATGTATTGGGAATATGACGGGGATACACAGTTAAAAAGTATGATTTTGGGGTATCAAGAAAATGGTCATATTGCTATGGAGCAAAAAGATTCTAAAACTGGTGAAGTAGAAGAACGAGAGATAAAAGATGATGTATCTAGAAATTGGGATGTATTCCCCGAGTTTGGCCAATACTTATATTTGTGCAAAGAGGAGAGGTAATTCTTTTGAATATAAGAACAATAACTAGGTGAGATGGCTATTAGTGGGCTTAGAATATAAAAAACTGGAATAAACATGAAACTAATGAATTCGTAAGTTTTAAAGATATTGTAAAGTTAATTAAAAATTCCCTAAAATAATGTTACTTAATAAATAGATGAACTTAAAGCACTTGAATGCCGATTAAAGGCAACAAGTGCTTTTTATTTTAAGGTTATAATATTGAGTATGATAAATCATATATCCAAAAATATCAAAACAAAAGTTCCAAATGATGAAGCGCTTCCACAATTCTGTTTCATGATTTGAAGAAGTTTTCAACGACTGGATTATCGTAACAGTTTACGCTACGAGACATGCCAATCAATCAATCAATTGCAAGTATAGAAGCAATAGAAGTACTTGCACCAATGCCTGGAGTAGAAGCAATTGTTGCGGTCTTAGTTGCAATGAGAAAAAAACTTGAAGAAAAACTAGAGCGTTTATATGAATTCAATCATACGTCCAGCAACAACTACAGCACCGCCCTCCAATTAGCAGCTAGCATCACAGCCGGACTCGCTGAAGTGCAAAGCGGGAAAGGATTTAGTCCTGTAAGTGGGACGTTTAGTACACAAGGGTTGAATATGGATTGGGTGAGTTCTATTCAGGGGATTATAGAAGAAACAGCCCGAAAAACCGATCAGTCAATTAAGGATATAGAAACAAATAACATAATTGAGGAGAAATCTCCGGTTAGAAATGCTTGGGACGATACGGCAGACAGTATAGTTGGCGTGTTTGAAACAGTGAAAAAGATGTGGGAAGCTGTTCAAAGAGGCTCTGGGAAAGCTATTGGAGATGAAATCGAGTCCGCAGAAGCTTTAAGTAATATGGACATAGGAACTTTTATTAATGTAACCTATGCACTTTTCCATTTGGATGAAACTGCAAAAAATATGTGGCATGCATTTTCAAATAAAATAAAACGAGATATGATAGATGGAGATGCAGAGAGCCGTACTGAATTGTCTACTTATATATTAACGCAAGTAGCTACCGCATTTTTGGGCGATAAGGGACTAAATAAAATCGGTCATGTCGCAAAAGGAGCAAAAGCATCAAGTGGAATAAGTACAATTGCTAATGCAGTAAAACTAGCAAAAGAATTGAAGCCTAAGCTTGAAATGTTACAATCCTTTAAGAGGGATGTTTCCTATGCATTCTCTAGTGTTGGTGGAACTATCGTAACCAAAATACCTCAAGGCGAATTGATAGAAGCTTATTATAAGTTTGCGAAGTCTAAAGATGGTGGTAAGGGTACGGGTAATAGAGAGGCTGAAGTTCCACCTGCTTTTAGACAAACCGATTTTGCTAGTTCTTATGAAGCAAGGTATAATCAGACACCTTCACCAGTTAATTCGAAGGTTGAATTTGAAGGAATCAGAGGAGAATCTTTAAGTACGCCTAAACCACCACCAGACCCTATATTGAAACGTATATTAGATGAAGCTGGGATTAAAGGTATTCAATATAAAAATGGAGTTCCTGATTTTTCGCCAGTATCAAAGGCGCAGGTAGAAATCAATTACATGGTAGGTGGCACTGCTGGATATGGATCAGCAGCAAGACGTCTTAATTTTACTCAAGCTGATGAAAAATTGGCTGAGCAATTGAATAATTCTCCTGAATTAGCACGTAAGTTTGGGATGGAATCTGGTGGAATTACATGGAAACAAATAGAGAAATATCGACGTGCAAATAAGTTAACTTGGCATGAATTGAATGATGTAAAGATAGTGCAACTTGTACCAACAGAGATCAACAGCAAATTTGGACATCTTGGTGGAGTAGGTGAAATCAATGCAGGAGCGTTTATGCCAAATGGATTTGCTAGTAAACAATAAAGGAGATATATATAATGAAAATAAATGATGCAGTTTTTGGCGAACTTGAGTTTAATAATTATGATTGGATTGGATATAAAAACATTGAGTTTTTTGGGAACGAAGTTAAGGTGGCGTTAATAGTTAGGGGAGAAGATGATGGTCAGTTTGAGGAAGAACAATATATGGCATATAATTTTTTAATAGAAAGATGGCAACAATTACAACAAAGTATTTTGGAGCCTATATTAGATTATTATAAACAAAAAAGATATGAACTTGGTTACGATGTTGAATCTAACGAAAATTATCCTTTAATAGAAACAGTTACTCAAATTCCCGAAAAAATAACATTATCTGGAATTTTCGTTCCGGATAATGACCTTATCGACTTTCTTGATATCGGACTTACGTTTGACTGTACATGGGATATGGAAAATGGATTAGGCCTTTGTCTTGTGAAAGGTGAAGTAACTGAGGTAGGTTATCAGGACGTTGTACTTTAAACTTTGAAGCCTATTTTTATAGAGACAATAAAATTGTTTTTTTAGTCATTCGGAATATATGGGCTGATTGAATTAAGGTATAGTTGAAGTGTACAAAAAAAGAAAAGGTCATTTTGAAGTACGCACTCCATGATGGTTGTACCATCATAGAGTACTACGTGCAATGATAGAATAGAAAAAGAAGTACGAGCTTAGGCGAGATGACATTTTAATGAGTGATGAATAAAACGGCATGGAATGTATATGAAACTAACGAACTCGTACAAACTCGTAAGTTTTAACATAGTATTTGTCATGATGTATAAAAGGTGTCATACTGTTACTACAAAACTTACAAATTTATGCTACTTAAAAACATATGAACTTAAAGCACTTGATTGTCAATTAAAGGCAACAAGTGCTTTTTTGCGTTTTAGGATAGAAATGAGTAGACACATTCATCAATATTCACTTACCAGAATAATAATTCTTTATCACTTATTTATGTTCTAATTTATTTTGCTAGATTTTTGGATCAAGGAAAGAATTTTTCGAAGAAGAAGTTTTTTAGAATTGTATATTTTAATGAACCATGTTATTTAGCTTTAAGTAAGTGAAGAGAAAGTTACAGGTGGAGTAGAGCCAATAAAAGAGACCTCATATTTGAGGTCTCTTTTATTGGCTCTATTAAAGAAATTTTCAATTAAACATTGGTATGAAAACTAACTATTTATGCTTTTGAGTATATGGATGTCGATGTAGAGGAAGTTCTATAACAAGTAAATCAAAAGTGTATAGCATTTATAGAAGCTTTTTATAAGTTTGAGAAGTCTAAAGATGGTGGTAATGGTAAACCCAGCAGTAGCAAAAATACAAATATAGCTGATTTTGATGCAAAAACAGCTACAAATAAGCAAAAAGGTAATTATGGTGAAATAAAATCAAATGACAATTTATTGAATAATCAAAGTTTAAAAGATGCTGGATTTGATTTAAAGCCAGTCGGCAAAAGTGCACCATCAAGCATAAATGATAAAATAGTAAAAGGAATTGATGGATTATACGAAAATACAAATGCAGGATCAAATATTAAATATGTTATTGATGAAGCAAAATTTGGTAGTTCACAATTAGGAAAAACTAAAGATGGACGACAAATGTCGGATGATTGGTTGACAGGTGTGAAGACTGAAAAAAGTAGAATATTGAAAGCTGTTGATGGAGATAAAAGATTAGCAGATAAGATTACGAAAGCGTTGGAGAGAGATAAGGTAGAAAGAGTATTATCAAAAGTCGATAGTAGTGGAAAGGTTAAAACATTTAAGATAGATGCAAAGGGTAACATCGTTGGAGAGTGGCCATAATTTAGAAGCGAGGAGGAATTGAATGGTATGAGAGATTATTTATGTATAGAAGAAAAATGTAGAGAAGGAATTGAATATAATAAAGAGTTTATAGAGGAAAATAGAGAAGATATTAAAAGTTTAGAAGAAGATACTAAAAATGGAATTCAAAGATATTCTAAAGATAATAAGAGTATTATAGAAGGGACCTATCTAGCCAATTTTAGATATGAGATGGAGGATATTAGGGCAAAGTATTCTTTAGGGGAAGACATTAGTGTAATAGAAGAAGATTTTTATAATGCAATTTATGATTTAGAGAATACAGGGAGTAGGGAAATTGGATATTTAAGTCTAATTTGGATGATTTCCTTAGGAATATTATTAGAAACAGATAAAAAGAATATAGAAAGATTAAAAAAGATAGTTGATAAAAAAAATATGAACGACGCAGTAATTGGTTTTCTCTTATGCGCTAGTGATATCGGATACACAAAAATGACGAATAGATATTATAAAGACAATCCATATGCAAAAACGAGAGAAATTATAGAACTTGCACAAATAGATAAAAAAGAAGCATCTAAAAGATTACAAACGTATATGGAGAAAGAATGGTTTAAAGGCCATTATGATTATGAATGGAAAAATGCACATAAAGAACCTGGATATGTAGGGTATTGGAGCTTTGAGACAGCTGCACTAGTAAAGATACTCGAACTTGATGATATAAGTTTAAAAGATAATAATCATTATCCATATGATTTGGCGCATTACAAAAATGAAATGAAATTTAAGCATATAGACCTAAGTGAATATCACTATGAAGATGAGACAGAAGAAATCGAGGATATAGTAGAAGGAATTGAAAATAATCCTGCATTGGAAAACATTATTCCGCCAAAATGGCATTCATTGGTCAATGAATTGATTCATGATTATGAGAATATGGATGATAGTAGTTTTTATGAAAAATACAAAAAAACGATAGGAATAGGTCAAGTGTGGTTCTTACCACAAGAGTATGAAGAAGAAAATGAGCAAAAGGATCTATTAGGAAGTTTAATTGTGTTTGCCCTTACCGTAAGAGATTATATTTTACAATTGGACTATAAAGAGGATTTAGAGGATTACATTGATAATCTTAAAAATTTCTGGAATGTTTCAGAAACAAAGTTAGTTCAATTTATTTTAGAGAATGATCAAAATTATTATGCATGGGTACCAAAAGAAGCAAATATCCCAAATATGTATGAAGTGAAGATAGAGAGTGTCGATGTAGAGGAAGTTCTATAACCAGTACATCAAGAGTGTATAGAATTTAATGAAGTAAGAGGTTATAAATAGTGGTAGTTTGTGGAATCCGACTGTCACTATTTTTGTATTTGCATACGGCTATGTAATTTAAGTAGAGTGTTGAAAATTTTCCGGAAAACGAAAAATCATATAAAGAGCATATTGGTCTTGTGTTTAATACAACTTAGATGGGAAAACTGAATCCTCATAGTTGGTTAAATCTTGATGGGTGGGCTAATAGATAAATAATGGGTTATAAACCTACTGAACTTAAATTTGTAGAGGAGGACTAAAAGATGATTAACTGGAAAGATAAGATAGCAACTTTGGTTTTAGTGAAGCAAGAGTTAATGAAACAAGATGTAGAGCAAATATGGCCACATCACTTTCCTGAAGTAGGAGCAAGCGAAGAGTATGTGTATGCTCTTGAACAAGAATTGGGTTATAAACTTGATTTAATATATCGAGATTTTCTACAACATGCTAATGGTTGGAAAGGTTTTTATCAAACTGTGGACTTATTTAGTATAGAACAACTGAAGAAATCCGCTATAATGGATCACGCTCAAATGTTATTAACAGTAATTGATGACGATGTTTTAAAAGAAAATGGTGTTTTAAGACAGGAGTTATTACCAATAGCGGTCTCTGAATTGGATAAGGACTTATTTGTTTTATGTTTACCAAATTCACGTAGACCAGGTGAGATAATTTGGTTTGCAGGAGAAAAAATAGATAGGTTTGAGAATTTTGAAGAGTATTTCTTGGCAATAGTTGATTACAATAGAGAAGAAATATTGGCTTTAAAAGGTGATCAACTAAAGGGAGAATTGAATTTGGAAATCTCTGTACACAAAAACAGTTCCTCAAAAAATTAGTGACGAGGCTAATGAAAAAGGGTGTGTTATTTGTGATATTAAAGGAAAGTCGTATAAATAATGGAAAATTATTATTGTAATAAGTGGTCTAATTTACAAAAAAGCCTTGGAATAAAATTAATGAGAAGAAAGTAAAAACCTTTTATGAAAATTGTGACCTACATACTGCTGTTTTAAGGAATGGAGAGTAGCAGAGGGATATGTGTGAATAAATTTCGAAATAATTAAATAAATGGAAGGAGAATATAAATATAGTATGAAGCGGTTGATTGAAATAATAAAAACATTACCAAATTGTCGGGTTCATGAGCCTACAAAATTCCCGGAATTTGATAAGGATAAGCATATGCTTCCAAGTGATGTAAAAGAATTTTATAGTCTTTGTGGAGGGCTTATTTTATTTGAAAATGAGGAATACGCTATTCATATTGTGAAGCCAGAGGAGTTTGTTTTAGCTAATCCTATAATTATAGGAGAGTTATGTGCGGAGGATATTTCATCAAATTGGTATATTATAGGTAATGATCGTATGGATGGGTATGTAACGATAGATTTAAGTGAAGAGAGATTAGGTAGATGTTATGATAGTTTCTTCGATCGACACGGTATAGTTGGAGAGTCGAAAATTATCACAAATTCATTTACTGATTTACTTAAAAACCTCATTAACAATCAAGGGCAATATTGGTATTGGCTAAAAACAAATTTTGAATCACTTGGAGATGCTTATGATAAAGGAGAGAAGGTTAAAGATAAACTTTGACGTGATATGAAAGGAAAACGATATTTGAAACGATGTACATATATTGCTATGAGTTTTTATGTGAAGCGAAATGATTACGTGAAGGTAAGGAAAAGGATTTTTATAACGGGAATGTAAATAGAAGCTGCAAAATAAGGGGTAGTAGTTAATGAATAAAGAGGAATTAACAAATTTTATTAAAGAACATGGGGAAATAGACGACTTTACAGGCGGAGTAAATGAAAGTCAAATTTATGTTGTTCAAAATAGGCTAGGTGTAGAATTACCAGATAGCTATAAGTGGTTTTTAAATACATATGGTTCCGGTGGATTATTTGGCGTTGATATTTTAGGAGTTGGTAAGTCGAATATAGCTTCTGTTGTTATTGTAACGGAGAGTTATAGGGATTTAGAAATGAGTGAGAATTTAGTAGTTATTGAAGATGCTGGGGAATATGCGTATTGTTTAGATGTTAGTAATATGGAAAATAATGAGTGTCCAATAATAGCCTGGAATAGACAAGGGAGACTTGATGACTACAATACCGCAAAGAACTTTTATGAATTTTTATCACAAAGGTTAATAGATGCAAAAGAATCATGGGAAGAAGAGTTTTAATATTAGGAATTTTATTCGTGTTAATAGCGAAAGTCATCCTGCTGCTAGGTTTATTTAAGGCGAGTTGAGGAATAGAGATTGAGTGAGGAAATTCAATAGAAGTGGGGAACGTTTATTTGAAAACAATGATTAAAAATATAGGTAATAAAAATATAAAAGCTAAAGTAGAAGAACCTTTAAGTTTTCATGTAGAAACCCTATTTAATTTATTATCTAATGTAGAAGATAAATTAGCAGATGGATTTTCAATACAAGTTGGATGGTCTGTTTATAGTTTATATAAGTATGAAGATTATTATCAAATTATCACCCGGGATTATACTAAAAACCCTTTTAAGGATAAGACAGAAGATTTAACGATTGCATTATGGGTACAACTAGAGCAAGCGCATTGCTTACGTCGATTAAATATAGAGGGAGAATTGATAAAATTTAACGATAAGATTGTGATAGCGAAAAATGTGTTGCAACTAGAAGAGGTTTATTTACAAAGATTTAGCGGGTGTGGTGAAGGTGATTCGGGTTGGTATATAGGTCCTATCAATGAAGAAGCATCAGGAGAACTGGAAACCATATACGCATACGAATTATTAAAAATGAAACCTGCATTTATTCAAGTACTAGCCTTACCGTATGATTATTTAGTAGTTTTTGAGGAAGACAAAATTAAAGCAATTTTAAATGAAAATGATGTTGATATTTGGAGTGAAATAGAAAGGTAATGTATTTATATAAGGTGTCAAATACCCAATATGAAAATTCCGGGAGTCAAGCACTTTATTGTCAACGTACGACAATAGGTGCTTTTTTACGTGCAGTGAAGAAAAATATAAGTTTCCTTTTTACTCTATTTCATCTTTTAATTATATGTTATAATTTGGAAAATAAATATTCTTAATTTTTAAAAAATAAAGATGGTAGTGAAATATATGAACATATTAAAGAAAATCACTAACAATATTTCAAAGGTCATTATAGGAAAAGATGAATCGATTGAACTGGCAGCTATAGCTCTTATAGCAAGAGGACATATTTTATTAGAAGATGTACCCGGGACAGGAAAAACAACTTTAGCGAAAAGCTTAGCTAAAAGTGTGGACGCTAAGTTTCAAAGAATTCAATTCACAGCTGATACTTTGCCAGGCGATGTTATTGGCCTCGAATATTTTGATGTAAAGGAATCGGATTTTAAAACGAGGTTAGGGCCTATTTTTGCAAATATAGTATTAGTTGATGAAATTAATCGAGCTGTACCGAGAACGCAATCTTCGTTACTTGAGGTTATGGAAGAGCGTACTGTTACGATTGCGAAACAGACACATGTATTACCAGAACCTTTTTTAGTTATTGCAACGCAAAATCCTCTTGAATCGGCTGGTACATTTCCGTTGCCAGATGCTCAATTAGACCGATTTTTACTTACTATACGCCAAGGTTATCCTACGAGAGAAGCAGAAAAGGAAATGATGAATCGCTTCCAAACGAATGATCCGTTAGAAACGTTACATTCTATTATTTCAAGTGAAGAAATTATTACGGTGCAAAAACGTGCAAGGGAAGTGTTAGTAGGGAATGATGTGCAAGATTATCTTCTTGAAATTATTGAAGCAACTCGTAAGCATGAGTTAATTGAAATCGGTGTAAGCCCGCGAGGCACATTGGCATTTATGCGGGCAATCCAAGCACGGGCGATATTAAATGAAAGAGATTACTGTACGCCAGATGATATTAAGACGCTTGCTGCAGCAGTTTGTTCTCACCGGTTAACGTTAACGATTGAAGGGGAGATGAAAACGACGAAGGAACAAATCATTAAAGAAATTCTTCATACGATTGGTGTGCCAGTGGAGAATGTACGATGAAACAACAGCTCGTGTATACACCGTTAGCGGAACCCTTTGTAATAGGAGTTGTATCAGTTGTAGCCGTTATTTTATGTATATTCTCAAGTAATCTGCTAATTTTATCCCTCGTATTTTTATATTTAATTTTAATAGGAGCTACGCATGGATACATACGTAAAGTATCTCATGTTCAATGGGAATACAATCAAGGTAATTCGAACGTTTTTATAGGTGAAACGAATACGTGCAAAATAAAAATTTCAAACAACTCGATATTTCCTATGTTCAATATCGTATTTCGATTTAAATGTGAAAATAAGCTAACTTGGAATCATGATGAACTAAATAAAAATCATAGTACTGGTTCAAATTATTATATGAATTTAAATTTAAAAGGAGGAGGGACAGTTTCATTTGATTTGCAAGCTATAGCGTTAAAAAGAGGTATCGCGAAATGGGAAGAAGTTGAAATCGTTATTACTGATCCCTTTGGATTTATAACGAATCATATAACGTATAGTCATGTGGATACACCGTCCTATCTAGTTTTACCAGCTGTCCCAAAAATACAAGTGCCTGAATTACAAGAATGGTCACGCGGATTTCGAAAAGCAATGTCTTCTCCGCTATATGATGAAACGAAAGTAATGGGAGTGAAATCTTATGAAAATGAAGATTTTCGTTCTATCCATTGGGGTGCAACAGCAAAAACAGGGACGATAACCGCGAAAAAATACGAACGAACACAATCTGATAAATATGCGATCTATCTCAATTTACAAAGTAAAAGTGGCGTTTCTTTACGAAATGATATTGAAGAGCTTATTGAATTAACCGCAGGTATATGCAAACAACTGCTCATGCAAGATTGTTCATTTGAATTATGGATTAACAGCGTGAAAGGTAACGGATTGTTGCATATAAAGAATGGGGATAATCGGAACCATTTGCAAAATGTATTAAAGGTACTTGCCTCAATATCGGATCAAGATACGCCTGTATCATCTTCTTATTTTTACACAGCTGGATTTCGTCGAAAGGAATTGGGTGCGGTTCCTTTAATTCTTGGTACTTCTCCAAAGAAATATAGTAGAACGAATAAATGGATTGTAATTAAAGAATAAGAAAGGGCTTATGTCATGATTAATAAAAAGAGGCATATGAAAGTGAAGTTTTGGAGTGTAAGAGCTTTAATCATACTTTTCTTTGCGGTTAGTGCGATATCGTTATCACAAGGTGTGGTGCATGTACAAGACATAGTAAAAGAGCGTTTTTTTAGTGAGAAGAAATCTGAAAAAATTTATAAGGAAACAATAAACAATGAAAATAATGAAGATTATGGCACTGGCAGACCTTTGGAAAATACAAAAGTAGGAGAAAATAGGGATAGGACGCCAACGGGTAAAAAATTTAAAGGTTTTAAAAAGGAAAATTCATGGGGAGACGTATTTTCTTTTCTTTCAAATTCATGGATTACTGTAGTTTTTTATGTAGTTATTGCAGCGGTAATTACATATTTTCTTTATAAATCAGTTAGGAAAAAGTTAATGAAATCAGAAATAGAACAGGAAAAACAATCTGAAACAAAAGAGAATACGGTAAGAACCGTAAAGAATGAAAAATTCATACATCATTCAGAGCAGCCGCTACCTACAGATACGATAAGGAAAAGATTAATCGAATGGGAGAGAACTTTACCATTTCATGAACAGAGAAGGTCCTATGAAACGATGCAACAATGGTTACGAAGAATTTGTAGAACGAGAGATATTATCCCAATATATGAGTCTGTTCGTTATGGGGAAAAGACGTATACAGAGTTAGATGTGGAAAAAACAATGAAGTGGATAGAGGGGGATGGGAAATTGGATTAAGTTAAAATAATTGCAAGAAAGAGATTTAGGAATTACAAGGTGTAATGTTTCATCCATCTTAATTCAATATTCATAGTATGAAAGGTGGAAGACAAAAATATCTGCAGGGGTGAGGTGAATAAAGAATGTTTCGCAATTGTTTTTACAATGAAACGCAAATGCGTCCTTTAGGGGGGCAGGGGCCTGCACAAAGTACTATTCAAGCTGTTCATCATGCTATACAAGCGCAGCAACAAGCATTTCAAGCACAGCAAATGCAGGAAATCCATAATCCATCACAATCGTGTTATTCATTACAGCCTTATTACTCATTACAATCGTATTATCCATCACAGTCCTATTATCCATTACAGTCTTATTATCCAATGTAGGTTAAAAAGGATGGTACGACTTTTTAATCGATTTCGTATGAAACTGTATATGCTTGATAGCGAATGAAAGTAAAACGGAAATATCCTTTTTGTTGGAATTCATTCAAAAATAATTTGAAGAAAGCATTTTTTATTAAGTTTCAGGTCAACAAAAGAGGATTTGCTACGAATAGCAGGTCCTCTTTTTAAATGACAAAGAGTAACTTTGAATATGTTAGGTGAATATTTAGAAGTAATCTATCATAGCGGACCAGTTAAATTAAACGAACTAATTAAACTTTAATAAAATAGTTATTTGAATAGGGGGTACCGCCACATCGCTATCAAGCTAACAAAACAAAATACCCCCCTAAAATAAAAAATACGCTATTCTTTCTGTAGAATCATAGGAAAGGATAACGTATTTTTTGATTTCTTCTATTCAATGTGTACGTTAATATTTACGCATGATGTGATGACTTATATTAACCCTTTATTGCTACTAAGGTAGGAGATATACCAAAAATAGGATTATAAAGTACATTTTTCTTGAGTGGCTCCAAAAGTAAAGAATCGTTGCCGTCCTCCTTAAACGGTTAACTAACCCCAATTTTTTTCTATTTTGACGACATGCTCAACGCTGTGGAAAAATAAGTTTATTTTCTGTTCCTAAAAGCAGCCTTTGTATATTTTCCATATGCCTGAAAATAACCATAAACGCCATTAGGAATGCAAATATATAAAAATATAAGGTATTCCCAAAAACAGGAATAAATGAAATGACCGCAACAAGCAATGTAGCACATATTGTACCTAAAGAGACATAACGGGTTAAAGCTACTATTATCACAAAAAAGCCAAGGCATAAAAGGGCCATAACCCAGTCAACCATAAACAGTACAGCCACTGCTGTAAGTGCTCCCTTGCCTCCTTTAAACCCAAAATATACCGGCCAGTTATGCCCTATAACCGCCCCTGCGCCCGCCGCTAAAAGGCTTACGCAATCTTTAGCCTCTCCCGAATAAAAGTAAACGCTAAGGAACAAGCCTATATAACAGGCAATTACCCCTTTTAATATATCTCCCGCAAGAACAAACACCGCAGCAGATTTCCCAAGTACCCTCAGAGTATTGGTAAGCCCGGCGCTTTTGCTTCCATGGCTTCTTATGTCCTTGCCGTATATTTTCCCTACAATCACCGCTGTATTAAGGCTTCCTAAAAGGTATCCCAAAACTAAGGCCGCAAAAATCTTTAAAATATCAATCATCACTCTTCTCCCTTTACATTATTCTGAATTTCTTTTTTTCTACATCAATACATTAGCATTGTTCTTCTCCAGAAAATTTTTCAATAAACTTCTACTTATTTATTCATGTTAAAAGGGCATCTACAATAAGGACGCTGGGCATGACTGAATAGCCAGAAAAATTACTGGTAAAAAATCCTTCATTAGTTACAACATTTTGGATCTAAACTGCACGCTTTCCTTCTTCTACTTCAATGATCCGATCAATTAATAAAAGGGGATAACGATGGGGAATAATTTCTTCAATTTGTTGAATATTGAGCATGAATGTCTCTCCTTTATACCATAGCTAGATATTTTAGTTAGTTTAATTTCCAGAAATAAAATGTTCGAATATTGACAATAATTAGTACCTAGTACTATTATTTGATTATATAACTGAGTGTGAAAATAGTAAAGGGGGATAAATGTATGCAATCAAAAGCAAGAATTACAGCTATTGGTACCTATGTACCTGAAAAAAAGCTGACCAATGATGATTTAGAAAAATTAGTAGATACAAATGATGCATGGATTGTACAAAGAACTGGGATGAAGGAAAGAAGAATTACTGGTGATAACGAATATGCCTCTACATTAGCTTTTAAAGCTATTGAAAACTTAGTGGAACGTTATCATAAAAGTCTTGTCGACGTGGATTGTATTCTCGTTTCAACAACTACGCCTGACTACACTTTTCCAAGTGTAGCCTGCCAAATACAAGAGTATTTTAATATTCAACATACAGGTGCTGTTGATTTCAATGCGACTTGTGCTGGTTTTACATATGGATTACATCTGGCGAATGGTTTAATTACATCTGGCCTTCATCGTAAGATTTTAATTGTAACGACAGAAACCTTATCTAAGATTACAGACTATACAGATCGAACTACATGTATCTTATTTGGAGATGGAGCCGCAGCTGTTTTAGTAGAGAAAGATGAAGAAGAGTCTAGCTTTATAGCTACCCATATTGGGACAAATGGGGAAGGAGGCATGCATGTATATCGTAAAAATTTATCTACTACCATGTTTGGAAATCCTTTAAGAACACATGGGAAGATAGTTCAAAATGGAAGAGAAGTATATAAGTGGGCAGCACGGACACTACCAATTGGTATTAAAGAATTGTTATGTCAAGCAGAGTTACAACTGGAAGAGGTGAACTGGTTTGTTCCACATAGTGCTAATTTACGAATGATTGAATCTATATGTGAAAAATCAGGTTTCCCGCTGGATAAAACGTTAACAAGTGTAACATACATGGGAAATACTTCTTCTGTCTCCATTCCATTAGCATTAGACATAGGTATGAATGAAGGAAAGGTGAAAAAAGGGGACACTCTCTTACTCTATGGGTTTGGAGGAGGTCTTACACACGCTGGACATATCATTAAATGGCATTTAACAAAGGAATAGGAGATGAAATATCCAATAGTAACATAAACGTATTTTATTACATTAAAAATCTTTATAGGGATTCTGTTCCATCGCTATAAAGCTAAGTTTTTGCACTACCTCTAAAGCAAAAAAGGCGTTATTCTTTCTGTAGAATCATAGGAAAGGATGGCGTTTTTTGTATGTCTATTTCTGTATCGGATGAATTACAACTATTTGCTCAAGAGATTCAAAACTTTTTATCTCCAAATTTCTTACGAGATCTTGCTAGAAATGTTGGTTTTGTACAAAGAACCAGTAAGTACCAAGCAAAAGATTTAGTCGCTTTATGTGTATGGATCAGTCAAAATGTCGCTAAAACCTCTTTAACTCATTTATGTAGCTGTTTAGAAGCATCAACGATTTAATGCCACAGCCGTGCAATTTCTACAACAAGTGTTAGCCGAACTTCTCAATCAAAAGTTATCTTCAACTAAGATGCTCACTTCTCCATACGCTTCTATTTTCAAGCGTATTCGTATCCTAGATTCAACTGCCTTTCAACTTCCCGATGTATTTTCATCTGTTTATCCAGGTGCAGGAGGATGCAGTCATACAGCTGGGATGAAGATTCAGCTTGAGTATGATTTATTAAGTGGGCAGTTCCTACATATTCATACAGGCCCAGGTAAACAACATGATCGAACCTATGGTTCTCTATGTGCCCCAACTGTGACAGCGAATGATTTATTTATCCGTGATTTAGGTTATTTTCACTTGAAAGATCTTCAACATATACAAGATAAAAAGGCATATTATATCTCACGTATCAAATCGAATACACGTATTTATCAAAAAAATCCTAACCCTGATTATTTTCAAGATGGCAGAATCAAGAAAGGTACAGAGTATATACAGATAGATATGGAAACGTTAATGAACTCTTTTCAACCAGGACAAACATGTGAAATATTCAACGCTTATGTAGGAATGAATGATAAAGTCTCAACTCGTGTGATTGTTCATCGACTAACCAAAGAACAACAACAAAAACGATTACAAGATCAAGCTGTAAGAGAAAAAAAGAAAGGAATGAAGTATTCTTCTCGTAGTAAACGACTCAGTGGTATCAATGTATATATGACAAACACCCCTACAGATATTGTCCCGATGGGACAGGTACATGACTGGTATTCTTTGCGTTGGCAAATCGAAATTTTATTTAAAACGTGGAAGTCATTCTTTCAAATCCATCATTGTAAAAAGATAAAACCAGAACGATTGGAGTGCCATTTATATGGTCAATTGATTGCCATTCTACTCTGTTCTTCTATCATGTTCCAAATGCGCCAATTGCTCCTCATGAAGAAAAAACGAGAGCTTAGTGAGTATAAAGCAATATATATGATTAAAGACTATTTTCTTCTTCTATTCCAAACTATTCAAAAAGACACCCAAGAGCTATCAAAGGTGTTACTTCGCCTGTTCAATCTCCTACAGCAAAACGGGCGGAAATCTCATCGATATGAGAAAAAAACCGTCTTTGATATATTAGGTGTCGTTTACAATTGTACCATGTCTGATAATCAAGCCGCTTAATTCAAAAAGTGAAACCCATTAGGGTTTATTTCGTATGCAAATTTTTAAATTACCTACACTTGCCCTTTAGAAAAAAACAATCTCGCCTAAAATTGACTTTGCATAAGCTTAGCTTGATAGCGATGGGGTACCGCCAGCATTTCGGAAAAAACCCACGCTAAGCAAATTTCGACAGAAAAAGAGCCGGGTTTTACCCCGTTAAGAGTAAACCGGATCTTTTTTATGTAATCGTTAATTAAAATAATTTCATATTTATGAAATTATTTTATAATACATTGCATATTATACTAATATATATTATATTATTCATGAATATGAAATTCGAGGTGAATTGATGAATATTGGAATGGAAATAAAGAAATTGAGAACTGAAAAAGGAATTACGTTAAAAGAGTTAAGTGAAAAAAGCGAACTATCTGTTGGATTTCTATCCCAATTAGAAAGGGGGCTTACTACCATAGCAGTTGATTCACTTGAAAAACTAGCTGATATTTTTGAAGTACATTTAACACATTTTTTTGATTATCCACTTAAAAGGAAAGATATGGTTTTAAGAAGTTATGAACAAGAAATAATGGATTCAGTAGAAGGTGGTTTTATTAAGTATAGTTTAAGTACAAATTTAGAAAATAAACAACTTGTTCCAAGGCTTATAGAAATACTTCCTCAAAAGAAAGATGAAGAAATATTATCCTATAAGCATGAGGGAGAAGAGTTCTTTTATGTTTTAGAGGGTATATTAACAGTTTACATAAATGGCAAGAGGCATGAAGTGTATCCTGGTGACAGTGTTCATATGGACTCAAATATTGCCCACAATTGGGCTAATTATACAAACAAAAAGGTCAAGCTCATAGCTGTTAATACTCCTAATTATATCTACAATAGTGGGTTTTATACTACAGATGCTGATTAGTAAAGACATTATATAAAGTTAATAGAAAGTGATAATAACAATGGATAAATTTGTATTATATCTAATCGGTTCTTTTTTTGTAATCGGAGCTATTGATTATATTACCGGAAATCATTTGAAACTGGGTGAAAAATTTGAGGAAGGCATAAAGACCATGGGAGCTTTAGGGCTTGGCATGATAGGAATACTTTCTTTAGCCCCTATATTTACAAATTTTTTATCCTCTGAGATTATTCCAATCTGTAGAGTTTTTCATCTAGATCCTTCTATCGTTCCTGCAGCATTTTTAGCTGTAGATATGGGGGGATATCAAATGGCTGAAAAGCTAGCATTGACAAAGGAAATGGGGGCATTCTCAGGAATCATCATCGCATCTACTTTAGGAGCCACAATTAGTTTTTCAATACCTGTCGCGTTAGGGATGCTTTCTAAAGAGGATGAAAAATATTTTTCCAAGGGTGTGCTGGTTGGAATTATTACTATACCAATAGGATGTCTTGCAGCGGGCTTATGGCAAAAAATAAATATCAATATATTAGTATGGAATCTGGTACCTATATTTGTTTTTACCATTATTTTAGGGGCAGGATTATTAAAAGCTCCTCATGTTTTTATAAAAGTTTTTAATGTATTTGGAAAGCTTATAATGAGTTTGAGTACTGTTGGATTACTTTTACAAGGTATAGATGTGATATTTGGTGTAAGGCTTGTCTCAGGATTAGCACCACTATCTGAATCTACTGTTATAGTAGGCAAGATCGCATTTGTTTTAGGTGGAGCATATCCTATGCTAGCACTTATTAATCGAATTTTTAAAAATAGTTTTAAAGAAATAGGGGAGAAATTTGGGGTTAATTCAGTGTCAGTAGCAGGCATTCTAGGAAATTTGGCTAGTAATCTGTTGATATTTGGAACATATAAGGAAATGAATCCTAAAGGAAAGGTGGTATGTACTGCCTTTGGAGTAAGTGGATCATTTGTATTTGGTGGTCAATTTGGATTTGTGTCAGGAGTAGCCCCAGAAATGTTAGGAGCGTTTATAATATCAAAGCTTACAGCCGGAATAATTAGTATAGTACTAGCCGTATGGCTGTATGATCGTGAAAGTAAAGAATTTAGTCTTAAGGAAAATGGAGGTATTAGTAATGAATATCAGAGATAGGGTCGAAAAGTTAAGACAGCTAATGAAAGAAAATCAAATGGATGCTTATATAATTCCCAGTTTTGATGCACATCAGAGTGAATATGTAGCAGAACATTGGAAATGTAGACAATGGATATCAGGATTTACAGGGTCTGCAGGTACTGTAGTTATTACATTAAAGGATGCTGGGTTATGGACAGATGGCAGATACTATATTCAAGCTGAAAAGCAGCTTGAGAGCTCAGGAATCAGATTATTTAGAATGGTGGATCCAGGGTTACCACTTTATACAGAATGGCTAGCAGATGTTCTTAAAGAAGGAAGCATTGTAGGCTTTGATGGAAATGTTTTTTCAATTAATATGGTTAAAAAGATGGAAAAAGATCTAAAAGCAAAGAAAATCGTATTAAAAATGAATCAAGATTTAATTGGTGATCTGTGGGAGGGTAGGCCAGAGATTCCTAAAGGACCAATTTTTACTCATGACGTAAAATATGCAGGCAAATCACGAGTAGAAAAATTAAATGAAGTAAGAGCAGAAATGAAAAATAAAGGAGCAAATTATTATATTTTAACTTCACTTGATGAAATTGCATGGCTTTTGAATATAAGAGGGGACGATGTGCCTAACAATCCAGTTGTAATAGCTAATGTAATCGTAGCAGAACAAAAATGTTATTTATTTATTGATTCTTGCAAGGTTCCCTCTTTGGTTAAATTAGAACTGGAGGCTGAAGGAATCGAGTTAAAAGCGAATCATGAAATACAAACATTCTTGGAAAATCTTTCAAGCGAAGATGCCATTATTTTAGATACGAATAAAACTAATATCAGATTATATAATTCCATTAACAGTAATACAAAGAAAATTGAAAGTCCTAACATCACGACTAATTTAAAAGCTATTAAAAATGAAGTTGAGATAAAAAATTTAAAATGGTGTGAAATAAAAGATGGTTTAGCCATGGTAAAATTTATAAAATGGCTAAAAAACTTTGTAGATAAAGAAGAGATTACAGAGATTACTGCAGAAGAAAGATTAGAAGATTTCAGAAGGGGGCAGGAAGGATTTGTTGGACCTAGCTTTGATACGATATCAGGTTATAAAGAACATGCTGCGATGATGCATTATAAAGCTAATAAAGAAACGCAATATACTCTTAAGAATGAAGGTCTTTTTTTAATTGATTCAGGCGGACAGTATTATGATGGAACAACAGATATTACACGAACGATTGTTTTAGGAAAACTTACCGATGAACAAAAAAGAGATTTTACTTTGGTGTTAAAAGGATTTATTGCATTAAGCTCAGTAAAATATTTATATGGAGCAACAGGCTCTAACTTAGATGTTTTAGCAAGACAACCAATTTGGCAGTATGGTTTGGACTATAAATGCGGGACAGGACATGGAGTAGGTTTTTTCTTGAATATTCATGAAGGGCCACAAAGCATAAGGAATAATAATAATGTTATATTGGAAAAAGGCATGATTATTACGAATGAACCAGGAATATACCTAGAAGGTAAATATGGCATAAGAATTGAAAATATGATGTTAGTTGTAGAGGACGAGAAAACAGAGTTTGGTCAATTTATGAAGTTTGAAGCAATCACGTATTGCCCTATTGATTTAGCCGGTATCAATAAGGATATGTTAACAGAGAGCGAAGAGCAATGGTTAAACAATTATCATCAAGAGGTATACATAAAGCTCGCTCCTTATTTAAATGAAGAAGAAAAAGTGTGGCTAAGGGAAGAGACTCGAGAAATATAAATAGGTTTGCCGAATACAAGTAATATTTATTGCCTAAAAAAACAGTGAAATTTACCAACCTTTATGCAGATCTAATCATTGATTTCAGAGAAAAAGAAGCAATTCGAAAATAGAAAAAATTCATAGATGTGCCACGAAGAACCGTATCATAATGTTATTCCATTATAGGGCGCGATTGTTGAAGAACACAGCTATAAAATTATCAATCTTTTTTATAAAAAATGTGTACTGATTCACAAGAGAAGAATCCATTTTGATCAATCTTGAACGGATCCCTGTCAAGTAGACAGTGGAAATAATAAAAATACTTTAAGTGTTTCATTAAAAAAATGTTTTATACTATAGAATAAAGTATTAGACTGTTAAAAAATAGTTGTAGACTGAAAAGGTGTTTTCCATACGTGAAAACACCTTTTGTTTTTCCATAAATCCCGTTACCGGAAGTTAGTTATTTAAGGTTGATTCCAAATAATAGACATTGCTATATAGAATAATATGATTAGGCCAATTACAGAACTCGATCCATAAAGTGAAAATTTTCCCCATCTATTCTTTCGACTGATTACAGATAAAATTAGAGATAAAACGAGTGTGACACCAATAGTACTCATAAGTATGGTGTCACTTATAATAGTGTTTCCAGTAAAGATATATAATCCAAAAGTAATGACTCCAATCAGAAATACTATAAACGCAAATAAGCCCATACTGTCCTCTTGATTATTCAAGTTTCTCCCCCTCATTAGAAAACATTACCACGAAAACAAGTTTAATATGCTTATGTATTGGTTTTTTATCTTGTATATCCTATACAGAGTTAGTTGACATAGGAGCACATTATCAGTAGTAACCAAATCCCAGAAATCCATTCATACTCTAGCTTTCCGTTCCCTTTCTGTATGCAAGATTTCATACATTCCTGTCACAACAGCATTGGGCAGTTCAAACCGTTCTCGTAGCCTACGCATGAAATCCTGTATAATCTTAGCGTATAAAATCCGCGTTTTGCGGTCAGTACCCCATAAAGAAAAGACACCCTAAGGTGCCTTTTCTTTATTTTTATAGCAATAGAGGATTTTTATTAGTAGGGGTCCCGCCAACTAATTGACATAAAACCCTCTTATCAGTAGTTAGTCTGCCTAAGTTCAAATGAGAATAAGCTCTTTTATTTTCTTTAAGCATAACATGTAAAAGAATATGAAATATTTATAAAAAGTAGGTGCAAACATGACATTAGATTCTCACCGTATTATAGGTTTCCCAGGAATGGGTATGGGTGGTTTCCCAGGAACAGGTATGGGTGGTTTCCCAGGAACAGGTATGGGTGGTTTCCCAGGAACAGGTATGGATGGTTTCCCAGGAACAGGTATGGGTGGTTTCCCAGGAACAGGTATGGGTGGTTTCCCAGGAACCGGTATGGGTGGTTTCCCAGGAACAGGTATGGGTGGTTTCCCAGGAACAGGTATGGGTGGTTTCCCAGGAACCGGTATGGGTGGTTTCCCAGGAACCGGTATGGGTGGTTTCCCAGGAACAGGTATGGGTGGTTTCCCAGGAACCGGTATGGGTGGTTTCCCAGGAACAGGTATGGGTGGTTTCCCAGGAACAGGTATGGGCGGTTTCCCAGGAACCGGTATGGGTGGTTTCCCAGGAATGGGTATGGGTGGTTTCCCAGGAATGGGTATGGGTGGTTTCCCAGGAATGGGTATGGGTGGTTTCCCAGGAATGGGTATGGGCGGTTTCCCAGGAACAGGTATGGGTGGTTTCCTAGGAACAGGTATGGGTGGTTTCCCAGGAACAGGTATGGGCGGTTTCCCAGGAATGGGTATGGGTGGTTTCCCTAGAATAGATATACCAGTTATCCATAACCTTAATTTCTAATACTTTATATTCGAATGTGGATGATAATAGATAAGATTAACCCTTGAATTACCTGTTAAAGTCATCTTATCTATTACCATCTATTAACTTGTACCAACTTTCTTACATAACATCATTTATTCATAAAAACTTATTAAATTCTCTACAGCAATTTAATTAATTTATACAAACTATATTTTTACGTTTTTTAAAGATTAAAGAGCCGCGTTACTCTTAATAGGGTAACGCGGCTCTTTTCTTATCCAAATTTACTTAGCGTGGTTTTTTCCGAAATGCTGGCGGGACCCCATGCCCATCAACTTAAGAATTTAGAATTCCCCCCAAAAATTATGAGTTTTTTGTTACAAGTTATCACAAAATTTCGTTTTTGGGGTAGTTTTATTTTCTTAGCTTGATTGCGATGAGCGGTACCCCATAAAGGCCCCTGATACATAATTGATGTTCTGCCATTTGTAGAAAACAATCCACTTATACCATTTTAACAAGAAGCAATATCTCGTCCATGTTGTAATATTGGCTTACGTTAAGCTTGTGAAAAAATCATATTCATGTATAATACAATTGATGTATGATACATTAGTTGTAGGAGGGTGACCTTTTTGAAAAGAGAAGATGCCTTAAAACTAAGAACAGATATTAAGAAAATGATTATAATAACTGGGGTTTTTGAATCTCAAAATTTGCCCAATGGACCATTTGAAAAACCTTTACCAACTTCTCAAATGATGGCGTTAGAGGAACTAGAGGTGGAAAAATTAACTGTTTGGCAACTATCCAATAAACTTAGATTAGAGACTTCAACTGTAAGTAGATTGGTAGATAAGTTAGTAAAAAAGGGGCTTATTTATCGTGAAGTAAATGAAAAAAATAGAAGAGAACTTTTTCTGCACCTCACAGAAAAAGGTCACATAACTGTTAATTGCTTAAGAGAGCAATCCATTACATTTTATCAAAGTATTCTCAATAATTTATCAGAATCAGAACAAAAAATAGTTGTGGATGGTTTTGAATTATTTATTGATTCTATTTCTAAGCCTTTTGATTAGAGTGAGGTAAATCATAACATTTGGAGGATAAAATGAGTTTGGATTTTGAACGTCCTATTATTGAATTAAAAGAGAAATTTGATGAATTAAAGAAAATTATGAAAGAAAATAATGTAGATTTATCGTCAGAAATTCATGTATTAGAAAAACGTTTAAATAAAATGCAAGATAAAATTTATTCTAATATTACACCTTTTCAACGAGTTCAAATTGCAAGGCTACGTAACCGGCCCACGACATTGGACTATATAGCTTTATTGTTTACAAACTTTCTCGAACTTCATGGTGATCGATTATATGGTGATGATAAAGCAATGATAGGTGGTATTGCAAAATTTAAAGGGATGCCCGTTACGGTTATTGGTCATCAAAGAGGTAGAAATACAAAGGAAAGTATAGAAAGAAATTTTGGAATGGCACATCCAGAAGGTTATAGAAAAGCGCTAAGACTTATGAAACAAGCTGATAAATTTAATCGCCCTATTATTACATTTATTGATACAATAGGCGCCTATCCAGGGAAAGGGTCTGAAGAACGTGGAATTTCTGAAGCGATAGCTCGAAATCTATTTGAAATGGCTACACTTAAAGTGCCAATTGTTTGTATTGTAATTGGAGAGGCATCAAGTGGTGGAGCTCTTGGCATTAGTGTCGGTAACCATATCCATATGTTAGAGTATTCATGGTACTCGGTAATTTCGCCAGAAGGAGCAGCATCTATCCTATGGAAGGACGCTAAGTATGCTCCAGAAGCTGCTGAACATATGAAAATTTCAGCAAAAGATTTAAAACATTTAGGAATTATTGATGAAATCATTCCTGAAATTAAAGGTGGAGCACAAAATGATATAAAATCACAGGCAAAAATGATTGAATCTGTAATCGAATCATCTCTAAAAAAATTGATACTATTATCCTCGGAAGAGCTTATACAACAGCGATATGAAAAGTATAGACAAATAGAGAATTATAAATGAAAATATTTAAAGTCCGTATTACATTTCGGAGGATTCTTGCAAAAAATTCTAAATATTTTGTAAGTAACCTCTTAAACTGGGGTATGCTGATACTATTACTCTACAAAAGATGTGTGATCGGTATGGAAAAGGAAAATTTGTTCAAATGGAAGCATTATCAGCAAGATATTATTTTGTTAACTGTACGTTGGTACGGTACAACTTAATTTTTCGTGATTTAGTAGAAATGATGAGGAACCAGGATTATCCTACCATTATGCTAGAAATATATATGTTATATTTTCTTTTCCACTACCTTTGCACCAGAACCAAAAAATACGCTATTCTTTCTGTAGAATCATAGGAAAGGATGGCGTTTTTGTATGTATCTATCAATTTCTGACGAATTACAATTATTTGCTGAAGAATTATATGAACATCTTACCCCTTCATTTTTGGAAAATCTCGCTAGAGAGCTAGGTTTTGTAAAACGAAAACGTAAATTTTCAGGGTATGATTTAGCTACTATATGTGTCTGGATTAGTCAACGAGTAGCGAGTGATTCATTAGTCCGATTGTGTAGTCAGCTACATGCATCAACAGGAATTCTTATGAGTCCTGAAGGACTAAATAAGCGTTTTAATAAAAAGGCAGTGTTCTTTTTGAAACATATTTTCTCCACATTATTAAAAAATAAAGTTTGTGGAAAGTCAGCAATTCCAAGTGTTTCACTTACCTATTTTCAGCGAATTCGTATTTTAGATGCAACCATTTTTCACGTACCAAAACACTTGGCCAATGTATATCCTGGATCAGGTGGTTGTGCACAAACAGCGGGTATAAAAATCCAGTTAGAATATGATTTACATAGTGGTCAGTTTTTAAATTTCCAAGTGGAACCAGGGAAAAATAATGATAAAACCTTTGGAACAGAGTGTTTATCAACATTACGCCCTGGTGACCTATGTATTCGGGATTTAGGCTATTATTCACTGGATGATTTAGATCAAATGGATCAACGTGGTGTGTACTATATATCGCGACTCAAATTAAACAATAGGGTATATGTCAAAAATGAATTTCCTGAATACTTTCGAAACGGAACAATAAAAAAACAATCTCAGTACATCAAAGTTGATTTAGAGCACATCATGGATACCTTAAAACCAGGACAGTCCTATGAAATAAAAGAAGCTTATATTGGAAAGGATAAAAAACTATTTACTCGGGTGATTATGTATCGATTAACAGAAAAACAACTTCGTGAGCGTATGAAAAAACAAGTGTACACAGAAAGTAAAAAAGGGATTACATATTCGGAAAAAAGCAAACGATTAGCTGGCATGAACCTATATGTTACCAATACACCTTGGGAGATTGCTCCGATGGAACAAATCCATAATTTTTACTCTCTCCGCTGGCAAATTGAAATCATTTTTAAAACTTGGAAATCCTTATTTCAAATTCATCATTGGCAACATATTAAACAAGAGCGATTAGAATGCCATGTTTATGGAAAACTCATTGCCATTTTTCTATGTTCTTCTACTATGTTTAAGATGCGACAATTAATTTTACAAAAGAAGAAACAAGAATTAAGTGAATATAAAGCAATTGGAATGATTCAAGATCACTTATCGAGTTTGTATCAAGCCATACAACAAAACATCCAAGAAATAACAAAGATCCTAATCAGCCTGTTCCACCTCCTACAGAAGAACGGAAGAAAATCTCATCGATATGAGAAGAAGACTGTTTTTGATATTATGGGTGTTGTTTATGAGTATAATGGGTTGAAAAAACAAAAGAAAGTTGCATAATTTAAAAAAGGAAACCCGTTAGGGTTTATTTGGTATGCATATTATTAAGAGTATGCTTCTATTTTAGGAATGCTTTACCTCCACAAAATGAAAGTACACTTTGTTTTCATTTTTAAGTTGATGGGCATGTGGCGGGACCCCAATAGGAAAAGGGAAAAGAATTAAGTTTACTCGTTCTTAAGAGTTTTCTCTTTGAAATTTACTTTTTGTTTGTTGTTCTATATACGTCTGAAATTGGTAAGTCCACGCCATGTAAATCTTGATTAATGCCTTTCTTTTTAACATTGGTGTTGTCTGGATTATGTGCCTCTTGAGATGTTTCTTCCATCTGTTCTTGAGCTTTACTAGGAGTATTTAGAGCATCTGATGATACGTGGTCAAGTTGTTGACTTAATAGATTTTTTTCATCCATGTTATGTAGCTCCTTTGTGAATTTAGATATAAAAACAATGTAATTATAAATAGTTACTTAGATATTTTGTATCTTTGAATGGAATCATATGCAGAAATTATATTGAGAAATTAACTAATTATAAAAATTATTAGTTCTTAATAAAATCGTAATCTTGTGAGAAAGGGAGATGAAATTTTGGACGGACTTCAAAATTTTAATTTGGTGGGCGTGGGGTACCGCCTTATAGCCATCAAATTAAGAAAAAAATTAATTCCTCCTACAACAAAAACGCTATTCTTTTTCATTGCGGATATTGTATTTCTTTAACCGACGGATCAGTGAAGTTTGGGTAATTCCAAGAAATTTTGCAGTTTTACGTGTAGTTGTATTTTCCTTAATTGCCTGTTCAATAATTGTTTTTTCCATATTTTCGATAATCTCGCTTAAATTGTTGCCTTTTTTCAGAGATTGTAAAGCTTCTTCTTTCATGCTTACTGAGAGAAAGCGCTCTGGTAAATCATGAACCGAGATTTCTTCCTTTTTAGCCATAATAACGAGCTGTTCAACAGTGTTTTCCAACTCGCGTATATTTCCCGGCCACTGATAACGTTGTAAAACACCTATCGTTTGTTTTGAGAAGGTACGTGTTTGGTTGAATATTTGGTTATACTTTTGCAAATAGAAATGGATTAGCGGAAAAATATCTTCATGTCGCTCGCGTAGCGGTGGAATGTTTACTGGTAAAACATGAAGGCGATAATATAGGTCGGCCCGGAATTTTCCCTCTTTTACCATTTCCTCGATTTTGCGGTTTGTTGCTGCAATGATGCGAATATTAGCCTTTACTAACTGTGAACCGCCAATAGGCATATAGGTTTTGTCCTGTAGTAATTGAAGGAGCTTTGGCTGCAGATGTAGCGGAAGTTCACTAATTTCATCCAAAAAAAGCGTGCCTTTTTCGGCTGTTTTAACGAGCCCTGTTTTCCCTTTTGGATTAGCACCTGTAAAGGCTCCCTTATGGTAGCCGAACAATTCAGATTCGAGAAGTGAATCGGGAATTGCTGCACAATTTAAGTGAACAAAGGGTTGACTGTTTCGTTCGCTCAATTCATGAATACGCTTTGCAACTACGTTTTTTCCAACTCCTGTTTCTCCGTTAATAAGCACAGTTGAATCAACACTTGCCACTCTTTCCATAATTTCAGCAAGCAAATTATGTACTTTGCTATGTCCGATAAAGGACTGTTCTTCCTTTATTAGAATATACCGGGTATTCATTTTTTTTATTTCTAGTAAATACCGCTTCAATACGGGGGCTAATTCTTCCCATTCTAGTTTAGAAACATTATCCATCCAATTGCTTATATCATGACCATGTGCTACAAAATAAACAGGGTTTTCCTGCTCATCCAAAATAATGTCCCCTGTTACTGTCATCTTATTACCACCAGTAATTTCTTGCACAGTGGTTACAGTACTTCCATTTTGTAAAGCCATTTCGATTACGGACGGAGTGAACGCACCCTCTTTTTTCAGAACGAAAATATTCCTGCCAATCAAATCTTCCTTGCTTTTGTTAAAAAGCTTACAACACGCTTGGTTTACCCACATAATCGTTCCATTTTTGTCTACAATATTCATCCCACTTTCAAGACTATCAAGAATCTGCAAGAGATATTTGCTTTCAATTTGGACAGGAATGTCGGACATGGCTTAAATCCTCCTATGAATGCATCTATGTTGAACCGCAAGTGGTTCAAAGTAGATGGAAATTAGTGAACAGAATGAACCATTTATGAATCTATTGAAACGAATTTAATTCATTATATCTCACAATTGCTAGATTTAAATAGATTTTTTGTAATTTTCCGTCTACTTTTAATATTTTTGTTCCAAATTGATGGCATGATTTTTGCAATATAAAAGTGTACAGTGCGGAATGATTAATTTATAGAGGGAGGTATTTAAAGAAATATTTTCTATTTACCAAGGATTTTTCATTTTATCGGAATGGAAGAGGATCGTCATTTTTACTAACAGAGAAAAAAGCTTATGCTAGGAATGTCATTTGTTGAAAGCGCTTTAAAGGTGCGTGATTCTAATTAATAGAATGATAGGTAAAAATTACTTGAAATATATTTATTTTGATTTTCTGGTATATAAGTCACGGTTATGAAGACTAAAAGGTGATCTGCACTCGTTTTCTCACTTTGTTTTCACTTGGTTGGGGCAGGAAAAAGATCTAATCGGATTCTCTCTCCTACCTAAAAAGAAAGGTTTTATGTCAGTTTTTCAATTTGTACTTATATAAAAAGGATGGTGTTTGTATGAAAGCAAATCTAGTATTTATCAATGGTGAAGTTATTACATCAGACAGACAAAACTCAATAGTGGAATCTGTAGCAATAAAGGATAATCGAATAATTGGGATCGGTTCAAATTTAGAAATGAATAAATTTATTGGAGAGAAGACGGAAGTCATTGACTTAGCAGGGAAATCTCTTCTTCCTGGATTTATTGATGCACACATACACTTGGTTTTATATGGGGTTTTTCAGTTGAATATCAGTTGTAAAGAAAGTCACATCGACTCTGTTGCAGATGTGCTGAATGAGCTTAAGCAAAAAGCGTTGGAAACTCCAGAAGGTGAGTGGATAAGAGCTTGGGGGTTTAATGAAACGACCATAAAGGAGAAAAGGTATCCAACGATTGCAGAGCTAGATGCCATTTCAACGGAGCATCCAATCATCATTTCTCGTACGTGCGGACATATCTGTATCGTAAATACAGCAGCACTAGAGAAGGCTGGAATTGACGAAAATACACCGAATCCTCAAGGTGGAGTAATTGAAAAGGATGAGAGGGGAGAAATTACAGGGAAATTATTTGAGGCTGCAAATATGAAGATGAATGATGTAGCAAGCTATACAGATGCTGAACTTATGAAAGCTGTTAAAATCGCGTCGGATCATTTCATTTCAGGGGGTATCACGAGTATTCATGAAGCAGCTACTTTTGATTCTAATTGTTATCGTTTGTTACAAACAGCTATAAAAACTAAAGACATCGGCGTTCGGGTATATGCAATAATTGGTACCATAAATGAATCCGATAAATTTGTAAATAAAATGATGAATGCAGGGATAGTAACCGGTACAGGGGATGAGAAATTTAGGGTTGGGCCGGCTAAAATATTTTTAGATGGAAGTAGCTCTGGTCCAACGATTGCAACTCGAGAACCCTACTCCAGTGATCCTAACAATTTCGGGATTCTTTATTATAGTGAGGAAGAAATATATAAAGTTTTAGGTGAAGCACATAAAAAAGGATATCAAATTACAGTACATGCTCAAGGTGATAAAGCCATTGAAATGTATTTAAATTGCGTAGAAAGAGCGTTAAAAGAAGCACCAAGGAAAAATCATCGTCATCGAATCGAGCATGCAGGAGTTTCAACCCCAGATTTACAAGAAAGAATGAAACAACTGGAAGTCATCCCTATTCCAAATCCACCATTTCCATATGAATATGGCGAGATATATGCTCACAATTATGGTGAACGTGTGAATTATATGTACGCTGCTCGTGACTATATAGATAAAGGTATTATTGCAGCAGGTAGTTCAGATGCACCGGTTACGGATTATAATCCTTTATTAGGAATTCATACTGCAGTTAATAGAAAAAGCCAATTTGGAGTCGAAATTGGCACGAATCAATCCATTAGTGTACTAGAAGCGATTAAACTTTACACATGGAATGGCGCTTATGCAAGTTTTGAAGAGGATATAAAAGGTAGCTTAGAAGTAGGGAAATTAGCTGATTTAGTTATTTTAAGTGAAAGTATTTTAAAGGCTGAACCAGACCGTATTAAGGATTTGAAAGTGGAGACAACGATTATTGATGGAGAAATTGTCTATCAAAAAGAGAATGATTTAATGATGAAAAATTAGATTTAGGCAAAAGAGGGGGCAATTATAGTACTTCGCATTATTTTATACATCAATTAAAAAACGAAATAGCCCCTCTTATTAGATGGGAGAGAGTATCTGGCTATGCATAAAAGTGGTCAGATCCTTTTTTGTAAAAATAGACAGAAAATTAAAAATTTTAAAAGTTAACAATTCCTTTTATGATAGCGGTTCTTAATCCATAAAAATTCAAACCATGAAATAGGAGGTCGAGCATATTTTGAAATATATTAAACTCTTACTCTTAATCCCTTTTATAGGGTGTGTTGGATTCTTGCCATTTGCAAATAGAATTGAGCCTTACGTATTAGGAATGCCTTTTCTTTTATTTTGGATTGTATTTTGGATGGTACTTTCCTCAATTATTTTAACCATTGTTTATAAGCTTGATCCCGATAATAAAGGGAGTGAGACAGAATGAATATATCATTATTTATTATTTTTATTTTCTTAATCCTATCTCTTTGTTTAGGGATAGCAGCAAGAAAAGGAAAAAAGATGAATTTGCAGAAATTTTCAGTTGGTGACAGAGGTTTTGGAACCTTGTTCGTATTCCTATTAATAGCTGGAGAGGTTTATACGACTTTTACTTTTCTAGGGGGAAGTGGTTGGGCGTATTCCAAAGGTGCTGCTGCATATTATGTACCCACGTATATATTTTTAGCATATATAATATCTTATTGGATTGCCCCTAAAATTTGGAGATACGGTAAAGAACATGGTATTATTTCACAACCTGACTATTTTGCATCTAAATACGATAGTCGTGCAATGGGGGTTATAGTAGCTATTGTGGGAAGTTTAGCCCTTATACCATATATTTGTATACAAATGAAAGGGTTAGGGATCATTGTTTCAGAGGCTTCTTTTGGAGCTATTTCACCAATAGTTGCAAGTATTATAGGCGCAATAGTTATTACAACATATGTAATAATCTCGGGTATTCATGGCTCAGCTTGGACAGCTGTGATTAAAGATATTATGATTTTGGGAGTAGTTATTTTTTTAGGCCTATACATCCCTATCCACTATTTTGGAGGAATTGAGCAAATGTTTAAGTCTGTTGAGGCTGTTAAACCTGAAGTGTTAACGTTAGCCGATCAGGGACTAAGTGTACCGTGGTTTATCTCTACTATCCTTTTAAATGCAATATCTTTCTATTTATTACCGACTTCTTTCTCTGTGGTTTTCTCAGCAAATGGTGAAAAAGCACTTCGTAAAAATGCAATTACCCTACCTTTATACACTATATTATTACTGTTTGTTTTCTTTATTGGCTTTTCAGCTATTGTAAAAATCCCTGGTTTACAAGGAGCTGATGGAGATCTTTCTCTTTTAAGATTATCTATTCAAACATTTGATCCTTGGGTCATTGGAATAGTTGGAGCAGCTGGTTTACTAACGGCTTTAGTACCAGCATCCGTTATGTTAATGTCTGCATCTGTTGGCTTAACAAAAGGGATTTACAATGTTATTTTTCCAAAAGCTACCGAAAAACAACAATTAGTAGCCTCAAAATTGTTCATCATTATCCTTTCTTTGACTGCTTTAATTTTCACAGTGTTTGGCGGGACAGCACTTGCAATGTTAAATATCATGTCATACAGTCTTATCGCACAATTGGCACCTGCATTATTCCTTAGTTTTTCCAAAAAAAATTATATTAATAAATATGGTGCAATGACTGGAATTATTACAGGAGTGCTCCTTGTATTGTATGCTACGATTTTTAATATAAAAGTCGCAACCTTTTTTCCAACAGTCCCACACACTATTAACGACATTAGTACAGGATCAATAGTATTATTTATTAATATCGTAATAACTATTATTGTAAGCTTAGCTTCAAAAAACATACCGGTTCAAAAGGGGGCTACCACATCAACATTAAGCTAAAATAATTTTATATCTATATAACGAGAAAAATGTTATTTTTTTTGAAAATTCACAGAAAGGATGACGTTTTTTATGAATTTTTCGATTCAAAATGAAATTTGAAAAAGATCAAAACTACCTGTTCTCTACGGTTTATTGGAGGCAGGTAGTTTTATTTTTCTCGAATTTACATAGTTGTAATAGATAGTTGAACTATTGTGAAAAGAGGGGGATGAATCGAATAGAATTATTCCTTATTTTGATCACTCATATTCACTTCTCTAATTTCAGGAGTAAGCGAATATGATACGGTCACAGTGAAATTACATTCTAAAGATGATCGGGAAAGTGTTGGGAAAGAAGCAGTACACGTATAAATGAAATTAAATCGCCTAAATTTGAACATAAATTCAAAGCTCCAGAGGATGGAAACGAGTTTATGGGGGATTTAGACGAGTCTACGAATATGATAAAAATGGTCTTTGGCGGAATTGCTGGAATTTCGTTATTAGTTGGTGGCATCGGTGTTATGAATATAATGCTTGTATCTGTAACAGAACGTACTCGTGAAATTGGCATCCGAAAAGCGCTTGGTGCAACGCGTAGTAAAGTATTAATGCAGTTTCTTATTGAATCTTGCATTTTAACAGCACTAGGTGGCTTAATTGGATTTATGCTTGGCGTATTCTTTGCGTGGTTAATTGTGATATTCGCAGAATAGCCATTTATTGTTTCAGTAAATTTAGGACTGATTTCGGTTGGAATATCTATGTTTATCGGTATTGTATTTGGTATACTACCGGCAAATAAAGCAGCAAAATTAGATCCGATTGAATGTTTGCGATATGAATAAGAAGGGAAGAGAATATAACTTTTGTTATGTTCTCTTTTTATGTTCATACAAAACTCTTTCTCAGCTTATCGTATCCAAATTTGAACGTAAGCATTTCGTAAGGAATGGATAAGAAAAAAGAGAGATTTATCATATAGGATTAGAGTATAACTTGATGTGAAGGGGGAAGAAATTAACTTAAATAATCAATTAGATAATGGAGTATTGCAAGAAATAGTAGTGATTTTTTGGCACAACATGTATGTCAAAAAGTGAAAGTTACAGGTTGTTAGGAACGAAATTATCAGTACTTAAAATAGAGGCATTATATTGTTAGTGAAGAAAAGGGTTGTACGAATGAATCATCAATACGATATTAATAGAGGAGAGAGAGCCTTATGAAAAAATGTAATTCAATAAAGTTAGCAAGTTTGTCAGTTCTATTAGCAGGTACTACTCTATTCACACCAGGTTTTACTGTGAAAGCAGAGTCAGTACAAAATATATCAAGTCCGTCACAATCACATGATCAAAAGAATCGGAATGGCTGGAAACAAGTAATGCAGGAATCAGTACAGCTTGGAACACCAGGGGTATTAGCTAAGACGTTTAACAACGGAAAAACTAGTAGCTATGCTGCTGGCGTGGCGGATTTAAGTACAAAGAAACCAATGAAATCGGATTATCGTTTTCGGATTGGTAGCGTGACGAAGACGTTTACTGCCACGACTGTTCTTCAATTAGTAGGAGAAAATCGTATACAACTTGACGATCCAATTGAAAAGTGGCTACCGGGTCTCATTCAAGGAAATGGGTATGATGGCAATCAAATTACGATACGTCAACTTTTGAATCATACGAGTGGTATAGCTGAATATTTAAAGTCAAAAGACGCTGACATAATGAATTCGAAAAAAACGTATACAGCAGAAGAAATAGTGAAAATGGGGCTTTCTCTACCACCTGATTTTTCGCCAGGTAAGGGGTGGTCGTATTCAAACACAGGATACGTAATATTGGGAATGCTTATTGAAAAAATAACTGGAAATAGTTATGCAGAAGAAATTGAAAAGCGAATTATTGAACCTTTGGATCTGTCAAATACGTTTTTACCAGGGAATTCAACCGTTATCCCAGGAAAGAATCATGCTCGAGGGTATATGAAAATTGACGGAACAAGCGAGTTGAAAGACATAACGTATTATAATCCGAGTTTAGCTAATTCAGCTGGAGATATGATTTCTAATGCGGACGATTTAAATACGTTCTTTTCATCTCTACTCGGTGGTAAGTTACTGAAGGAGAATCAATTAAAAGAAATGCTTACTACAGTTCCTACAGAAGGAGAAGGCGTTGGTGATGGATATGGTCTTGGAATCTATGAGACTAAACTTCCAAACGGTGTTTCAATTTGGGGTCACGGAGGGGCAATTCCTGGGTTCACAACTTTTGTTGGGGGAGTAATTGGGGGCAAACATACATTGGCTGTCAGTATTAACTCTTTAGGTGCGATTGATATTATTACGCAGTTTAATAAAATGATGAAAATTGAATTTAATAAATAGAAAAAAGAAAATGAATTGGATTCTGCTATTGTTGTATATAAAAGAGGTGCTTTTTAAATTTTGTAACTATGGACAGTATTAGCATCTATGATATGGCATCAAGTGTATTTCAAAGTGAAAATCAATCTTATTGCTTAGTATAAAAATAAAAAGGATGTCAGTTGCATGACATCCTTTTTATTTTGGAGCAAAGAGGTATACCTTTAATTCTGAAAATTGTTATTTTTACAACCATTCCATATAATAAAGGTTATAGGGATTTATACAGGGGAGTTATGAATGGAGAATACTTTAGTTGATTAACTATTTCTCGTTTTAACCAATATAACAATTAATAGATTTGGAGTTGAGTACATTGGGACAAAATCATTATAAATGGAGTAATAAGCAATTACGAGAACATGTTGAAGTACTAGATGGCACGAGAAGTCCGCACATTTTATTAAAGAATGCAACGTATTTAAATTCATACTTACGTGAATGGACGATAGCGAATATTTGGGTATATGATGATCGAATTGTATACGTAGGAGAAAAACTGCCAGAGCGATTAACTGATTGTGAAGTTATTGATTGCGAAGGGAAATATGTAGTTCCTAGTTACATAGAACCGCATGCACATCCATATCAATTATATAATCCAGAGACTTTAGCAAATTATGCAATGCAATTTGGGACAACTACTTTTATTAATGATAATTTAACTTTATTTTTCACATTACAACGTGAAGTAGCGTTTCGTTTGTTAGATGAATTTAAAAAGATTCCAGCAAGTATGTATTGGTGGTGTCGTTTTGATGGACAGACTGAGTTGCAAAATGGGGAATCCTTGTTTAATAGTGAAGAAATAATGAAATGGCTTAACCATGAAGATGTTCTTCAGGGCGGCGAGTTAACTGCATGGCCCAAATTATTAAATGGTGATGAGGAAATGTTAAATTGGGTACAGGAAACAAAGTGGTTACAGAAGAAAGTAGAAGGTCATTTTCCAGGTGCGTCTGAAACAACGTTAGCGAAGTTAAAGTTATTAGGTACGGATTGTGATCATGAGGCGATGACAGGACAAGAAGCTTTAACTCGGCTTATGCAAGGTTACACTGTTTCTCTTAGAAACTCTTCAATTAGGCCTGATTTAGAAGTTTTACTGAAAGAACTACTGGAATTAGGTGTTAAGCAATTTGATAGATTCATTTTCACAACAGATGGTTCACATCCGTCATTTTATGAAAACGGAATGACAAATAGATTGATAGAAATAGCGATTAAGCAAGGAATACCAGTAATTGATGCTTATAATATGGCAAGCTATAATATTGCTCGTTATTATAATATGGAACATTTACACGGCTCGATTGCGACAGGAAGAATTGCAAATATTAATATTTTGGAAAGTAAAGAAAACCCGGTGCCGATTAGTGTAATTGCAAAGGGACGATGGGTGAAGCGTAACGGAGTAAACAAAAATGAAGCATTACGTATAGAATGGGATGAATTTCAAGTAACCCCTCTACAACTAGACTGGTCTTTAAAGAAAGAAGATATGATTTTTTCTGAAACAACAGGTATAAAATTATTAAATGATGTTATTTCAAAACCATATGTAACTGAAATCGACTTAAACGGTGAGGAACTTTCTATTGAGCATGATGAATGTTTCCTTATGATGATTGCTCGTGATGGCACTTGGCGAGTGAATACAGTTGTGAAAGGTTTTGCGAAAGAATTAGGAGGTCTTGCAAGTTCTTATTCTGGTACAGGTGACATCATTCTTATTGGAAAAAGTAAAGAAGATATGCTTACAGCTTTTCATAGAGTAAAAGAGCTAGGTGGCGGTATGGTAATAGCGGAAAGAAATGAAGTGTTACACGAAATTGCATTACCGTTGCTCGGGATTATGTCCGATTTGAAAATGAGCGAATTAATACATAAAGAGAAAAAAATGGTGAAATTACTACAAGAGCGAGGATATGCCTATAACGATCCGGCATTTACGATTTTATTCTTTTCTGCGACGCACTTGCCTTTTATACGGGTAACGCCTATAGGATTATATGATGTAAAAAGTAGTAAAGTACTTGCTTCACCGGTAAATCTAATAAAGCAATATTAAAAGGAAATGTCCTATAAAAAGTCTATTTTATAGGACATTTCTCATTTATAGCATAAGAATATCTTAAGCCTCAAATAATATAGTATCTACATTATTTGAGGTGATACGTAAATATGAAAAAACTATTGTATATTTTAAGCGTATTTGTTTTATGTGTATCTATTCAACATGTTGTACATTCCCAATCAGATGCACCAAGCTTATCTTCGGATTGTCTCGAAGAAAGAAAAACTCGAGATGAAAAGTATGTCAAGAATATAATGAAGGACATTCAATCCACGTTTAATTTAAATTTTGATGAAAATAGCTTTTGGGAAGTAAGTAAAAAAGATTTAGAAGCTGCACACTTCATGTATGGTGGCCGGGTTGATGATACTTATTATAATTCGTTAACTAAAGTTTTTGAAAGTGGTGGATATAGAGGAGAGCCTAGCTTATTTGTGAGGGCGCAAGAAGCATTTGTACTTTATAAAGAAATAGACGATACAAATGTAATAAAACATCTTGAACTTGAAAAAGGGGAATGGGTTGTTACCGAAACGAAAAAGAAGCAAGGGAAAATGGTGGAATACAAACCGTTACAATGTGAAAAGGATTATCTGAAAAAGAGAAATAAGTATCATAATATGAACTGATGTAACAAAATGCTAATTAACGTTGTTTTTATCAACAGATAGCTTGTTATCTATATAAAATAGGAAAAGGTAAGTAAACATAATCCTTTTGTAATATGTTTATTTACCTTTTTGAATGGGGTTAGTTGAAAACTATTTGCTGGCTAATGCAAAAATAATTTCCAACGAATCCTTCATCGTAAAAAGAGGAGTTTGTGTCAAAATATTTATACATTGCTGAAACATCTATGTATATTTTATTCTACAGTATTAATAAAAGAATGTTGGCTATTCATAAGAAATAGCATTGGCACAGTTTTTGCTTGTATTAAATTTAAGGAAGGGGAATTGTATGTAAGGAATCTGTATTCGTAATAGTATAAAACAAGCTACTATTGCATCATTGATCATACTTGTATTTATAGCGGAACTGTAAATACATACAAATAAGTATGTTCTGATTTTAAAATTCAGAATTTTCTTTAAAATTATAAGGGGGCAATGGTATGGTTAAATATTCGAAAATTTCTAAGTTGATTCTTGGTGTTGGACTAGTGACAATATCATGCAATGGTTTACAAATTCAAGCAGAGACAAAAGAAAAAAATGTGAAGAACGTATTACAAATGGAGCCGGTAGGAATACAAAAATCCGTTGATGAGTTGGCGCACTCTTCAGCAGTACAAGAAAATGCATCTTTTACAAAACGGTTAAAGTTATCGGATTTATCGCAGCGTCCGCTAGCACCAAACGAGGATGTTAAACCGTTAGCTGAAGAAAAAAAGTATTCGATGGCTGAGTTAAATCAATTAAGTAACAAACAATTAACTGATCTTCTTGTGACAATTAATTGGTATCAAATTCCGGAATTATTTCAGTTTAATAGTGATAGTCTCAAATTCTATCAAGATGATAGCCGAATGCAAGCGATTATTAATAAACTAGCAGAACAAGGACAAGCTTATACGAAAGATGATTCAAAAGGGATTGAAACATTAGTAGAAGCTCTACGTGCAGCATTTTATTTAGGTTTTTACCATGATGAATTAAGCAAACTAAATGAGCGTAGCTACCATGATAAATGTTTACCGGCTTTAAAAACAATTGCAAAAAATCCGAATTTCAAACTTGGTACATCAGAACAAAATAAAGTTATTTCATCATATGGAAAATTAATTGGAAATGCATCGGCTGATGTTGAAACGGTTTTATATGCAGGTGAAATTTTTAAACAATATAACGATAATCTTGCAACTTTCATTGAAGACCGAACGAAAGGAGACGCTATTTATGAGTTGATGAAGGGAATTGACTTTGATATTCAGACGGATATGTACACGACTGAAAAAGAGCCAAAAGATACGATGTGGTATCGAAATATTGATAACTTTATTAATGAAGTAAGTCGTTTCGCACTAATTGGTACTGTAACAAATAAAAACGGATGGTTAATTAATAACGGAATTTACTATGCTGGTCGATTAGGAAAGCTTCATAGTACGCCAACAAAAGGACAACAAGTTGTTACAGATGCAATGCGAATTTATCCATTTTTAGGAGAGCAATATTTTGTTGCAGCAGAACAAATTACTACAAATTATGGAGGATTAGATGCGAACGGAAAAACTGTGAATTTAGATCAAATTCGAGAAGAGGGTAAAAAGAAATATTTACCGAAAACGTATACGTTTGATGATGGAGCAATTGTCTTTAAAGCTGGGGATAAAGTTAGTGAAGAGAAAATTAAGCGTCTATACTGGGCGGCAAAAGAAGTTCGTTCTCAATTTTATCGTACAGTTGGTAGTGATAAACCACTTGAAAGTGGACATGTTGATGACGTGTTAACAATGGTTATTTATAATAGTCCAGATGAATATCAATTTAACCGTCAATTGTATGGATATGAAACGAATAATGGTGGAATGTACATTGAAGGAACGGGAACTTTCTTTACATATGAACGTACACCACAGCAAAGTATTTATAGTTTGGAAGAATTGTTCCGCCATGAATTTACACACTACTTACAGGGAAGATACGAGGTTCAGGGATTATGGGGCCAAGGGGAAATGTATCAAAATGAACGTTTAACATGGTTTGAAGAAGGGAATGCAGAGTTCTTTGCAGGTGCAACGCGATTAGATAGTGTAGTACCGCGAAAAAGTATAATTGGTGGATTATCTAATGATCCTGCAAAACGTTACACAGCAGCACAAACATTAAATGCGAAATATGGAACGTTTGATTTTTATAACTATTCGTTTGCATTGCAATCATATATGTATAATAACCGTCCTGAAATGTTCGATAAAGTGCATGATTTAATTCGTGCTAATGATGTTTCAAGTTACGATGCATACCGTTCTACATTAAGCAAAGATAATAAATTAAATGAAGAATATCAATCTTATATGCAAACGCTTATTGATAATCGTGATAAGTATACAATTCCACAAGTATCAGATGATTACTTAGCGCAGCATGATCCAAAATCGCTTTCGGACGTTACTTCAGATATCACTAATGAAGCAAAGTTAAAAGATGTGAAAGTAACAAAGAATAAATCACAATTCTTTAATACATTTACACTACAGGGGACATATACTGGAAGTGCGGCAAAAGGAGAGATTGAGGATTGGAAAGTAATGAATCAAGCAACAAATGATATGTTGAAACGTCTTTCAGGAAAAGAGTGGACTGGATATAAAACATTGACTGCTTATTTTGTAAATTACCGTGTTAATAATGCTGGACAATTTGAATATGATGTTGTGTTTAGCGGAGTGAATACAGAAGAAGGTACGGCTGTAGAAAAAGAACCGAATAATTCATTTGAAACAGCGAATCCACTATCTTTGAACATTTTGTTAAGAGGAAACTTAAGCGATCAAGATCAGGGGGATAAATTTGTTATTGATGTAAAGGATCAAAAAGATTTACAGATTTCTGTTACGAACGAACAAAACCTTGGACTGAACTGGGTATTATATTCTGAATCAGATCTAAATAATTATGTAGCTTATGCAACAAAACGTGATGGAAACAAATTGCTTGGAAATTATAATGCGAAGCCAGGGAAATATTACTTAAGTGTATATAAGTATGGCGGTGGAACAGGGAATTATACAGTGCAAGTAAAATAATTTACTATAGTTTGTTTTGAAAGGCTACTTATTGCATTTTTTAGCTAAGTAAAGTAGTTAATGTTAAACATTAAACTACTTCAATATACCCCTGTTCTAATTATAGAACAGGGGTATATTGGCTTTATATTTTTAAATTAAATAACCTCATTGGATTTTGACAAGAAAATAATTAATATAGATTTGAATTCTCATTCGTAAAGCATGTTTTAATCTTCTTAATGCTCTTTCATTTTTGTCTCAATGCTTGTTTTCAAATCAGTTGATACTTGATCGAAATACCCCAAAACTATCTTCTTAATATCATTGGATATAACTTTCAAATCATTAGCTAAATTTTCAGCAAGATGTTCTTTTTCAATGTGTGATAACTTCGCATAAAATTCACCAGCCTGCCCAAAATCATCTTGCTTAGTTATAGAAGCTCTTTCAAGTTTCCCTTCGACATATCTTCCGTCACCGCTTGTAATTTGATTAGCAGGTGTCCAATCTTGCTGCTGGTTAATCGCTAATTTACGAAATTCTGGTCCAATTCTTCGTCTTTGAGAATCGCTATAAATATTAGCACGGCCCTGTAGCATTTTATCATCAGATAGTTCTGCTCCATCCAGTAAATTAGAAGGAGAGAAGGACACTTTTTCGACTTGTTCCATATAATTTTCAGGATTTTTATTTAATACCATTTTACCGACTGGTATAAGCGGATACGCCTTTTCGTCCCATACTTTTGTATCATCTAAAGGATCATAAGAAAGATGTGCTTCATCTTTTGGATCCATGAGCTGGACATATAAACCATATTCCACTGGTTTACCAGCCTCAATTGCATCGTATAAATCTTTCCCGCTATAATCAGGATTTTTGGCAGCTAGTTTATTTGCTTCCTCACTAGTAATGGATTGTACACCTTCAAATGGATACCAATGATACTTTACATACTTTCGATAACCTTGAGCATTTCTCCAAACATATGTATTTACACTATGTCCTGGGATGTGGCGAAGACTTTTTGCCGTACCAGCATCAGAGTATAAACGGACAACAAAATGAATGGATTCGGGTGCTCTAGCGACAAAACTCCAAAATCTATTAGGATCTAGTAAGTTATTTTTAGGTGAAGGCAATAACGCGTTAATAGTTTCAGGGAAACGCATCGGATCACGAACAGAAAAGACAGGAATGTGATTACATAAAAGGTCAAAAACGCCATCATTTGTATAAAATTTTGTAGCAAAACCGCGTACATTTCTAGAAGTATCAGGTGTTCCTTTCGTACTAACAGCTAATGAAAATCGTACCATAACAGGAACTTTCGCATTAGAATTTTGTAAAAAACTTAGTTTAGTATGTTCTGACATCGGATATATTGTTTGGAAATAACCGAATGCACCGTAACCTTTTACATGAACAGGTCTTTCTAAAATTTTTTCATGAATAAATTCTTGTAACGCCTCGTGCAGTACATTATCTTGCTTTAAAATAGGTCCACGTGAACCAACTGTTTGAGAGTGAAGTTTAGCTGGTTCATTAAGTTCTCGATTGCTATTTAAGTCTTCTCCTAATAAAGATTGCCTCTGTTTATCATGTTTTTCATTCATCGACATAGCCTCCAAAATTTTTTCGTTGATTGTTACTAAATATGATTCTTTAGCCTTGATTATGTATTACATACGAAGTTCAAATTAGTAACATACCGCTAGATGAAAAAAAGGCACATACAGTGGACCTGTTGAAATAGAAGAAATTATGGAAAAATGAATATCGGAAAGAGAAATAACACGTTTTGGTAAAAAGGTGGAAAACCCACTATTAAAATTTCAATCTTAAAAATTAATTGATAAATAACTTTATAGATAATGAACATTAAAAAATAGTAAAAATAAATAGGAGGAATTGAACATGTCGGATTGGTTTCAATTAGATAAAGAATATATGATGCCTACGTATTGTCGCACGGAGGTTGCAATAGAAAGAGGGGAAGGTTGTAAACTGTATGATGTGGAGGGTAAAGAGTATTTAGATATGTTTTCTGGTGTAGGGGTAAACGTATTAGGATACAATCATCCTAAAATTGTACAAACGACAATGGAGCAAGTTACGAAGTCGTTGCATCTGCCATTTCATTTTTTAAACCCAGTTGCGATTGAGTATGCAAAGAAATTAGTTGATTACTCTTTAAAAAATGGAAAAGTCTTTTTTACAAACTCTGGTACAGAAGCGACAGAAACAACGTTAAAATTAATAGATAAATATAGATCTATTACGAATGAAGAACGTGATGGAGTCGTTGTACTGAAAGGTAGTTTCCACGGACGAACATTAGGAGCTCTTCACTTTACAAGACAAGAAAGTATATATCAAAACTTCCCTAAAACATCTATTCCTGTATATGAAGTGGAGCGTGAAAATATAAAGGAATTAGAAGATACAATTGTTAATGAACATCCCATTGCAATTATGCTAGAGCCTGTTTTAGGAAGTGGTGGGATCTATCCTTTATCAAGTGAATATTTAGAAGGGATTCAGCTCCTGTGTGAAAAGTATAATGTACTCCTCATAGTCGATGAAGTACAAAGTGGTATGGGTAGAACTGGAAAACTATTTGCTTATCAAAATTTTAATATTACACCAGATATTATTCAAATTGGTAAAGGGGCAGGGGGCGGGATACCGCTTGGAGGAATCATTGTAGGTGAAAAGTTATGTGATGTATTTTCACCAGGAGATCACGGAACAACATTTGCTCATTCATCAATGGGAACAGCTTTAGGTTTAACGGTATTAACAACATTAATTGATGATGGTTTAATGCAAGAAGCTTATGAAACGTCACTATATTTAAATGATAAACTGCAAGAAATTCAGAAAAAAAATTCTTATTATATTCAGGAAGTACGTCATGCTGGGATGATGTTTGGAATTAGTATGAATGATACAAATGAAAACGTAAAGAAATTACAGCTAGAATTAATGGAGAAAGGGATGTTAGTCGATGTTACACAAGGGAATATCATCCGTTTACTTCCACCGTATATAATTACGAAAGAGGAAATTGATGCATTTATTAATGAATTTATATTCGCTATTCATAGTGTGGCAGCTATAGCAAGTGTTTAAGAATTTTGATGAAAATACAAATATAAAAAGTACCTTATTTATAATTCGTACAGGAAGAAAATAGGGACAAAAAATAAATTTATATATTAAAATAAGAAGCTGACAAAGGCACTCATACAGCGCTTTTTCAGCTTTTTAAAATACTTAATTACTTAACCTAGAAAGAATCTAATTGGACAAATACTTAATTATGTGAAACAATAATAACAGATAAGGAGACGTTGCTTTTCCTTAAGTGCTTCGTATTGAATTTATTCTAGTAAGAGAAGGTGTGCTGAAAGAAGTTAAATTAAATAAGGGGCTGTTTGACTATATGCAACAAAATAATGATTTAAATTTTGAACCTCAAGACGTTAATATTGTCAATCCTAAACAAGCTAGGAAAGCAGTTGTTGCTACTGGCATTGGGAATGCAATGGAGTGGTTTGACTTCGGATTATATGCTTATTTAGCGGTTATTTTAAGTCAATTATTCTTCTCGGGTGTGAATGATAGTGGTTTGCAACTTGTACTTACATTTGGTACATTTGCGGCGGCCTTTCTCGTTCGACCAATTGGAGGTATTTTCTTTGGTAGAATAGGAGACAAGTATGGCCGAAAGATTGTTTTAAGTACAACTATTATTTTAATGGCACTTTCTACATTATTCATCGCATTACTACCAACCTATGAACAAATTGGTGTATGGGCACCAATACTACTTTTAGTTGCTCGAATGATTCAAGGCTTCTCTACAGGCGGCGAATATTCAGGAGCAATGGTTTATATCGCAGAATCTTCTCCAGATAAAAAGCGTGGTATACTCGGTAGTGGTCTTGAAATTGGAACACTCTCAGGTTACATTGCTGCCTCGGTAATTGTTACCATTTTAACGTTATTATTAACAGATGAGCAAATGCTCAGCTGGGGATGGCGTATTCCTTTCTTAATTGCTGCACCAATTGGTTTGGTCGGTTTATATTTACGACGTCATTTAGATGAATCTCCAATCTTTCAAGAGATGGAAAAAGCACAAGAGGAATCTGAAGACAACGAACAATTTTCATTTATGGATATATTAAAATATCACAAAAAAGACTTCTTATTAAGCACAGTAATTGTTGCCTTCTTTAACATTACAAACTATATGATCCTTTCGTATATTCCTTCTTATTTAACACAAGTACTAAAAGTCAAAGAAACAACGGGCTTATTAATTATTTCAATTACGATGGCACTTATGATTCCACTGGCACTTTATTTCGGTAAATTAAGTGATAAAGTAGGTAATAAACGCGTAGTACAAATTGGTTTACTTGGTTTAGCATTATGTTCAATTCCAGCATTTTTATTAATTGGTAACGGACATATTGTAGCCATGTTTGCGGGTATTTTCGTCTTAGGTTTCTTCCTTAGTGTTTATGAAGGAACATTGCCTTCGTTATTACCAGCACTCTTTTTCACCGATGTACGTTATCGTGCACTTTCTATCTCCTTTAATATTTCTGTATCCATATTCGGTGGTACAACGCCGCTTGTATGTTCATACTTAGTTCATGCGACTGGTAATCCACTGGCACCAGCATTTTATTTAACAGGTGTAAGTGTAATTGGATTAGTTGTATTTAGTGTACTGTTTGTTACAACATCAGGACGTGCATTAAAAGGATCTTATCCTACCGTAGAATCGAAGAAAGAAGCACATCAAATCGCTAAAGAGGATCCTGAAGAAACACTTTGGTGGCATGAAGAATCTTTAGAAATTGAAGCAGGGAAAAAAGCATAAATTTTGAAAAGCAACGTGGACTTTTATACAAAAAGACTCCTAGTTTAATAGGAGTCTTTTTGTATACATTATTTTCTCTTCTTCTTCAAACTCTTCTGATAAGTATAAAGCTTATGAACCTCTTCCTTAAATTCATGCAAAAGCACAGCATTTTCACTGTTTGAATAACGTACTGCATTATAAGCATCTATAATAATATGACTCTGAATATTTACCTCTTCTTCACGATTTATTCTTTCCAACCAAGCTTCAACAGTTTCTCCTCGTTCACGATTTAAAGGAGAGGATAGCTTACTCTCGAGTTTGAAAATTTCTTTTCGAATTTCGTTATGTGGTGGTTTATTTCGCTTCATGCGTTTTTGGCTAATTCCTTCTTTATCAGTAATGATTGTAGATTCGAAGACTGGCATGTTTGCTAAGCTTAAATATTTTCGTTTTTTTACTATTTTCCAAACGACGTAAATAGCGATGGCTGTACAGACTATTATTGTAACGCTATTTATGAGAGTTGGATCAAAAGTACGTTGCCCCAATTCCTCCTTAATTGTAGGATCTTTTAGATTCCCTTTATTCGACCAAAAATCATCTGTTTCTTTTAATGCAGCTGCCGAAAATAACGGATTGATAGCGTATCCGAATCCTAACGCAACTACTTGAACGATATAAGAAAAAATAAGACGAATATAAGGGAATACCGGAATAAGTAAAGCACTAATTGTTCCAATAGCAATAATAGAAGAAAAACGTAATAGCTGTTGATTACGATTTGAACCTGTTAACCAAAATGTAATCATGATGTGTAAAACTAATAGTAACAATTTCCATACTGGAGGAAACGGCGCATAAAATATAGCTGTAACGACAAACCATACAATACCGCCTAACGATTTTTGAACCGGATATCCAGGTCCGACCGCGTGTACGATAAAGAAGAAAAGTGGTAACATAATTGTGCCAAAAAGAGAAAAAGGTAGAATGAAAGAACAACCGACTATTTGAGCAACTAACAGTATTACAAATCCTGTTGTTTTTTTCTTCATTAATTTATGAATAAGAAGTACTCCTACATAACCGGTCGCTAAAAATATAGCAATACCAACTATTTCGTTTCTTTCCGTTAATAACGAAAGGAGGAGCAGCAGAATAAAGTCATTAACGTGATAGAGCCAAGTTTTCAACTGCTTCCACCATCCCTTCATTATTTATGAGAAATGTAGGTTGCGTTAGAAGAGGGAGCTCATTCTTCTGTATACCGATGTAAATCATCGTAGACGAGCGTTCTCTTTTTCTCGTTACATAGTGAAGAAATCCTTGTTTCGGAAGAAGCGTACTATCATCTGAAATACGTGCCAATTCCTCTAGTGCCTTCCCGTAATGCGCTTGTCCTTCGTTTAATGGTAAATGCAAAGGGCCACCTTCTGCTAATATACTAATAAATAACTCAAACGGAATTTGATGCTTCGTTGCGTATTGGCAAATGTATGTGGTAAATGAAATAAGGTCTTCTACATTCTCTTTCCAACCAAACCCACGATCAGCAGCTAAAGAAAGACAAATCGTCCAACTATAATTTTTTACAGGTTCATATTGCTTCGCTTGTAACGCCTGCATTTTAGCAGATGCTTTCCAATGAATAGAGCGGAAAGATTCACGTTCATATCGTTTAACACCGATAATGGATGTTTCATCATTGTAAAAAGAGAAATTCGTTCGATACGAACCTGTTAATAGTTGCTGAAGTTCTTGTAAACCGGCTACTTCTTTAGGAGTAGGGTATACAATAATTTCAGTCTTTAATTTATCGAAAACAGGTAAATGGACAGTTAATAAATGAAAAGGGTCTTTTAAAACACATTCAAATTGTTCAATTTGAAAGACACCACGCTTCGTTGCGGTTAATGTTAAATCCCATTTTTGTGCTGAATGAGCAGGTTGTGAAAATGGGAAAGAAAATAACGTTTTTGATATTTGTTCAATCCCTTGATCTTTATGCGGTATAAGGGACGAATTTAAATGAAAGTAACAAACACCGTTAACGAGTGGTATATTTGCCCCATTTTTTAAATGAATAAAAAACTGTCCGGATTCATCAGGGAAAAGCCGAGTTGTTTGTTTTTCATTTATAACTTGAAATCTTTTCTCTATGTAAGCGACATATTTATAAATGAAAATCGCAAATAAATAGTAGAAGAAAAAGAGAAACATAATAATTCGTTGCGGTAGAAAAAACGTAAATAGTAAAGCGATGGGCACAGTTAATTGAATAATGTGGATTTGAAAAAATAAAGGTACAGTTACAACGCGCTGTCCATTCATGCTTGCTCAATCTCCACGGGTACGTCAACTTCTTTTAAAATCCTTTGCATTAATTCGTTTTTTGTCGTACGTAATGCACCTTCCATTGATAAGACGATACGGTGATTCCAAACAGAAGGAACTAAAAATTGTATATCTTCAGGTGTACAATATTCTCTGCCGCGTAAAAAGGCTAATGCTTGAACAGCACGTACTAAAGCTAATGTAGCGCGTGGGCTTACACCATTGGCAATGTAATCATGATTTCTTGTAGCGTGAGCAAGTTTAATTATGTAATGTTCTAACGGTTCGGATACGAAAATGGCTTTTACTCGTTTCTGTGCTTCTAAAATTTCTTCTAAAGAGATGACAGATGTGACGCTTTCTAAAGGTGCATTGTTACGAAAACGACGCATCATTTTTAGCTCATCTTCAGGAGACGGATAACCAATTGAAATCGTCATTAAAAAGCGATCAAGCTGTGCATCTGGAAGAGGGAAAGTTCCTTGTGATTCAATCGGATTTTGCGTCGCAATAACAAAAAACGGTTTTGGAAGAGGAGTAGACTGTTTTTCAAGCGTTACTTGTCGTTCTTCCATCGCTTCTAACAAACTAGATTGTGTTCTCGGCATCGCGCGGTTAATTTCATCTGCAAGTAGTATATTTGTCATGACTGGTCCAAGTCTTAACTCGAATTCACTCGTTTTTGGATTGAAGTATTCAATACCTGTTACATCACTCGGAAGTACATCAGGGGTAAATTGAACGCGAGAAAAATTACCACCAATGCTTTTAGAAATTGTTTTTGCTAGTAATGTTTTCCCGGTGCCAGGAACGTCTTCAAGCAGTACATGTCCATCAGCAAGTAATGAAACGAGGAGTAAATCAATTACATTTTCCTTACCGACAAAAACAGACCCTATATTTTCTTTTAATTTATTTATCATATGTAACATTCCTTCCATAATAAAAGAGTTAGTATTTCTATATTTTAACAAATTATTCAGAAAATTGGTATGATTTTTTAATCCGAAGAAATGGATATTTAATTTTAAATTCTATTTGCATATTTTGGAATGTGATTATATAATATCGGTATACGATGTATCGTTAGTCGATATATCATGAAGCGATGTATCGGAGGTAGTTATAATGAATGCGAAAGCGCAAAAATACATTCCATTAACTGAGGCGACGTATTACATATTATTGTCACTAGTTAAGCCAATGCATGGTTATGGAATTATGCAAATGGTAGAAGAGATGACAAATGGGGAAGTAAAGCTAGGTCCTGGTACTTTATATGGGAATACGACGAAGTTATTAAAAGAAAAGTTAATTGTTGAAGTTGCCTCAACAGACAGAAAGAAGTGCTATGAGCTAACACCGTTTGGGAGAGAAGTACTGGAACTGGAGTACAATAGATTACAGCGATCTGTAAGAAATGGAAATAGTATATTAGGGGAGTGAATGAAAGATGAAGACAAAAAAGGTATTCAAATTTTTCATGGCATGGAGTTTAGAGAAAGAAGAAGCTTTTTTACGGAAAATGCATCAAAAAGGCTGGGCGTTACAAAGGTATAATTTGATGTATACGTTTAAGAAAACAGAACCAAAAGATGTAATATATAAAGCGGATTTTAGATTGGTTTACAGGGATTCAAAAGAAAAACAACAAGAGTACTTTGAAATATATGAAATGTCTGGTTGGAAACGTGTCACAAGTTTTACAAGATGGAATTATTTTTGTAAGGAAGTAGAGGAGGGAATTGAGTTACCTGACATATATTCAGAGAAGGACACGAAGGTGCAAAAAATGAAGGAGTTATTACAATTTTTCGCATTGATTTCAATAACTATATTACCCTCAATGTATAGCGTATTTTTAAATTCAACAGAATCAAGAGTGCCAATTTGGGCAAAAGTTATGACAGGGCTTGTAGGTTGTATGTATGCTTATTTCTTTATGAGGCTCTTATGGAAAATTAAGAAATTGAAAAGCGAAATATTATAATAAAGATTGGATTTTAAAAGAAGATGATTTACCGGAATCATCTTCTTTAATTTTTATGTGATTCTATTTTGTTCACTCTTTTTTACATAATAAAAGACTATATATTTAAGGCATAGAACTAACAGTTACAAAGATAATACTAGTAATAATACCTAAAAAAATCATAAATGATGAAGAAACGATTAATAATAATGAACTACTGATTAATACTATTTTATTAGATTTTTGATGTTTAAAGTGGTAATAAAGTAAAAAGCTGCAAACAGTAGAAATAATCCATATAGCTAGACCGTAAGGAGTCGAGATCTTCTTCCAATCGAAGATCCAAAAGTAAAAATGACTATGTGACAAGTTAATAGTAGAAATGTAGATGGAATCATTAACTTTTTATTTAAAATCATTTGTTTCACCTCTTTTATGTAAATATTACCAGAAGGGTGTGGAGTTTCAAATATAATAAGGAAGTGAATAAGGTTTTCACTTAAAGAAATTACAAGGTGAGTAGCATTTGTTCCTAAATCAATTTCCATTTGCATGGGAATTTAAATGGAAAAAGAACCATATAAAATTATGAAGGGGGGAAAGTCATAAAATGCAGAGAATGAACAATTATTTTCGTGCTCGTGCGAGTATGGTATACATGATGACTAATAATGAAGTAATGAATCACATTGTTGCTTTTCATATGGATACGAATGGAATGCTCACCTTTTTAGGTTCTTACCGAACTTATGGAAGAGGTACTGGTATAAAGGAAGTTTCTACAGAAACGGCAAACGATGGTATAGATCCTCTAGCATCACAAGGTTCTCTGACATTGTCCCGTGATGGTCGTTTCCTATTTGCAGTTAACGCAGGCAGTCATAGTATCAGTAGTTTTATCATAGCAGATAACGGGGTGCCGATTTTCGTGGATGTAAAGCCATCAGGAGGTGCTCAGCCCAATAGCATTGGTGTGTATGATAATCTTCTCTACGTCTCCAATGTAGGTAATGCTGCAAACAATTTTGCATCAAATATTACTGGATTTCACATAGATGATAAGGGAAACCTTACACATATTCCAGGATCCACTCATGCTCTCAGTACCTTTAATGCTCAGCCTGCACAAGTTCTCTTCACCCCGGATGGTAGTAAAATCGTTGTCTCCGAGCTTACATCAAACCATCTCAGTGTCTTCCATATAAATACAGATGGTACGGTTACAGGACCAATTGTTAATGATTCTTACGGTAAAGGCCCATTGGGTGCTTACTTTCTATCGTCCGGAATTCTCTTAGTTACAGAAGCAGTTTCAAATGCGTTGTCATCTTATTCATTGAGAAATGACGGTACTCTTCATGTAATCAGCGGCTCTGTACAAAACGGATATAAAACTGCTTGTTGGGTTATAACAACGAAGGATGAACGTTTTGCCTATACTACGAACACTTTAAGTGGCACCATATCCACCTATCAGATCGCCCCCAATGGAGTACTGTCAGTAGTAAGGCATATTACTAGTACACCGCCGGGGACAGCACCAGGTCTTCCGATGGATGTTGGAGTGAGTAAAGATGGACGAAATTTTTACACCCTTAACGGAAATCAGGGGACAGTGTCAGCATTTAATATTCAAAGTGATGGTAGTCTAGTAAGGTTGCAGGTTGTTGCTTCATCCAATTTTCCTTACTTTGGGTCGCAAGGCTTAGCTGTTCTTTAACTCTATTGGGTCCACTATAATCGTGTGAAATTGAAAAATATATGACGGTGTATGAATAGTAGACATGTAGATGAATTAGGAACCTTTGATTAAACAGCAATTGTCCACCTTACTTACGTAAAACGGAAAAACCCCCCTATAGAAAACTGATAGGGGGTAGGGAAAATGTTTAAGAGAAAGACTGATTTTGAGCAGGTTTAATAAATTGTTCAGGGTTTTCAACGAGTCCACATACAGCGCATTGGACTCGGTAAGTAGGTCCTTGATAAGCCATATGAAAAGCGTTCATCGTTTCATTTGTGTATTCTTCTTCTACTTGACCAGTTTGTGGATTTAATTTTACTGGTTTTACTTGTTGCTCAAGAATATTAAAGCGAGTTCGGTTCGTTTTACAACTTGGACATAGCATTGGTTCCATATGTATACACCTCCATTTGTAGCATTTCTTAAGCGCTATGATTTTATGCAAGTAAAAAAACTTTCTCAATATAAATAGGTGTTTAATGTATTTAAAATTCAGAAAAAATAAAATATAATGAATGTAAGAACTGGTTATGTCCAAACCAAATCTCCTGTTTTATGCCAATAAGCTGGGGGCCGAGAAATCGGCCTCATTTTTTTGCGCTCGTCTCTATAAGGTACAAGGTTTTTAAAAACATTTGTCGAATTTTTAGAGGTGAAGGTAAAGGGGGAATAGTTATGAACTTAAAAATGAAATACATTATTTTATATGTAGAAAAGTTTGAGGAATGTTTAAGGTTCTATAAAGATATTTTACAGTTACCTATAAAAGCTGAACACGGTACATATATCGAATTTGAAACAGGGGCAACAATTTTAGCGATGAATACACGAGAGGATGTTAAGAAGTTAACGGGACTACCTCTTACAGAAGGTGTACTACAATCTTCCCATTTTGAGTTAGGGTTTGTTGTAGATGATGTTAAGGAAACGATTGAGAAATTAAAAGAACAAGGGGTTAAAGTTCTAGTTGAGCCAATCGTAAAACCGTGGGGACAAACAATTGCTTACATTGCTGATCCAGACGGTAATTATATTGAAATTTGTAGTTCATTAGAATAGAAGGAGAAAAAGAGGATGGGGTTTCCAAAATTAGAAACAGAACGTTTACTATTAAGAGAACTTACACTATTAGATGCAGAAGCGATGTTCCATTATTTTTCAAAAGAATCCGTTATTCGTTATTTTGGAATGGACTCTTTCGAAAATGTTGAGCAAGCGAAAACGACTATTCAAACGTTTAGAAAGCGTAATGAAGAGGGAAGTGTATTTCGCTGGGGAATAGAGAAGAAAGGCACAGATCAATTAATTGGTACGTGTGGATTTCATTTAATTAACAATCATCATAAACGAGCTGAAATTGGTTATGAGCTAGATGATACATATTGGGGACAAGGATACGCAACCGAAGCACTGCAAGCAATGCTAGCTTACGGATTTGAAACGTTGCACTTTATAAGAATTGCAGCTGTCGTATATATAGAAAATGAAGCTTCCCGTAATTTATTAAAAAAAGCCGGATTTCAAGAAGAAGGATTACTTCGAAAATATATGATTCAAAATGATGTTGCTCATGACACGGTCGTTTATTCATTATTAAAAGAAGATTGGCAAAAGTAATGAGCACAAGTGAAATAATGAAAGTTATTAAGGAGCATAAAGATGAGCGATTTATATTAGGTATAGATGGTCTAAGTCGTTCGGGTAAAACAACTTTGGTTAAAGAGTTGGAAGCAGATATGAAGCAAAGTGGAATCCCGTTTCATATTTTTCATATTGACGATCACATTACCGAGCGTAACAAGCGATATAGTACTGGATTTGCAGAATGGTATGAGTACTACAACCTTCAATGGGATATAGAGTGGTTGCAGCGAAACTTTTTTGGGAAGTTACAAAGCGATATACAAATACAATTGCCTTTCTATCATGATGAAACAGACATATGTGAAATGAAAGAAATACAGCTTCCTTTAGTAGGTGTAATAATTGTTGAAGGTGTTTTTCTGCAGCGAAAAGAATGGAGAGATTTCTTTCATTATATGGTGTATTTGGATTGTTCAAGAGAGACAAGGTTTCTACGTGAAAGTCCAGAAACGCAGAAGAACCTTTCCAAATTTCAAAGTAGGTATTGGAAAGCTGAGGAGCATTATTTGGAAGCGGAATTGCCAAGGGAGAGAGCGGATTTAGTAATTACAAAATAGAAGGTGGATAAAACGAATTTTTTTAGGTAGTTATTGATAGAGATAGGGAGCTTTCTTTATAAATAGTTTGAATAACCCTCTACCTTTTTTCGAGAAGTAGAGGTTATTTTCTATGTTTTATAAAGAAATATAGCGGTTTAATTCTTTCAATTATATAGAAGGAGATTGCTATAACAATTTGAATTATATAGTCATAGATAAATTTACAGATGAAAGGTTGAGCTTTTGAGCTTTTTCAAGTAAGTGAAAGATTTTTACAAAGAGAGTGATAATATGAGTATTTTCATTTTAGAAGATGATGTCATACAAGCGCAGCAAATGAAGCGGTTAGTTGAAGAGATTTGTGAGAAATATATGTTGCCGTACGATTTTATCGAAGTAACTAGTAAAAGTGAAAACATTATTAAAAACATTCCACGGGCGACTTATGTACCAATTTATTTTTTAGATATTGAGATAAAAAGAGAAGAACGTAAAGGGTTGCAAGTAGCGCAAGAAATTCGTAAATATGATACGCAAGGGATTATTGTGTTTGTAACGACGCATTCAGAATTTGCACCGATCTCGTATCAATACATGGTATCAGCTTTAACATTTATTGATAAAGGTTTGCCTTATGAAGAACGATATCAAGTATTTGAGCAATGTTTGCTTCAATATGAGGCACGCAATAAGACTACTATTCCTAAGGATGATTTTATTGTTGAAAATAGTAAAGCTACTGTGCGACTGCCATTTCATGCAGTCGAATATATTATGACCGATGATCCACATCGTTTAGCTTTAGTGACGTTAGATCGTATCGTTTATTTTTATGGAACATTAAAAGAGATTGAAATAGTAGATGAACGGTTATTTCGTTGTCATCAATCATATGTCGTGAATATTACACAAATGTCTTCTTATGATACAACGCAGAAGATGATGATATTAAAAAGTGGGAAACGAATTCCAGTATCGCGGCGTTTAGTTAGTAAAGTACGTACAATGTTAAAGGGTGAGATGTAATGTATATTTATGATGTGTTTGCACTGTTGCTCACTAGTATGAGTCATACCTTCTTATACATTCAATTAATCCGGTACAATAGATTGTCATATAGAATGTTAGCGTCTTTAAGTGTTGTATTTATTATTTTACTTGTAATTGTCGTAACAGTAACGAGATATCCAGAGCTTAATAGTACAATTGTGTTATTTCTAATAAGTTTAGGAATGATGCAAAATGAATTGAACTTTATGCGGAATTTATATTTTGCGCTTGTTAGCATGGTTATTATTACGCTTGTGAAAATGCTATTTCTCGAAGTGGGTATGAAACTATTTATGTTAACACCATTTGATTTCTATTTATGGACAGCGAGTATAATTCATCTTATCGTGTCGCTCATAACTTTTATAGGTATTGTATTAGCTCGTAAACGAATTCAAGGTATCGCTCAGTACATAGTAGGAAGTCCACTATATTATGTTACTTATATTTTGTTAATTATCGGGTTTATTATTGAATTAATTTTAACGAGTCCATCCACTGATTTTTTAGCAAAGTTAAATCAGCAATATGGTGAATTGAGTTTTATTTCAGCAATTATATTGTTCTTAGTATTACTACTTATTGTATTACTGAGTTCGCATTTGGCGAAAGCGAAGTTGGTAGAAGAACATGAAACAAGGTTAGATAAAGAATTACTCGATTATGTTGAGAAATTAGAATCGATGCATGATGAATTGGCCAGTTTCCGCCACGATTATATTAATGTGTTACTTGCGTTAGAAGCGGGAATACGTACAAAAAATGTGAATGAAATCGAGCAAGTTTATTATGAGGTTATTACTCCTACTTTAAAATTAATCAATGATCATGAACTCGATATTGCGAAATTATCTCGTATACATATACCTGAAGTGAAAAGTGTATTAAGAGCAAAAGTGGGTACTGCCCAGCAACAACAAATAAAAGTAATGCTTGATATTCCGGAAAAAATAGCGAAGGTTTCGATGCCTATAGTTCCTTTTATTCGTATCATTTCAGTCTTATTAGATAATGCAACTGAAGAAGCGGTACATAGTGAGGAAAAGGTACTGCAAATTGCCTTTTTTGAAATGGATGCAGAGCAATATTTTGTTGTTCGTAATAGCTCCAAGTATAAAGAGATTGATTTACAAAAAATTTATGAGAAGAACTATTCGAGGAAAGAAGAGGGCAGAGGATATGGGTTATTCTCATTAAAACGTATTATAAATAAAACGAATAATGCAACGCTAGAAACGACTTATATGAGTCCTCATTTCACGCAAACTTTCATACTAAAAAAACAGATAACCATTTATGATGGAAATCAAACCGAATAAGAAATAACTACATACTTTCTTCAATCGTTTTTATACACTTCAAGTAAGAGGTGAAACGAGATGAATGGTCTTATTTTTACAGCGTTTATAAGTATAGGGTTACCACTTGTTGCACTTTTATATGCTTTTTGGAAGAAACGCTATATCCCGTATATGCTAGGCGTATTGGCATTTGTTGTATCACAAATTTTAATCCGTATACCAATACTGAATTATTTAAATGGAAATAGCACAGCTTTTTCAATGTTTAGTGTCATGCAGCCTATATTATTTGCGATTATGCTTAGTTTTTCAGCTGGTATTTTTGAAGAGATAGCTCGTTTTATTGCAATGCGCTATTTTATGAAACAACGAGATTGGCAGTCAGGATTTTTATTCGGAGTAGGGCACGGTGGTATTGAAGCTGTGTTGATAGTCGGTATTCCAGTAGTATCTCTATTATTATCGCAAACAGTTAGCGGAAATACGGATAGTTATTTTATCGGTGGAGTGGAACGTATCTTTGCGATGTTAATCCATGTCGGTCTGTCATTCATTGTATTGCAAGCAGTTGTCCAAAAGAAATTTCGTTATGTTGTATATGCAATTTTCATCCATGGGACTGTAAATGCACTAGCAGGCATCATACCGCTATACGTACCAGCAAATAGGGCTATATTTACTGTAGAAGTTACAATAGCAATTTGTGCGTTACTTGTATTTAGTTATAGTTTCATCTTAAAAAGAAAGGGTGTATTAAAATGAAAAGAATGTTACTCATTATTATAAGTGCTATTGCGGCGTTCGCACTTGCAGCATGTACTGGTAATAAAGTAGATGAAAGTACTTCAAAAAAGTTTATTCCGAAAGCGGAAGAAATTGTAACGTTACTAAATGAATCTAAGTATAAAGAAGTGCATGAAAAATTTGATAGCAAGATGAAAACTGCATTATCAGAGGAGAAAATGAAAGATCTTACTCCTGTAATTGCAAAAGCTGGTACATTCGAAAAGATTGAAAAAAAGTCGATTGAAGAAAAAGATGGTTTATATACAGTTGTTCTTGTAGCAAAATATAGTAAAGAACAACGTACCTTTATCGTAACTTATAATGATAAAGAAGAAATAGCAGGTTTATATATTAAATAAAAAACAGATAAAGTGGGAGTGTCCACTTTATCTGTTTTTTTATTTTAACCAAATTATGGTTATTTTTGCTAAAATGAGTTCATAGCCATATAGAAGGGGGGAATTATGAAAACAGAAATATTTTCCAAAAAGAAGTACAGCATAATAAGCTATGTATCTTTACTCATCGGAATTATGTGTTTTTTATTCGTTTTTATAACTCCGACGAGAATAGCGAATGCGGGTAATATAGTCGGAGATTATATTACGATTGCTCTGACAGGCGTAGGTATCATAATTTCAATAATCACAATGACGAAAAAAACAGAGAAGAAGGCAATTGCAATTATCTCATTAATACTTTCCTCATCGTTCTTTATTTTTTGGATTATCGCGATTATCTTATTGTTTACTGGCCAAATAAATTTTGCGCCGTAATGAGCAATAAAAAGAGTCCTTCATATAAGAAGGACTCTTTTTATTCGGTATCTTCAGGTTGATATTCTAAAATATCCCCAGGTTGGCATTCTAATGCTTTACAAATAGCATCTAAAGTTGAAATTCTAATTGCTTTTGCTTTTCCATTTTTTAATATAGAAAGGTTAGCCATTGTAATTCCAACCTTCTCTGAAAGTTCAGTTACGCTCATTTTTCTTTTCGCTAGCATTACATCAATATTAATTATTATTGCCATGTTATTCACCTCAGACCGTTAAATCATTTTCTGATTTTATATCTATCGCATCTTTTAAAAGTCTTTGGAGAACGGCAGCAAAGACTGCGATAACCATTGAAGCAAAGATTAGGAGCATGCCAAGTATAATAATACCAGGTGCATCATCTCTTTCCGCCACAAGATAGAAGAGTGGCATACCTACCACATATAAAATACTGATTGTTACTGCGCAGTTTTTTATCTTTTTTAAAGCTCTAACAGATAATTTCGAGAAAGCGTTACCCTTGTCGATGAAGCTTACAAGTTTAAAAGCTTGATACAGAGCGAAATAAAAAGGTACCACCGTTGCATACAGATTGATTAAAATAAGATATTTTATATATGCAATATCGGGATACAATTCCGCTGCATAATTCCCTATGTTAGGAACTAAAAATATACACAAAGCAAGAACAGGGATTCCAATCAGAATAATAGCTGTCTTTAAAAAGAGTGTTGATCTTTGTTTCATATAAAGCACCTCATTTATTAATTATCTATTTAATCTAACATGAAATTTATCGTTTAACAATAAATTTTTATTTATTATAATCGTGTTTTTATTGTTAAGTAAATTTGAATTTTAGATGAAAATAAAAAGTACTGCTCTTTATAAAAAAGGGTGCCAAACAAATAGACTTCTTGTAATAAAAAAGTATGGTGAATATGGTGATATATACCATTGTTCCTTTGACGAAATATAGTACAGATAATCGTTCCTTCTTTCTGTAAATGATGTTATGTTAAAAGTAACGTATAATAAGAGTTTTTAGAAAATCAATATTTTTCGTAATTTGAAGAGGTGTTAATGAAATGAAATCGTACACGCAATTTGAACGAAGAAAACACATACTAGATGAGTTAGAAAAGTACAACCGAGTTATGGTGAATGATTTAGCGAAGGTACTAAATGTTACAACAGAAACGATACGAAGAGATTTAGATATGTTGCACAAGGAAGGGCAGCTTACGAAAATACATGGTGGTGCAATTAAGAAGAAAGATCAAACACTAGAATTCCATTTTGATAAACGTCGATCTGAGAATATTGAAGAAAAACGAAAAATTGCAATGGAAGCAAGTAAAATCGTAGAAGATAATGATATTATCGCAATTGAAATTGGGACAACCACAATGCAAATTTTAGATTATATATACGATAAAAAGAATTTGACAATTTTAACAAACTCGATACCAGCTGTAAATAAAATTATTGAGCTGAAAGACCAGTATGATTCCTTTGATTGTAGGTTAATAGTCATAGGGGGAATATTGAATACGAATTCCTTAGCATTGTCTGGAGAAATGACATTAAACTATCTGGATCATTTCACTGTTAATAAATTATTTGCTTCTTGTGATGGTATTTCATTAGAAAAAGAACTGACATGTTCGTATATTGAAGATGCACAAATATATAAGCAGTTAAAGAATAATGCAAAACAAGTTGTAATGATGGCTGATGAATCGAAGTTTAATTTGACAAAGTTTTATAAAAGCGGGAGTTTTAGTGATATTGATGCGTTATATACGAATGCGAAGCTCGATGAATCGTGGCAAAATATGCTAACAAGTAATGGGGTTGAAGTAATAACAGTATAGAAAAGCTAAAAGAAGACTATTTCTTAGTAAGTTGAGAAATAGTCTTCTTTTATTGTTTATATGTTGTTTTGTTTTGTTAATTTGTTGTTTTTACAATTAGTTAACAAATAAACAACATTGTGTTAATAATGAACTCGTACAATATGAATTAGGAGGTGGCAAGAATGCAAATAAAACTATCAAAAGCTGTGTTCTTTTTACTACCAGTTGGAATACCTCTAATATTGTTTTGGATTATTCCGAATTTCATTAGTTTAGGTATTAGTTTTACTGATTGGGATTTTATGACGAATGATTTTAACTTTGTTGGTTTAGAAAACTATTTTAATTTATTTACACAAGATTCTTTTATGCAAGCATTGCTCAATACGTTTTATTTCGGAATTGGAACAGTGATTCCAACGATTGCATTGGGCTTAGGTTTCGCATTATTCTTCCGAAAAAAATTTAAAGGTTCTGCATTGTACCAATTAATGATCTTTTCACCTTGGGTAACGCCAACAATAGCTGTATCCATTGTGTGGTCACTTTTATATGAACCTCAATTTGGAGTTATTAATAAAGTTCTAAACTTTTTCGGGATACCAGGTTTGGACTGGCTTCAAAGTAGTCAAACAGCGATGTTAGCAGTCATTATTATGACGGTTTGGAAATTAGTTGGTTGGACGATGATCTTCTATATCGGTGCATTAGAAAAAGTTCCAGATAGTTTATATGAAGCAGCTAGTATTGATGGGGCAAATTCATGGCAGAAATTCCGATATGTAACACTGCCGATGGTTTCATCAACAACTTTCTTCTTAGTTGTCGTTAATACAATTTCTTCGGTGCAGGCTTACGATCAAATAAAAATTTTAACACAAGGTGGGCCTAGTGGTTCAACGCGTACGTTACTGTATTTATTCTTCCAACAAGGGTTTGAACAGTTTGATATGGGATCTGCAACAGCAATCGCATTTATCATACTAATCATTACAATTTTACTATCTGTTATTAACAAAATAATAGGTGATAAGTGGGTGAACTATTAAGGTGAATAATATGAAAAAAGGTCCATTAATCGTAAAGCATCTCTTTTTAGCATTAGCAAGTATACTATTTGTTTTTCCATTCATATGGATGGTACTTGGTTCGTTTAAAACATCTAGTGAAGTATTACAAGGAGGTTTTTGGCCTAAAGAATTTCACTGGGAAAATTATCGGCAAGTATTAGACATACTACCATTTAACACATATTTATTTAATAGTTTTTATACATCTTTCATCATTACTATATATGTGCTTGTTTCGTCTGCACTGTTTGCTTACATGTTAGCATTTTACAAGTTTAAAGGTAAAAATATTACATTTAGTGTCGTGATGGCAACCTATATGATTCCTGGAGCTGTTTCGTATGTTCCTGTATATGTAATGTTAGGGAAGTTTGGTTTGCTTGATTCACATTTTGGATACATGATTTCTATGGCTGTTAGCGTATTCGGCATTTTCTATTTGAAACAAACGTTCCACAAAGTTGGTTTTGAAATAGTAGAAGCAGCCAAAATTGATGGAGCGAGTGATTGGCGAATTCTTTGGAAGATTATTTTTCCAATGACACGATCATCATTTGTAACTCTAGGATTGGTCACATTTATTGGTAATTATAATAATTACGTCTGGCCAGCTCTTATATTGAAAGATAATACGCAAAAGTTAATTACGAATGGAATTGCTGATTATTTCATTAATAGTTCTTTAGGACGAGATTGGTCACACATTATGGTTGCAAGTACAATCGCAACGGTGCCGCTCTTAATCGTATTTTTAATTCTACAAAAATGGTTCTTATCTGGTGTTACTGATTCAGGAATAAAGGGGTAATTAAATATTAAAGGAGATATGTGGGATGAAAAAACTATTCATGCTTCTAACAGTTATAACATTGTTTGTTAGTGCACTTGCGGGTTGTTCAGGTGGAAAAGGGAGTACGGTTAAAGCGAGTAAAGAAGGGGAGAAGGTTGTTGTTCCATTCATTAATGGAGTAGGGGGCTCTCTTGCAGATCGTGTAGATAAGATTGTGGAAGAATACAATAAAAGTCAGGACAAATATGTAGTGAAAACGACAAAAGCGGGTAGCTACGATGAGTCATATCAAAAGCTACAAAGTGGATTTGCAGCGAATAACCAAGAAGCAATTGCATTACTAGGTTCAGATGTCATTCAAGAATATGCTAAAAAACAGTTAATCGTACCTATAGATGAATATGTTAAAAATGATACTAATTTCAAAAAAGAAGATTATGGGAAAGGGTTTATGGAGCAAGCAACAATTGACGGAAAGTTATATGGAATTCCGTTTTACGGTACAACACAAATCTTTTATTACAATAAAAAAGCATTAGCGGAAAATGGCTTTACAAAAGAGGATTTAAAGACGTGGGAAGGTGTAGAAAAGGTAGCAAAAACAGTCGCAAAACGTGGTGAAAACGGAAATGTTTCATATGCTGGCTGGATGCCAATGTGGGGGACGTCAAACTTAATTGATGCAGTTCGCAGTGCTGGCGGTAATGTATTAAGTGAAGATGGTAAAAAAGTATTAATTAACGATGACACTTGGGTTTCGGTATGGGAGAAATTCCGCACATGGCTTCATGAAGATAAAATTATGAAAATACATTCAGGTGGTACTGGATGGGAATATTGGGATAAAACAGTAATTGATTTAGTAGAAGGCAGAACATTAGGGTTTACAGGATCATCTGGTGACCAAGGATTTGTTTTCAAATCATTAGGTAAAGGAATGACTGAAGAAGAACGTCTTAACACGTTTGACGCATTGCCACAACCAGCTTGGGGTAATAATAAACCAGCGCCAAAATTAGAAACATATTTATTCACATTAACGAGAAATATTGATCCAGAAGTAGCAAAAGGTGCATATGACTTTATGAAATTTGCGACAAGTACGGAGAAAACGGCTGAATGGTCAATGGCAACAGGCTATATTCCTGTTCGTAACAATGTAACAGAGTACGGTCCATATGCTGAATTTGTTAAAAAACAACCACAAGCATTAGTTCCGTTAGAACAAGCCAACAATAATGGAGTGGAACCATTTGTAGATCCAACGGGCGGAAAAATCAATGACGCTTTAAATGTAGCAAAAGATAAAGTAGAGATTGAAGGGGTTCCAGCAAAGAAAGCATTAGATGAAGCAGCTAAAGTTGCGCAAGAAGAATTAGATAAAGTTCTGAAAAAGAAGAAATAAACCTGTTGTAGTACGAACGTGAGGTGCTTTTGAACGAAGGAAGTGCCTCTAAAATTCACTTGAAAAGGTGTGAGAACTATGATCGAAATAACAAGTACGATAACACTCTCTCCATTCGTAAAAAATAAACACTGTTTCCAAATGGATGAAACTGATATTACAAACTTTACATTAACAATTGATCAAGGGGATAGCCGAAAAATTCCGCTTTTACTAATCTTAAGAGATCCTAACGGTTATGTACGTATACAATATCAAACTCCAATTGTAAATGAAAAACTAGTCGTTTCGAAAGATCCAAAGTTTTGTTCTGCTGGTTGTATTGGAGGAGACATACAGTCAGGTAATTGGGAATTAGAAGTCGTATATATCCCTCATTGTGCAAAGAAAGTAGTGAAATTTACTGGGGAAAAAGTTGACTATACAGTAAGTATAGAAGTGAATGATCAGTTGGAGCGAAAGTATAATAGAGAGCATTTTTGTAAGGGCAATGTTTTTATCGATGAAGACCGTTTTAATAAGGTAGTAAATGAAGAACATCGCTGGTACAAAGGGGATTTTCATGAACATACAGATTTAACAGATGGCGAGATAGATGATGAACTTGGAATGGAAGTATGTGAAAAACAAGAATTAGATTTTTTATATGCGACGGAGCACAATATTGTTATGCCATCATATCAAAAAGGAAACACATTAATTATACCATCTATGGAACTTACAACTCCTTATGGTCATTACAACATATTTGGCATAAGAGAATTTGTTGATTTTACAGAGTATGTAGATGAATCATTTAGTGCTGAAAAAATGAATGCACTATTTTCACTCATGAAAGAAAAAGGTTATTTATTGAGTGTGAATCATCCATTTATGAAGCCTTGGGCGAACCAAATTAATATTAATTTAGAAAATGTTCATACGATGGAAATTATGTGTGATCCAACTTATAAAAAAAGTAAATCATCTACTTTAGAAGCTTTACGTTGTTTCGATCAAATGTGGTCAAATGGTCTTAAAATTTGGGGAATAGGAGGAAGTGATTCTCATTTACATCCATCTAAAACATTCCCAGGATCAAAAGACCCATCCATTTACGGTGATCCAGGAACATATGTATTATGTAACGGTTTATCTATTAAAAACTTGAAATTTGCGATTCAAAAAGGAAGAATTTATTTCTCTCGATTTAGAAAACTAGCGATAGATATTCAAAACGAAGGTGAAACGATTGCTGTCGGAGATGAGGCTAAAGGAAATATTATTTATAACGTTCAAGCAGATAAACCGTGTGAGTGGAGATTACTTATAAATGGAAGAATGATTGAAAAAGAATACGGAAGCGATGTAACCTTTGCATTCACTTTAAATGAAGGGGCGTACGCTAGAGTTGAGGGATGGGAAGAGGACGAATTAGTAGCATTTATTAATCCTATTCATAATAAAGTTCAGAATAAAAATATAAAAACATGGAATGAAGTTATAGGGGGAATAAAAGGTGAATAAAGCGATTATTTTTGATAAAGATGGAACATTAATACAGTTAGATTCAGTTTGGTACAAAATTGTGCATCGTGTGTTAGATGATATATTTCAAACGTATCCAAATGAAAAAAGTAAACGAGATGACTACTTAACGATTATTGGTATGAATGATAACGATTTTGAGAGTACGAGTTTACTAGCTTGTCGCACAAATTACTTTATTGCGGCTGCATGGTATTCGTTATTAGAAAATCAATATGTGGATAAAGAGAATTTTATTCAAAATGTATGTCTTCTATTCAAAAAGTACTCTACAGCAGATGATCTTGTATTTACAGAAGTGGAAGGTGCAAAGGAAACGTTACGATATTTAAAAGACAATGAATATATTATTGGGGTTGTTACGGCAGACGATGTTGATGCAGCTATTCATTCTCTGAAAATGACTGAGTTATATGATTATGTAGATTTTTTAGGTGCAGATGATGGTGTGAATAGAACAAAACCTGAAAGTGACTTTTATCATATGTTTAAAGAGAAATTTTCACTAACTGAAGAAGATGTGCTTATGGTAGGTGATACATTAACAGACGTTACATTTGCGAGAAATAGTAACATTAAAGTAGTGGGCGTTTTATCGGGTGCGAGCAGGAAGGAAGATTTAGAAGGAAAAGCGGATTATATTTTAGACAGTATGAAGGATATTTCGAAAATTTTATAAATATTTTACTGAATGTTTTAAATATAACATATAAATATAGCTCGAATTCTAGGAGGATACTATGGCTCAACTATCATTCAAAAACATTTACAAAAAATATGATCATGATGTGACAATCGTAAAAGATTTTAACCTAGAAGTAAATGATGGAGAATTTATCGTTTTGGTTGGCCCTTCAGGGTGTGGGAAATCTACAACATTACGTATGATTGCAGGACTTGAGGAGATTTCAGAGGGCGACTTTTATATTGATGGAAAGCGTGTAAATGATGTTACACCGAAAGATAGAGATATTGCAATGGTATTTCAAAACTATGCGCTTTATCCGCATATGAGTGTGTATGAAAACATGGCGTTTGGATTAAAACTACGAAAATATAGTAAAGAAGAAATTGACCAGCGTGTGCAACATGCAGCAAAAATTCTTGGACTTGAGCAGTATTTAAGCCGAAAGCCAAAAGCACTTTCAGGTGGGCAACGTCAGCGTGTTGCCTTAGGCCGAGCGATTGTTCGAAATGCAAAGGTATTTTTAATGGACGAGCCTTTATCAAACTTAGATGCGAAGTTGCGTGTTCAAATGCGTGCTGAGATTACAAAATTACACAAGCAGCTGCAAACGACATCTGTATATGTCACGCATGATCAAATTGAAGCTATGACGATGGCGACGCGCTTAGTTGTACTAAAAGATGGGATTATACAGCAAGTCGGTACACCGAAAGAAGTGTATGATAATCCAGAGAATGTATTTGTCGGCGGATTCATTGGCTCTCCTGGAATGAATTTTTTCAAAGGAGTATTAACAGATAATGCAGTTATGATTGATAAGTGGAAAATTGAAGTGCCAGAAGAGAAGATGAAAGGCTTGCGAAATAAGGGCTATACGAATAAAGAAATCATAATAGGAATACGTCCAGAAGACTTTTATTATGGAAAAGAAATCGAGGATTTACCATATAACGCAAAAGTAACGGTATGTATTGATGTAGCAGAATTAATGGGGGCAGAAACATATCTATATTCTAACATTAATGGACAATCCTTTGTTGCACGTGTGGACACATCTTTAGATGTGCAAAGTCAATCAAATATAGAGCTCGGTTTAAACATGGACAAAGTTCATTACTTTGATTCAGAAACTGAGAAACGAATTGTTTTATAGATAATAATTAATATGATTATACCTTTAGAATTTCTTAAACTACTACAAATAAATGAATAGTAAAAAGCCGATTATCCTTTAGATTACAGGAAATCGGCTTTTTTATATAAAAAATCGCTTAGCGTACGAAAATCGCTTTTTGTTGGCAATGCCCTGTCACAATCAAGCTGAGAAAAACAAATAATCCAAAACGAGAAAATTCTTAAGTTGATGGATGTGTGATGCTACTCCTATGTTAAGGTTCGATTCATTTGAAACAGCAACCTCTATATTGAGTGGTGTTAAAGCGACGTATATGATAAAAAAGATGTATCGCTTGTAAAAAAAATGCATCACCTTGAATGAGCTAATACGACAAGAATTCGTATCGGGCCTAATTAGGGAATGCAGTACAGATCAGTATATAGTATACAAGCATTCCCTTTCTATAAATACGGTATGTTTTTAATATAATTAAAAGAAAATTTTTGTGTTCTTTAATATGATTTGACATAATACCAGTTTTGTTCTATTTCTGTGATTTCTTTATATTCATTATTAAAGTCGTATTTGTTTGGTCTAGTATTATTTGGTGTGTAAATAAATCCTGAAAAATTATCTAATATACCACGATAAGTAAAAAAGAAAACAGAAGTACCATTTTTATTTTGTTGAATAATTACATCCCCACCGTTTTTGGAAGTGGATGCAAACTGTTTAGGTAAATGAATTTGTCTACTATCATAATGAACATTAGGAGTTAACTCTTTATGTTCTATAAGTGCTATAACTTTTTCACGGTCTTCTTTATAGATAATAAAATCTAAATTTATATAAATCTCATTAAATGGTATACATATCCAAGTAATTACTATGATTAGTTGAATAATTAATGGTTTCCAATTTTTGTGTTTGATGAGATGTATGATTGTGAAAATTAATATTAAGAAAAACAATCCATGAACTATTATTGAAAGAAATGGCATAATAAATGGGGTAAGGAATTAAACTAAATACCATTTTAAAAAATGATAAAGTATAAGAGCGATACCGCTTATTAATGTAATTTTGGTTAAATTCTTATT